>SVLW01000028.1 GCA_015067705.1 Oscillospiraceae bacterium
ATTTCCCCTTTGCCGCCGTGGAGGATTATCAGGCAGGCGTCACCTGGGCCCTGCAGTTTGCCTGGCCGGGCTCCTGGCAGATCGAGCTGCGCCGCAAGGACGCAGGCCTTGCCATCATGACGGGTCTGCCGGATGAGGACTATGGCCACTGGGCCAAGATCATCCATCCCGGCGAGTCCTTCCATACGCCGGAAGCCTACTTCACCGTCGGTGTGGGCGGTGTGGATGCCGTTTCCCAGCGGCTGCAGGATCTCCATCGGGAGAACTGGGTCGGCCGCGACCGGGATCTGCCGGTGCTCTTCAATGAATACTGCACCACCTGGGGCAATCCCACACATGATAACATCGTCAAGATCGTGGACCGCCTGAGAGGCCGTCCCTACGATTATTTCGTCATTGACTGCGGCTGGTACGGCCGCGAGGGCATCAACTGGACCGACTGCGGCGGCGACTGGATCCCCAACGACGCCGAGATGTTCCCTGAGGGTCTCAAGGCCACCATGGATTATATCCACGGCGCGGGCTTCAAGCCCGGTCTGTGGTTTGAGGCAGAGACCTGCTCCCGCTATTCCCGGATGTTCCAGAACGAGGATCTGCTCTTAAAGCGTCATGGCGTGCCCATCGACACCGCCAACCGCCGCTTCCTGGATCTCCGCAAGGAAGAAACCCATGCCTATCTCGAAGAGCGCGTCATCGATCTCATGGAGCGCTGCGGCATTGACTATATCAAGGTGGACTATAACGACACCATCGGTATGGGCTGTGACGGCGCCGAATCCCTGGGCGAGGGCCTGCGCCAGAACGGCGAGGGTACCCTGCGCTTCTTCCGCCGGATGCGCGAGCGCATTCCGCATCTGTGCATCGAAAACTGCTCCTCCGGCGGCCACCGTCTGGAGCCCGCTATGATGAGCGTGTCCGATATGGCATCCTTCTCCGACGCCCATGAGTGCGTGGAGATCCCCATCATCGCCGCCGCCCTCCATCGCCTGATCCTGCCGGGTCAGTCCCAGATCTGGGCCGTCATGCAGGCAAAGGACTCCATCCGCCGCATCAACTATTCCCTGATCAACACCTTCCTGGGCGTCATGTGCATCTCCGGCGACGTGCTGGGTCTTAATGACGAGCAGTGGGCCAAGGTGGACGAGGGCGTTGATTTCTACCGCGAAGTCCGCGGCGTCATCCGCGACGGCTTCACCACCTTCTATGGCGAGATGTCCAAGAGCTGGCGTCATCCCGAGGGATGGCAGGCCCTGTGCCGCGAGACCGAGGACGGCAAGACCCTCATGGTCATCCACACCTTCGCCGGCAAGTACCCGGAGAAGATCACGCTCCCTGTGAATGCCTCCCGTATTCTGCGCACCATGGACAGCGAACAGAATGCCATCACCCTGGAAAACGGCCAGCTCACCGTAGAGCTGAAGGCGGACTTTGAAGCCATTGCCGTGTATCTGGAAAAATAAGAAACGGAAAGGAAACCGGCATGAAAACATTTGCGACTTATTTTCAGAACGACGCCGAGCATCCCCTGAAATACGGCGAAATCGAACTGATCAATCCGCCCCGCCAGCGTCTGCGGGGCGAGGAAAAGAAAGAGGGCGTGCTGGTGCACCCCGTGATGGTGGGCTTCTGCGGCACCGACCATGAGCTCATGGAAATGGGCCGTCGGGGCGAGCTGGGCGCAAAATTCCCGGCCGGCACCGACCGCCTCATCAACGGCCACGAAGGCATCGTCTGGGTGCCCTCCGAGAACCGCTTCGCCATCGTGCTGATTCGCGGCGGCGACAGCGTGGATCCCACCCGCTACACCGAGGACGAGACCTATTTTGAATACGGCTGCGACCAGGCCGATGGTCTCTTCTCCGATGATATGTACGTCAATCCCGACATGCTGCTGTCCATTCCGGACGGCTATGTCCACGACGGCAAGCTGGATCTCAGCTTTGCAAAGAAGATGGTGTTCCCGGATCCCTATGCCTGCATGCTGTTCCAGCTGGAGCGCATGGAAGACCTGGGCAGCGCCCACTGGTTCCGCCAGACCGCACGCCGTCATCAGTGCTCTCTGGAGGAAGCACGTCCCATCGCAGCGGACGAGATCTTCCAGCGTACCGTCATCTTCGGTCTCGGCACCACCGGTATGTTCGTGGGCGACGTGATCCGTCAGGCCCATCCGAATGCCAAGATCGTCTATGTGGCCCGCTCCGCACCCGACAGCGACAAGGTGCGCTTTGCCCTGGAGCTCACGGACGGCATCTATGTGCAGAGCAAGTATGACTCAAACGACGAGCTGGCAGCGGCCATCTGCGAGGCTCTGGGCGGCCGCGCCACCACCTTCATCGGCGTCAGCGGCGCCAATGTGGAGCATGAAATTGCCTTCCGCCACAAGGTCCTGGGCTGCAACGGCATTTATAACAGCTTCTCCCTGGGCCCGAAGGTTACCGTGGACACCATGCCCTTCGGCTTTGAGAATCATCTGATCTTCGGCTCCATCAACTTCCGTCAGGATCACATGGAGCAGGCCATCGAAATGCTGGCCGTCAGCCGCTATGATGAGATCGTGGAGCTCATCGACCGGGATGAATTTACCGCCGATCCCATGGGCGCATACGCAAACAAGATCTACTGCAAGGCCGCACCCATGAAGACCGCGGTCATCTGGAATAAAGACTATATTGACGTCACTCGCTGAAAAGAGGTACATCTATGAAAGCCATTACCATCGCAGAACCCTATCGTATTGAAGTTGTGGATCTTCCCATGCCGGAAGTGCGGGAGGGCGAAGCCCTTCTGCGGATCCTTTACTGCGGCATCTGCGGCGCTGACGTTGCCAGCTTCACCGGCAACCAGCCCTTCACCACCTATCCCCGCATCCCCGGCCATGAGTTTTCTGCCCAGATCGTCTCGATCCCCGAGAACGACCGCGGCCTGAAGGCCGGTGACGTGGTCACCTGCAATCCTTACTTCAACTGCGGCAACTGTTATGCCTGCAAGAAGGGCCTTGTCAATGCCTGTGTGGACAACCAGACCATGGGCGTCCAGCGCGACGGCGCCTTCTGCGAGTATATCGCCATGCCCATCTCCCGCATCATCCCCGGCCGTGGCCTCAGCGCCCGCGAGCTTGCCATGATCGAGCCCTTCTCCATCAGCCAGCACGCCCTGAGCCGCGCCACGGTAAAGCCCGGCGATAAGCTTCTCATCACCGGTGCTGGCCCCATCGGCCTCTTTGCCCTGCTGGCCGCCAAGGTGCGCGGCGCGGAAGTCACCGTCAGCGATGTGCTGGACGGCCGTCTGGAAGTAGCCCGTAAGTTCGGCGCAGATCACGTGGTGAATGCCCGTGCTGAAAACGCCAAAGAGCAGCTGGCCGAAATCGCAGAAGGCCGCGGATTTGACGTGTGCGTGGAGGCCTGCGGCCAGAGCGTCACCTTCCTCACCTGCATCGAACAGGCCGCCCAGGGCGCCAACCTGATCCTCATCGGCAACGGTAAGACCGACACCACCTTCCTCCATTCCATCCTCCTCAAGAAGGAACTGAACGTGTTCGGCAGCCGCAATGCCTATACCCGTGACTTTGAATCCCTCATTGCTCTTGCCGCCGAAGGCAAGCTGGACATCCTGAGCATGGTCAGCGCTGTTTACGAAGCGGAGGACGCTCCCGCTGCCTTTGACGCGCTGGTGCATAACGACGGCAGCCTCGAGAAGGTGCTGCTGCGCTTTGCAGACCCCGTGTAAGCAGAGGATTTTCTCATGATTGATGCACATGTTCATCTTTGGAAAAAGCAGGCAGGCCGTGTAAACGGTCTGCCGGTTTACGATTTGGGCGGCGGCCGCAGTATGTTTGGCGACGTGGTGCGCCAGATGATGCCCGCCTATATGACCGACGGTTTTAATTCCGCAGAGCGACTCCTGGCCAACATGGACTTCGCCCAGGTGGCGGGCGCCGTGGTGACGCAGGAATACATCGACGGCGAACAGAATGACTATCTCCGCGAAGTGCGCGCCGCCCATCCCGACCGCATCCGCGTCTGCGCCCTTTATGAAGAAAACGGCGTGCCGGAGCTTTCCGGCATGGACGGCATCAAGATCTGCGCCGGTCGCCTGGCCGATCAGGATCTCACCCATCACGCGGAGATCTTTGAGGCGGCCGCCAGGGCCGGCGTGTTCCTGGGCATTGATATGGCGGACGGAGACCTGCAGACCGCTTCCCTGCGGGAAATGATCGAGACCTATCCCGCGCTTCCCATTGCCATCGGCCACTTCGGCATGGTCACTACGCCCGGTTGGCAGGAGCAGATCAAGCTGGCCCACTATCAGAACGTCATGATCGAGAGCGGCGGTATTACCTGGCTCTTTAACAGTGAATTCTATCCCTATCCCTCCGCCGTCCGTGCCATTTTGGAGGCGCGGGACATCTGCGGGATAGACAAGCTCATGTGGGGTTCTGACTATCCCCGCACGATGACGGCCATCACTTACCGAATGAGCTGGGACTTTATTGAAAAATCCGATCTCATGACGGCGGAAGAAAAACAGGCCTTCCTCCACGATAACGCGGAAAGATTCTATCATTTCGACCATCTTCCCGAAATGCCTTATATTCATCACATGGCGGAGTGATCCGCCCCGAAAGGAGTCCAACCTATGTTAAAAGGCGTCTCTCCTCTGATTTCCCCGGAGCTTTTGAAAATCCTCAGTGAAATGGGCCACGGCGACGAGATCGTTCTGGCGGATGCCCACTTCCCGGCCATGAGCATGGGCGTGCCCGTGGTGCGTGCCGACGGCATCGGCATCCCCGGTCTGCTCCGCGGCATTCTCGACCTGATCCCGCTGGATCAGTATGACGAAAACCACTTTGGTCTCATGGCGGTCTGTGACGGCGATCCCATCGTCCCCACCATCTGGGACGAATACGCCGCTATCCTGAAAGAAAAGGAGCCGGAGACCGAGATCACCTTCATCGAACGGTTCCCCTATTATGACCGCGCAAAAAAGGCCTATTGCATCGTCGCCACCGGCGAGACCGCGCAGTACGCCAACGTCATCCTGAAGAAGGGCGTCGTGCGCTGAGCGTTATTCGGAAAGGAGCGCTGTCATGCAAACCTGGTATCATGAAAATACAAAGGTGCTGCATCTGGGCACCTGTCCCATGCGGGCGGATTATCTGCCCGTTGCACCCGGCGAGGATCCCTTCGGCCCCCGCCATGCCTCCTGCCGGTCACAGCTCTTAAACGGCGTCTGGGATTTCCGGGAGGTACGCGGCCCGGCCTTCCTGCCGGAGGACTGGCTGGATCTGCCGATGACCCGCACCATGCCGGTGCCCGGCAACTGGCAGATGAACGGCTACGGCGACCCGATTTACATCAATGTCCGCTATCCCTTCCCCTATGATCCGCCCTATGTGCCGGTGGAGAATCCCGGCGGCCTCTATTGCCGTACATTCTCCGTGAAGAAACAGCCCGGTATGCGGCAGTATCTGGTGTTTGAAGGCGTGGACAGTTGTTTTTATCTCTATCTCAACCGCCGCTTCGTGGGCTACAGCCAGGTCACCCATAACACCAGTGAGTTCGATGTAACGGACTATCTGACGGACGGCGAAAACGAGCTGCGGATGCTGGTGCTCAAATACTGCGACGGCAGTTATCTGGAGGATCAGGACAAATACCGCCTCTCCGGCATCATCCGCGACGTATTCCTCCTGACCCGTCCGGAGCGGCATATCCGCGACTATACCGTCACCTCAGAGATCGGCGAGGATACCGCTGAGATCCGCGTGACATTCGACGCAGACTGCGCCGTGACCGCCACGCTTTTGGCGCCGACTGGTGAGAAACTGGCAGTCAAGACCGCGGAAGAGCACGAAGTGGTCTTTACTCTGGCGCATCCCATGCTCTGGAACGCAGAAAAGCCCATGCTCTACCGTCTGATTATCGAGGGCGGAGAGGAAGTCATCGGCGAAACGGTGGGCCTCCGCAAGGTGGAGATCCGGGACGGGATCTTCCTGGTGAACGGCATGCCGGTAAAGCTGCGGGGCGTGAACCGCCACGAGAGTGACCCGCTCACCGGTTCCTGCATCTCAAGAGAGCAGGCCCTGCACGAGCTTCTTATGATGAAGCAGTATAACGTCAATACCATCCGAACCTCCCACTATCCCGCCCGGGCAGAATTTCTGCGGCTCTGTGACGAGCTGGGCTTTTATGTGGTGAGCGAGGCGGACAACGAATCCCATGGCAGCGCAGAGGCCGCCCAGACCATGGCGGATATCGAGGGCTATACCGGTCTGGCACTTCTTGTGAATCGTCCGGAGTTTGAGGAGCCCTTCCGGGACCGCGTCATGGGCATGATCGCCCGGGACAAAAACCGTCCGTCCATCATCATGTGGTCTATGGGCAACGAATGCGGCTACAGCATTTATGTGGAGCGGGTCATCCGCGACGTGCGGAAGCTCGATCGTTCCCGCCTGCTGCACTACGAGAGTATGCACCACCTGACCCACGCGCCCCAGCCCAACGACAGCCTTGACACCATCGATATGGTATCCCGGATGTACGATTCCATCGATACCATCGAAAACTTCCTGCAGAATCCCTTTGAAACCCGTCCCTATTTCCTGTGCGAATACTGCCACGCCATGGGCAACGGCCCCGGTGATCTGGAGGATTACTGGTCCCTCATCTATCGGGAGCCCCGACTCATGGGCGGCTGTGTCTGGGAGTGGTGCGACCACAGCGCCCAGATCGGCGTCACGGAGAATGGCAAGTCTATGTTCACCTATGGCGGCGATTTCGGCGAGGCGCTTCATGACGGCAACTTCTGCGTGGATGGTCTCGTTTATCCCGATCGCAGACCCCATACGGGCCTTCGGGAGATGAAGAACGTCTATCGCCCCATCCGCGCCGAATTGGTGGATGGGAAGCGGGGTATCTATCGCTTCCGCAATCTGCTGCACTTCACCAGTGCCGAGGAAAAGCTCACCTGCCGCTATGAACTGACGGAAAACGGCGAACTCGTCCGCACGGGTACGGTGGCGCTGTGTCTGCCGCCCATGGACGTGCAGGAGGTGGAGATCCCGGAGCTGGCCTCCCCCGCCGGGGAGATGGTCTATGTGCGCTTTATATATGAAGAGGCACAGGATACGCGCTGGCAGGAGAAGGGCGCCTATCTGGGACATGACCAGTTCCGGCTGACGGATACCCTTCCTGTCTACCGGCCTGCCGACTCCGCCGCCCCGCAGATCACCCGCTGCGGCAACACCATCACCATCCAGGGCGAACAGTTCACCTATGAAATCGATGCCCTCACCGGCCTCTTCTCCCAAATGGAGCAGAACGGCGCGGCGCTGCTCACCCGGCCCATGGCGTATAACGCTTTCCGGGCGCCCACGGATAACGATGGCCCGTTCCGTCGGGACTGGGAACGCTTCCACATGAGAGACCTTACGTCCCGTGTGTACGAGATCACGGCGGATGTGGAGAATGGCTGTGCCGTGGTGCGCTCCCGCGCGTCCCTCAGCGGCCTCAGCTATGAACCCATGTTCCGGCTTCATACAACGCTGACCGTGACCGGTCAAGGCGAGGTGCATTTCGACACGCAGGTGCAGGTAAACCGGCATCTCCCGGCGCTGGCCCGCTTTGGCCTGCGGCTCTTCCTGCCGGAAGAACTTGATACAGTAGACTATACCGGCTTCGGCCCCTATGAGAATTATCCCGACAAGCAGCGCGCCGACTGGTACGGCCGCTTCCATGCCGCCGTGGCGGATCTCCACGAGGACTATGTCCGCCCGCAGGAGAACGGCGCCCATCAGGGCACCACCTGGCTGCGCGTCTCCGGCGCTCGCCAGGCGCTCTCGGTCTATGCGGACGCACCGATTTCCTTCAATGCCTCCCCCTACACCCAGGAGATGCTGGCCGACGCCCGCCACCACTTCGAGCTGGTGCCCTCCGGCGCTTCCGTGCTGTGTCTGGACTATAAGCAGAACGGTATGGGCTCCGCCAGCTGCGGCCCCCATCTGCTTGAGAAATACCGCTTCCACGAAAAGGAATTCCGTCTGGGATTCTGGCTGGTGCCGGAAATCCGGTGATGCGGCACACGCAGAAAAACGATCCCAAAAGAGCGAAGGCAGGCTTTTGCCTTCGCTCTTTTCGTTCCGACCCGACAGGATAAGCAAAAATGCTGAAAAATTCATGAAATAACTATGAATTTTTTTTGACATTTTCCATCCAATGCGGTATACTATAGGAAATCACTGTGCAAAAGCACAGTATCTCATCACATTTTGAGAGAAGGTTAGTTATGAACAGAGAAAGACTTGGCAGTCGTCTCGGCTTTATTCTGCTGAGCGCAGGCTGCGCAATCGGCTGCGGTAACGTATGGAAGTTCCCGTGGATGACCGGTCAGAACGGCGGCGGCGGATTTGTTCTCATTTACGTCCTGTGCCTGCTGGTCCTTGGCCTCCCGGTCATGGTAATGGAGTTTGCACTTGGCCGCGCCTCCCAGGCCAGCCCCGTGCGGATGTACAACAAACTGGAAAAGCCCGGTCATAAGTGGCATCTCCACGGTTATCTCGCCCTCCTCGGTAATGTCTGCCTGATGGCATTCTACACCGTGGTCTGCGGTTGGATGATCCATTACTTCATCCGTTTCCTCACCGGTGATTTGGAGGGCATCGGCTTTATCAACATGATCTCCGAACCCGGTATTAACGTGATCTACCTGCTGATCACCGTCGTTCTGGGCTTCCTGGTACTGAGCTTTAATCTCCAGGGCGGTCTCGAGCGCGTCACCAAGTACATCATGGTGGGTCTTCTGGCCCTCATGGTGGTTCTGGCAGTCCGCAGCTTCACCCTGGGCGGTGCAGCGGAAGGCCTGAAGTTCTATCTGGTTCCGGATTTCTCTAAGATCACCGGCAACACTGTGGTTGCTGCTATGAACCAGGCATTCTTCACCCTGTCTCTGGGTATCGGCTCCATGGCCATCTTCGGCAGCTATATCGGCAAGGAACGCTCCCTCATGGGCGAGTCCGTGAACGTCATCCTGCTGGACACCTTCGTGGCCATTACTGCCGGTCTCATCATCTTCCCGGCCTGCTTCACCTATAACATGGAAGTGGGCGCCGGCCCGGGTCTCCTCTTTGACACCATGGCTACCGTGTTCCTGAACATGGGCGGCGGCCGCTTCTGGGGCGCCCTGTTCTTCCTCTTCATGGTGTTTGCTGCCATGTCCACGGTTCTGGCCGTGTTCGAGAACATTCTGGCCTGTGTCCGCGAGCTCACCGGTTGGAGCCGTCCCAAGGGTTCCATCATCTGCGGTATCGTGATCTTCGCACTGGCACTCACCACCGCTCTGGGCTTCAGCACCTGGGCAGGCTTTGTTCCCTTCGCAGAGGGTTCTTCCTGGCTGGATTTCTGGGACTTCATTGTTTCCTTCAATCTGCTGCCCATTGGTTCCATTGTCATCGCCCTGTTCTGCTGCAACAAGTTTGGCTGGGGCTGGGACAAGTTCATGGAAGAGGCCAATGCCGGTCAGGGCATGAAGGTGAAAAACTGGATGAAGCCCATCTTCCAGATCGCCATTCCCGTGATCGTGCTGTTCCTGTACATCTACGGCCTGATCACCTTTGCCTGGTAAATCCGAAATTTCAATCAAACGAGGTACGGTTTCCTGCCGTACCTCGTTTCTTTGTCGGAAAATATAATCATCTCTTGGAAAATCCATGACGGATCCCGGAAGTCATGATACACTGTTCTTGAAAGAAACCCCCATTCGTTTTTCAGAGTCCCATTTCAATGAAAAGGAGAACGACTATGATCAAGCAAGTTCGCATTGATTCCGGTGAGATTCGCGGCGTCAGTTCCAGTGATCTGAACGTGACCATGTTCCGCGGCATTCCCTATGCCCAGCCGCCTGTGGGCGCTCTGCGCTGGCGTGCGCCGCAGCCTGTGGTGCCGTGGCAGGGCGTGCGGGACTGTCTGGAGCCCGTGGCCGTTCCCATGCGGAACCAGCGCCCCGCCGATCCCCGCAACTGGGGCTATCACGAGATCCCCTGTCAGGAGGACTGTCTCTACTTAAATGTCTGGACGCCTGCAAAGACGCCGGACGAAAAGCTGCCCGTCATGGTATGGATCTTTGGCGGCGGCTTTGTGGCCGGCGACAGCTATCAGCCGGTCTTTGAAGGCACCAAATTCGCTAGCCGCGGCGTGGTGTTTGTCAGCATGAACTATCGTCTCGACCTCTTCGGCATGTTTGCCCATCCGGAGATTACCGCCCAGCACAAGGCCGATGGCTGCACGAACTTTGCCCATCTGGACCAGGCGGCCGCCCTTGCCTGGGTACAGCGCAACATCGCGGCCTTTGGCGGCGACCCGGATAACGTCACCCTCTTCGGCCATTCCGCCGGCGGCGCCAGCGTCATCGCCCAAATCCTCTCCCCCAAGACGGAAGGCTATTTCCACAAGGCCATCGTTATGTCCGGCGGCGGCATCCCCTCTGCCGTGCCCATCGAGCCCATCCCCCTCTCCGCAATGGAGCAGGCCGGCCTGGACTTCCAGAAGTTCCTGGGCTGTGAGAATCTGGACGAAATGCGCAAGATCGATCCCGAGACCCTGCTTGCAAAATCTCAGGAGTTCTGCGCCTCCCGTCCGCCCATTGGCTCTCTCATTCCGGGTATCCGCCGCCCGCCTATCTTCCGCTGGGGCATGTGCGTAGACGGCGACTTCATCACGGAGCCTGCAGCTCTGTCCCTACTGAAGCGCAATCAGAAGAATATCCCCATCATGACCGGCCATGCCCTCTGCGACTTCCTGCTGACACCGGAGGCCGACACGCTGGAGGCCTTTGAGGCCTATGCCAAGGAGAGCTTTGGCGAGCGCGCTGCGGAATATCTGGAGGCCGTGGACTTCGCCTGCGGCGATCTTGATCAGATCAAGCAGAACGCCACCTATGCCGGACAGTGCCTGTCCGCAGAGAACTGGTGCGCCTGGGCAGACCGCAAGGGCGGCTTCCCCAAGATGTACGCCTACTGCGTGGACCAGCCCCGTCCCAAGGATCCTCTGGGCACTTCCCACGGCGTTGACGTGGACTATGCCTTTGATAATCTCTACTACATGCGCAAGGCCCATTACGGCGCGGACTATGATGTTGCCCGTCAGGCCAATCTCTATTTCACCAATTTCGCCAAGACCGGCGATCCCAACGGCCTGGATTTCGACGGCACGCCGCTGCCCACCTGGACGCCCTATACCGAAGAGAGCCCGCTTGAGATGTGCTTCAAGGACGGCGCCCATATGCAGGAAGAACAGCCGAAGCTTCTGAAGTTCCTGGTGGACTATTCCCTCGACTGGCACGAGAAGAATACTTTGAAATGAGGGTTTTTCCATGAGTGAATTCTCCGTCAATGATATGCTTGCCATGCAGCAGGCGCTGCAGGAGAAATACCGCGGCAAGTGGAAACCCATCTGCCCGGAGACCGGCATCAATAAGCTGCTTTGGCTGGTGGGAGAGCTGGGCGAGGTGATCGACATCGTGAAGAAGAATGGCACGGAAAAAGCCCTGTCCGACCCGGTGCTCCGGGAGCATCTGGTGGAGGAGATGGCAGACGTGCTGATGTATTATCACGACGTGATGCTCTGCTTTGATATCTCCGCCGAAGAGCTGCAGAAGGCATATACAGAGAAATTTCAGCGCAATATGAATCGATGGTAAGAAAACCCCGCCGCCGGGATCATTCCGGCGGCGGGGTTACTATATCAAAAAAGATGGACAGCTCTACAAGCCGCCTAACATATTTAGTATACCAAATCCTTCCCTGGCGCGTCAACTGTATTTCACCGAATTCACCACATTTCTCCGCATCGCACAAATCGAACTTGTAAAACTTATACAAAATCCCATCTTGTAATTCCCGAATTCTCATGCTATGATATAGACAAGGAAAGGGTGATACCGATGTACAAGGTGAAAACAATCGGCTGATGGAACACCCAAAGCCGCAGATGACGTCAGGATCAGGGAAACTCCCCAAAGAAGACGCTATCAGGAAACTGAAAGCATAAAAGAGCTTACGATGGGAAATAAACCCGGGATCAATCAAAACTGACGGAACTGAACTGAGGAAAGTGAGGTTAACCATGACGTTAGATACTAAGATCACAGAGAAATAACCCTTGATCGGTGATTCACAACCACGGGTCAAGGGTTATTTCTTTTGTGTATGAAAAACTTCCTGCGTACCGATGAATCCTCGTCGGCAGGCAGTTCTGAATAAGAAAACATAGATTTTGGCCCATAAGCAGTTGCTTATGGGCCAAAACGCGTCAGCGCCGAAAAAAGAGAGATTTTCGCCGGAATCGAGGCATTTTCTCGCAGTGCTACTTTGTGTAACACAAGAGAAAATAACGATGAGTCCGGCGAAAAGATTCTTTTTGCGGGCTATGGTTTCTTGTTCGGGACTGCCTCGGGCAGGAAGTTTTTTATGCGTTCTGTTCCGGGTAAAACTCCCGGCGGATGATCTCCCGGATTTCTGCGGGACGTTTGCGCTCCCGGGACAGTTTCATCACCCGATGAAGCGGACGGTCCGCATGGGCGAAAAACTGCTGCAGGCCGTCGCAGAGATAATACTGCCCCGCCTCGCCGTCATCAGACAGGGCGAAACGATCCTTGAGGCAGCCGCCCTGGCAGCAGGACAGCCACGGACAGGCGCGGCACTGCGCCGTCAGCGTGTCACGCTTGCTGCGGCCAAAGGCCAGCTGAGCCTCGCTTTCTGCCATGGTGCCCAGGCGGGCAGTCTGGAGATTGCCCAGGCGATGTTCGTGATCCACGAAGTGGTCGCAGGCATAGACACTGCCGTCCTCCTCCGCAATCAGCACCCGGCCGCAGGTGGGCGACATGGTGCAGACGCTGGCCTCGCCTCCCGCCCAGACGCGGGCGGTCTCCGCGATGATCTGTACATCCACCCGGCCCAGATCGTGGGTGATCCACTCATCAAAAGCCGTCATGAGCAGGCGACCATAGCCCTCCGGCGTGGTGGAGATGGGGAGAACTTTCCCCGTCTCGTCCTGTACGATCACGGGGATAAACTGGATCCATCCGGTGTCCAGATCCCGCAGGGCGCGGTATACCGCCAGAGGATCTCGGGCCGTGGAGGCCGTGACGGTGCAGAGGAGATCCGGCTGGATCCCCACTTCCTTCAGCATCCCCACGGCGCGGCGTACCCGCTCATAAGTGGGCTGGTCGCCCCGATCCAGGCGGTTCTCATCGTGGGTCAGCCGGTCGCCATCGATGCTGAGTCCCACGTCAAAGCGATTCTCCCGCAGGAAACGACAGAATTCCCGATTTAAGAGCAGGCCGTTGGTCTGGAGATTATTCCATGCCTGCCATCCGGCAGGCAGGTATTTCTTTTGCAGCGCCACCACCTGGCGAAAAAAGTCAATGCCCGCCAGGGTCGGCTCCCCGCCGTGCCAGGTGAAGGATACCACCGGGCCGGGATTTCCCTCGATGGTCTGACGGATCAGACGCTCCAAAAGACCAAAACTCATGCGGGACTGCTTCTTATGGCTGGAATATTGCCCCTTATCGAGATAATAGCAATACCGGCACTGCATATTACAGCGGGAGCCCACGGGCTTTGCGATGACCGCAAAGCCCCGGGACTCCGAAATGTTCTGATGATCCATTATTTCAAATGTTTATCCAGGAACCGCATGCACTTATTGAAGGAATCCATGGCCTGTTCCTGGCGGTACATAGGCCTGTCATAATACCAGATACCGTGTCCCGCGCCGTCATAGCGATAGAACTCATAGTCCTTGCCCAGTTCCTTTAAGACAGCCTCGGTCTTGTCCACATCTTCACGGGTGGGGCTGTGGTCCTCGTTGCCGAAGATGCCAAGCAGCGGGCAGGAGAGCTTTTCTGCCAGATCAATGGGAGCCACCGGACGGGCAGGAGACAGCTCCTCCGGCTTTGCCACTACGCCGCCGCCCCAGCAGTCCACGGCCGCGTCAATGTCATCCAGGGTGCAGGCAGCCAGGAAGGTATGACGGCCGCCAGAGCACATACCGATCACGCCCACCTTGCCGTTTGCATTGGTCTGGTTCCGCAGGAAGCCCAGGGAAGCATCGGTGTCGCCCATGACGGATTCATCATACACACCGCCGGCAGCACGAGCCATATTTGCCACCTCGGCAGGCTTGCCATGGCCAAAGCGCTCGTAGATATTGGGGCAGAGTACGCTGTACCCATGCTGGGTGAAGCGGCGGGCCGCCTCGCGGCAGTATTCGTCCCAGCCCGGCATATGCGGGATCAGCACCAGACCCGGGAACGGGCCCTCGCCCAGCGGACGGGAGTAATAGGCACGGATGTAATCGCCGTGATAGCCCTGAATCTTCACGGTTTCCGCGATCATACCCTGATATTCATCGGTATTCCAATCATTCCACATAAAAAAGACCTCCTTTTTTCGTTTGTCTTATGCTATAATTATACCAGTCCGGATGATTCTGTCAAGAAAAGATCGGAGACGAACATTCGGAAATACTGACTGCTTTGAGGATGGCTTATGAAAACGATGACGCTTCGCACATATCCTGCGCCGCTTTCCCGGGTTTGCCTGGGTACGGCGACGCTTGCCGCCGATGGACTTACCGGCGAAAAGGCACAGCAGGCATACGATATCATGGACGCCTATTACGATCTGGGCGGCAGATTTCTGGACACCGCTCATGTCTACGGCCGCTGGGGAAAAGAGAACACAAACGCCTCCGAACAGATCATCGGCCGCTGGCTGAGGGATCGTGGACATGGGGACATGACCGTGCTCACTAAGGCCTGCCATTTTGACCCCGATACCCCCGACGTAAGCCGCGTGGATGCGGTTTCTCTCATGGAAGATGTGGAAGCCAGCCGAAAGTCTCTCGGTCAGGACAAGCTGGATATTCTCCTGCTGCACCGTGACAATGAGGACGTGGATATCCGTACCATTGTGGATTTCTGTGTGCCGCTGGTGGACAAGGGTTTGGTGACCCGCTTTGGTCTCTCCAATTACCGCGCAGAACGGATCAAAACCGCAATCGACTATCTGGGCCGCGACTGGGATCGATATTTCATCGGCGTATCCAATGAATGGAGCCTTGCCATGGACGGCGACCGGAACTACACGCCGGGCAGCGGCATGGTGAAAACCGATGCCGCCATGAAAGCCCTGCAGGAGAAGGAACCGTTCCTGCTCCTCCCCTTCTCCTCCGTTGCCCACGGCTTCTATGAAAAGCTTCACCGCTGCGGCGCGGTGTATGACGGCGGCTGGGTCCATACAGAGGAATTCCGCGGCAACCGTGCCTGGCTCACGGAGGAAAACGGCAGGATGTACCGGCGGCTCCTGGCACTCTCCGCCGAGACCGGACTGTCCCTCACCATGCTGTCTCTGGGCTATCTCCTGGCGCAGCCGAACGTCATTCCCGCCATGAGCGTCAGCCGCCCGGAACAGCTTGGAGAGCTGCTGTCCGTGACAGAACGGGAGTGGACGCCTTGCGATTTCGAATGTTAAGGATGTTCCAACAAGAACACCCCGCAGATCCTTTTGATCTGCGGGGGTATTTTACCAGGAACGGCGGGATTTCATTTCCTGCCAGTCTGCTTTGGAGATCAGAAGCTGGCGGGGACGGGCGCCGTCGAAGGGGCCGATGATGCCGCGGCTCTCCATCTGATCGATGATGCGGGCGGCGCGGGCATAGCCCAGCTTCAGCTTTCGCTGCAGCATGGAGGCGGAGGCCTGTCCGGTCTGCATGACCACATCCACGGCCTCAAAGAGCTTATCGTCCTCTTCCTCGTCATCATCGCCGCCGCCACCGGATTCGGAGGAAGCGCTGCGCTCCATATGATCGAGGATCTCGTTGGAATATTCCACCGGGCCGGACTGCTTGATAAACTCCGTCACTTCCTCCACTTCTCCGGAGGAGAGGAAACAGCCCTGCACACGCATGGGCTTCGGCATACCCAGGGGGAAGAACAGCATATCGCCGCGGCCGATGAGCTTTTCGGCGCCGCCGGTGTCCAGAATGATGCGGGATTCCATCTGAGACGCCACAGCAAAGGCGATACGGGAGGGGATGTTGGACTTCATCAGACCCGTCAGCACGTCGGCAGAGGGGCGCTGGGTGGCGATAATGAGGTGCATACCGGCGGCACGGGCCTTCTGGGCGATGCGGCAGATGCTCTCCTCGATTTCCTTGGCGGCCATCATCATGAGATCGGCCAGCTCGTCGATGATGATCACAATGCGGGGCATGGGATCCTCGCCGCGGGAGACGGCGGCCTTATTGAAGGAATCCAGGTCGCGCACGCCGTACTCAAACATCAGTTTATAGCGGCGCTCCATCTCCACCACGGCCCAGTTCAGGGCACCGGCGGCCTTTTTATAATCGGTCACCACCGGCACCAGCAGGTGCGGGATACCGTTATAGTTGCCCAGTTCCACCATCTTGGGGTCGATCATAATGAGCTTCACCTCATTGGGCGAGGCGCGGTAAAGCAGCGACACGATGATGGAGTTAATGCACACGGACTTACCGGAACCGGTGGTACCGGCGATGAGCATATGGGGCATTTTCGCAATGTCGCCGATGATGCTGGTACCGGTGATATCCTTACCCAGGGCAAAGGCCAGCTTTGACTTGCTCTCGGCCATGGGGCGGGAGGTGAGCACATCGCGCATATAGACGGTCTGCACCACCTTGTTGGGCACCTCGATGCCCACCGCAGATTTATCCGGAATCGCCGCGATACGCACGCCGGAGGCACCCAGTGCCAGGGCGATATCGTCCTGCAGCGAAGTAAGGCGGGAGAACTTCACGCCGCGATCCAGCAGGATCTCATAGCGGGTGATGGACGGGCCGCGGATCACATTGATGATCTGTGCCTGAATGCCAAAACTGGAGAGCGTATCCGCCAGCTTGTGGGAGCGCACGCGCAGTTCTTCGGTCACATCGTCGGTGGGGGCAAATTCCTCCTCGTGGAGGAAGGAAATGGGCGGGAAATCGTATTCTCTCCGGGCGGCGCCCTGTGCCTTTACAAGACTGCTCTCGTCGTGGGCGTCATCGTTGATCTGGTGGGTATCCACCACCATGGGCTCTGCGCCCTCCTGCGTCGGCTGGAGCGGCAGCGTCTCGCGGGGGAGCTCCGTCACAGGCAACGCGGCCTCCGGTTCATCCTCAAGATCAAAGGGCGGCTCGTCCTCGAGATCAAAGGGCGGTTCGTCATCATCCGGCTCCGCCGCGGATTCCACAGACCGGGGCGCAGGGGCCGGGGTCTCCTGCACCGGCGGGATCACCGGCAGGGGCTGGGTATCCGGCAGAGACGGGGCCGCGGGAGCCTCATAATGATCGGCCTCCACGATCTCCTTTTCCAGCTCGGCCGCATCAAACGCAATCTGCTCCACGGCGCCGGGATTCTCCGTGAGCACCGGCTGTTCTGCCTCAAGAGGCAGATCGATGGAGCTGCGGCGAGATTTTTTGGGGGATTCCGGCTCGGACTCCTTTTTCGGGACGGGAAGTTCTTTCTGCGGCTTGGGACGCTTGGCCGGCAGCGGGGCCACCGCCGCGCGCACCTCGTCCTCATCATCCTCATAGGAGGCGTCGTAGAAGTCCGGGGTTTCCCGGCGAAGCTCCGCCTTATCATGAACGCCGATGAAGAATTCCAGAATGGTCTTGAGGCGGATATTCATGAGGCGGAGAATCAGATACGTAAAGAGAATGAACGAAATAATCAGCGCGCCAACATTAGAGATGGCGGCCTCCATGATGGCGGCGATGCCGCCGGCGATCACGCCGCCGGAATGCAGGGTGCGTCCGGTCTCATAGAGCGTGGGGATCACGTGCTGCTGCAGCACCACGTCGCCGAAGAGCAGATGGGCCAGCATACCCACCATCACCGGCACCAGAAGCACCGTCGTCACTCTGCCGGCAATGGGCTTGCCCTTGGCAAAGAGGATGGTGCCGCAGACCATGAGGATGGCAAAGGGCAGCGGATACGCACCGAAGCCCAGAAGGCCCTTGCAGAAGGCGCTGAGCGCCTCCAAAAGGAAGCCCTTGACATTAAATACCGCCAGAACCAGCACAATGGACAGGAAGAAGGTCACGACGACCCACAGCTCGCGGTGCTGGTTCTCCAGATTTTTTGCCTTCTGCGCCGCCTTGGTATTCCGCCCCTTGGCGGGGGCTTTCTTTCCCCCCGCGGGCGCGGACTTTTTGGCGGGACTGCGGGAGGCAGTGGATTTTGCTTTAGATTTTGTGGTTTGGGATGCCATAGATATCGAATCCTTTGTCAGTTAATCAGAAAATCAGGCTGAGTACAATGGAAATGAGACCCATCAGCGTGCAGTACAGCACGAAGGGACGGAAGCTCTTGCGGCGCACCAGCATATTCATCAGCTTGATGGCAGCGATGCCGGAGAGCATGGCCACGAAAACACCCACCAGGCAGGGCAGAATGAGGGCCGGATCAATGCTTTCCTTCACGGCATCCACCACGGAGAAAATATTGGCGCCGATAATAACCGGAATGGACATGATGAAGGCGAACTTCACGGCGAAGGGGCGGGAATATCCCCGCAGCGCGCCGCCGGTCATCACAGTGCCGGATCGGGAAATACCGGGGATAATGGCGACAAGCTGCATGGCGCCGATGATCAGCGCATCGCGCCAGGTGGCGGTAGAGGCGTCCTTGCGGCCAAAGCCATGCATATCCGTCACCACCAGAAGCGCCGCAGTGATCAGCAGCATAAAGCCCACCAGCAGCGTGGACGTAAAGAACGACTCGATGTAATCATTGATGAACACGGCCACCACCATGGGGATCGTGGCCAGCACCACCATCACCATCTGGCGGCGCATGGGCGTTTTATGGAGATTCCATTCCCCGCGGCATGCATCCCGCAGAAGCAGGAAGAACTCCCGCACCATCTCCACAATATCCCGCCAGAAGCAGATGAACACGGAGATCAGCGTACCGAAGTGCAGCAGGATGCTGAAGAGCATACTGTTTTCCTCAATGCCGAAGGCGGCCTGCAACAGCGTCAGATGGCCGGAACTGGATACCGGCAGAAACTCCGTCAGGCCCTGCACCAGGCCCAGGATGATTGCTTCCCAGATCGTCATGGTATATCCTCCTCTATGTAAGTAAGATCTTTTTCAATGTATGCAAAAATTGGTTAACATATTTATTATAAAGGGTCGAAGCGGTTTCGTCAATCAAAAAACCGAATTTGCAGAAAACCCAAAGAGATTGCCCCGCAAGCATGGCTTACGGGGCACATTTTACGCAAAATCAATCAAAAACCGGGAAGCGGCTGCAAAGCTCGGTAACGGCGTTGCGGATATACTCGGCGTTGCCGTCAAAGTCGGCGGCGGCGCGGTAGATCAGATCGGCCAGGACTTCCATTTCCAGCTCGCGGAGGCCGCGGGTGGTGGCGGCGGGGGTGCCGACACGGATACCGGAAGTGTAGGCAGGCTTCTGCGGATCGTTGGGGATGGCGTTCTTATTGACGGTGATGTACACCTCGTCCAGGCGACGCTGCATTTCCTTACCGGTGACGTTGAAATTCCGCAGGTCCACCAGCATCAGGTGGTTATCGGTACCGCCGGAGACCAGGCGGAAGCCCTTCTTCACCAGGGCATCGGCCAGAGTGGCGGCGTTTTTCACGATCTGCTGCTGATAGGTCTTGAATTCCGGCTTCAGTGCCTCACCGAAGCATACGGCCTTGGCGGCGATGACGTGCATCAGAGGGCCGCCCTGGGTGCCGGGGAACACGGCCTTGTCGATGGCCTTGGCATGCTCTTCCTTACAAAGGATCATGCCGCCGCGGGGGCCGCGGAGGGTCTTATGGGTGGTGGTGGTGACCACATCGGCGTAGGGAATGGGGCTCATATGCAGGCCGGCGGCAACCAGACCGGCGATGTGGGCCATATCCACGAAGAGATAGGCGCCGACGGACTTGGCGATCTCTGCGAACTTGTCAAAGCGGATCTCGCGGGGATAGGCGGAGGCACCGGCAATGATCATCTTGGGCTTCGTCTGCTGGGCCAGATCATAAACGGCGTCATAGTTGATTTCTTCGGTTTCATCGTCCACGGAATAGGGCACAATGTTGTACTGAGCACCGGAGAAATTCACCGGGCTGCCGTGGGTCAGATGACCGCCGTGGGCCAGGCTCATGCCCATAACGGTGTCGCCGGGCTTCACCAGGGCGAAATACACCGCGGCATTGGCCTGTGCGCCGGAATGGGGCTGGACATTGGCATGCTCGGCGCCAAAGAGCTCCTTGGCGCGGCGGATGGCGATGCGCTCTGCCTCGTCCACTTCCTCACAGCCGCCATAATACCGGCGTCCGGGATAGCCTTCGGCATATTTATTGGTCAAAACCGTCGCCATGGCCGCCATGACAGCGGGACTGACGAAGTTTTCGGAAGCGATCAATTCCACGTTGCGGGCCTGGCGGGCGTGCTCTTTTTCCACCGCAGCGCCAAGCTCAGGATCGGCAGCGGACAGAAGCTGCATCAAATCTTTAATCATCTGGCATCCTCCAAAATCAGTTCATTTCATCTAAAATTCGCAGCAGGGACTGACGATGGGCGCCCTCTGCGGAAAGCATATCCAGTTTTGCAAGCACTTCACCGGTTTTTTCGGGTGCGGTGGTGAACTCCACACACTGGGCGCTTTCGGACACCAAAACGGCGTCCGGGAACTGCTTCGTCACCTGAAGAGCGGTGCAGCCGGAGAGACGCACATAATGACGATAGATCATGTCATTTGCATTATTGGCGAAGTCCGGGGCGTCGTCCACCCACCTGGCGGAACGGTCAATCCCGCGGTTCTTTGCGGCGTCGATGACGTCTGCCACAACGGCGCTGGCGGTGGGCAGCTTGCCCGCGCCGCGGCCATAGAACACCACCTCATCCACCGCGTTGCCGCGGACAGAGATGCCGTTGAACACGTCGTTTACGTTTGCGATCATCCGGTCGCCCGGCACCAGATGGGGCGCCACCAGAATGTTCACGCGGCCATCCGCCCGGCGCTGCACACGGCCCAGAAGCTTCACAGCATAGCCTGCCTGATCGGCAAAGTGCATATCCTGGGCAGAAAGGCCGGTGATGCCTTCGGTATAGACCGCAGCAGGGGAAATTTTATGACCGTAGGAAAGATCGGCCAGAATGCAGATCTTGCGGCAGGCATCGTGACCCTCGATATCGGCGGTGGGGTCGGCCTCGGCATAGCCATTCGCCTGGGCTTCCTTCAGGGCATCGGCAAAGCTGACACCGGCGGTCTTCATGCGGGTGAGAATATAATTGGTGGTACCGTTTAAGATACCGGTGATATCGGTCACTTCATTGGCAGAGAGGCACTGCATCAGAGGACGGATCAGCGGAATGCCGCCGCCCACGGCGGCCTCGAAGAGATAGTTGACGCCGTTTGCACGGGCCAGGGCCAAAAGCTCCTCACCGCGCTCGGCAACCAGTTCCTTATTGGAGGTGATGACGCTCTTGCCGGCGGAAAGAGCCTTTACGGTATAGGGATAGGCAAAGCGCTGGCCGCCGATGGTCTCCACCACGATCTCCACTTCGGGATCGTTTGCAATGATATCAAAATCATGAATCACGCGATCTGCAAAGGGGCTCTCGGGGAAATCGCGGATATCCAGAATATATTTGACGGTAATCTCCGTTCCGGAACGGGCGGCAATGCCCTCCGCATTCATGGACAGCACTTCGGCAACGCCCTGTCCCACCGTACCAAAACCTAAAATAGCAACTTTCACCACAGTGATTCGCTCCAATCATTCTGTCAATTTGTATCGATAGAAGAGATAATACTCCAGTATGTTCTCTTATGATAGCATAATAAAGTTTCGGGTTCAATAGACACAATACTCAAACATTCCTATGGTTTGCGCGCGGAAAGTAACGCTTTGCCGATAGATTTGCATTGAATTGTCAAAGGAAAACGAGTATACTGTATATAGTGGCATGAAAGGAGGAGTTTTATGCCGGAAAATCGACATCTGCGGTTTTTATTGACGCTTCTATACATCATACTGGGGGTTCTTGGCGCCTATCTGACGGTCCGGTATCTGCTCAGATGGCTCCTGCCCTTTGCGATTGCCTTTCTCGCGGCATCCATTCTGCGAAAGCCGGTCATGCTGCTGACGAAAAAACTGCATCTTTCCAAAACCTTCGTTTCCATCATTATGGTGCTGTTTTTATACGGCGTCATCGGCAGTGCCGTGGTGCTGCTGCTGATCTTCCTGGTGGACCAGCTGCGGGAGTTTGCGGCGGATCTGCCGGGATACCTGTCCGCGGTGCCTGCGGTACTGGATCAGTTGTGGCAGAACGTGCTGTCGATCCTGAATCGTCTGCCTGCCGCGCTGCGAAATCCCGTGGTGAAATTTGTAGAGGGCATGGCGTCCGGCAACAGTCTACCGTCCATGGATGTGGACGTGGGTTCCGTATTCGGTACGGTGAAGTCCGTGGCGGTGTCCATCCCCACGATCCTGATCTTCACCATCGCCATGATCGTCTCCACCTTCTATCTGGTGAATGACTATGATCGCATTGTACACTTCCTGGCCTCACAATTGCCGGAGCGCATCCGGGAGAGCGGTACGCGGCTGAAAAACCACATGGTCACCACACTGGGGCGCTGGCTTCGGGGCATGTGCGTGATTATCCTGATCACGTTCTTTGAGCTTTCCATTGCATTCCTTTTGATGCGGCTGGATCATGCGATTGTGCTGGCGGGACTGGTGGCGATCATTGATGCGCTGCCGGTGTTCGGCACCGGCACGGTGCTGATCCCCTGGACGGTCTTCGCCCTGCTCACCGGCAATTTCAGCCGGGCGATCTTCGTGATCCTCACCTATCTCATCATCACCGCCATCCGCAATATCATCGAGCCCCGGATCCTGGGCGACCATATCGGCCTGAATCCGCTGGTGATGTTGGTGTGCTTCTATGTGGGCTTTGTCACCATGGGTATCTTGGGAATGTTCCTCCTGCCGGTCACTATGATCGCATTGGAAAAACTGCAGGAATGGGGCTATATCCATCTCTGGAAGAATCCCGCCCCCAAGCCGGAACCGCAGCCCGTGGAGCCGCTGCGCAGTGTCCTGGCCCGAAAATGGAAAAAGAAATAAAAAAGCGTCGGAAAGTTTTTCCGACGCTTTTTCTTATAACAGAATACAGATCAGTCCGTTACTGCCTTCATTGATGATTCGCTGGATGGTGTCCCGCATTTTGCCCCGGGCTTCTTCCGGCATATGGTTCAGCTTGGCATTCAGGCCCTCCGTCACCAGTTCGTGCAGGGTCTTGCCGAAAATATTGGACTGCCAGATACGGCCGGCGTCGCCCTCGAACTCCTGCAGGAGATGCTGCATCAATTCTTCACTCTGACTCTCAGACCCCACGGCGGGGGAAACCTCCGTCTGGATATCTGCGCGGATCAGGTGGATGCTTGGGGCGCTGGCCCGGAGACGCACGCCAAAGCGGCTGCCCTGACGCACCAGTTCCGGTTCCTCCAGTGTCAGTTCTGTCTCCATGGGCATCACAATACCATAGCCGACGCTGCGCACCCGTTCCAGTGCCGGCGCAATGCGGTCATACTCTCGCTTGGCCTGGGCAAGCTCCCGCAAGAGCGGCAGGAGCTCTCCTTCGCTGTGGATGCGGATGCCGGATTCCTCTTCGATAATGCCGTAATACACGGTATCCGGGATCTCCAGCGCGGCAATGGCTCTGCCGCAGCCAAGATCGATGGATTCAATGCGAGAGGCGGCGAGATAGGGACAGGAGCAAAGGGACTCCGCCATGGGATAGACGCTGCGCAGGGCGGAGACATTCTGCGCCGCCTGCAGGAGGGTCTCATAAATCGCGGCCTTCACGGGATGTTCCTCCGGCAGACCCGCCGCCCAGGAGGGCAGACGCACCCCCAATTCCTTCATGGGGAATTCGTAGAGCACCGAGCGCAGGAGATTCCAGATATCCCCTTCGTCCAGATTCAGGCAGTTGATGGCGCAGCAGGAGACGCCGTAGCGCTCCCCGATCTCCCGGCAGACGGCCTGGGCCTGGGCGCCTCCGGGCTCCCGGCTGTTGACCGCCACCAGGAAGGGTTTGCCCAGCGCCTGCAATTCCCGGATTACCCGCTCCTCCGCCGGGAGATAGGATGCCCGGGGGATCTCCGTGATGCTGCCGTCGGTGGTGATGACGAGGCCGATGGTGGAATGCTCCGCGATCACCTTGCGGGTGCCGATCTCCGCGGCCTCCGCCATGGGCAATTCCTCGTCCGACCAGGGCGTCATCACCATCCGGGGATGATCCTCCTCCATCTGCCCCAGCGCACCGTCCACCAGATAGCCCACGCAGTCAATGAGCCGCAGCTTCATGGCGGCACTGTCGTCCAGCGTCAGCTCCACGGCGTCCTCCGGGACGAATTTGGGCTCTGCGGTCATGATGGTGCGGCCGGAGCCGGACTGCGGCAGTTCATCCCGGGCCCGCTCTCTCACATAGGGATTCTCGATCCGGGGCAGGACGATACTATCCATAAAGCGTTTGATGAAGGTGGACTTTCCGGTTCGTACCGGGCCCACCACACCGATATAAATATCTCCGCCGGTTCTGGCGGCGATTTCTCCATAAATCTGATCCATAGTTCCTCCCTTATTTCCGCATGGGGATCAGGAGCAGCGCACCGCTCTCCGGAATGCTGTCTCGCTCGAGATGATTGGCCTGGGAGAGCGCATCGGCGTCCACATGATACTCCCGGGCGATCTGCCAGAGGCTCTCCGCGCCGTCTGCCCGGCGCAGGAGCACGGAGAGCCCGGTATACCCATCCGGCGCATACGCCTCGCCGGGCTCCATGCTCTCCACCACCGTCACGGCCGTTTCCTCCCCGGTCTTCAGAGATACCGTGGCCTCCAGGCGCAGATCGATTCCGCCGCCGGAAATCACGGCGCTAAGCTCCGGCGCATCCGCCCAGACGGCGGCAGACGGGATCGCCTGGGTCAGCGCAAAGCGCAGCGGCACCCGGCGGCTGGCGCTGTAGATCCCGCCGTCCTCCCCCTCGTAGAGCAGGCAGACCATGGTGCCGAGACTCCCCTGCCCTTCCTCCGGCAGCAGCTCCGCCTCAGTATCCACCTGCACCTGCCAGTCAAGAATCCGAACGGCGGCCACAGCGGGCTCGATCCGCTCCCGGGCAGAGGCCGGGCAGGACTGCATTTCCCCGCTGCCATAAAGCCGCAGTTCCCGATAAGACGGGCGGATCTCCTGTCTGGTGCCGTAAAGGTCAGAAAGCACCCGGATTTCCTCCTGCCGGGACAGTTCCAGATTCAGGATCACCCCTGCGCTGAGGGACAGATAGCGGGAGTCTCCGGAGAGATCCAGGGCGGGATCCAGCTCGAGACTGCGGAGCGTGAACTCCACCGCCGGGAAAAGCCCCTCCTCCGCGCCGGCCAGATCGATCATCTGACTGAATCCGAAGCGATGCTGCATCCGCCGGCTGCCGCCCTCCACGGTCTCGCACAGGGCGATAAGCTCTGCCTCCGCCTTTACCACCGCACGTCCGGGCAGCAGCTTCACGTCCGTCTCCCGCAGGCGCAGTTCTGCCCGCAGGACGCTTTGCAGCGCGCCAAAGTCCTCCGGGATGTCCACGTCCTCCACCAGGGTGAAGTTTTTGTACGCCGCACCCATCACCGCCCGATACGGCAGCGCCGTATACCGAAGGCAGACCCCCTCTCCATCCGTGACCCCCACGGGACAGCTCTCCTCCGCGGGAACATAGACTCTGGGGGAAAGGACCGCCTGCAGCCGGATGGCTGCCCGGCGGGGACCCAGGATCCGGGCGTCGGCCGAGAGGAGCCGGACACTGCACAGCACTTCACATCCTGGCGTCACACCCCGCACTTCCATGCGGTGGGTGAAGGAAAGCGGCATCTCCATGCAGTAAAGCCGACTATCCTCCTCCGTCAGATAAAGAACCGTCACCTTTGCCGCACATTTTAAGAGCAGTTCGTCCTGTGTCACTTCCCAGTCCCGCAGAAACACCGTGCCGGAGGTATCCACGATCCGGGCAAGATCCGGCAGAAGATCGGACAACACTCCTTCTGTGACTTCCTCATGCTGTACGGTCTGCCGCGCGACCTGTCGTTCATATCGAACCAGTTGATTCTGTAACTCCAACGCAATCGTCCTCCTTGTAATAGCCGGCCGCAGCCCGCCTTTCGATGCTCCATTCTATGCAGGAGGAAAAGTCGGCAGAACCGAAAAAGCACCGCAGGGGATCCCTTGCGGTGCTTTCCTTATCCCAATAATAATATGACGCACAGCGCGATCAGGCAGAGCGCCAGAAGTCCCGCGATCAGCCAGACCGGGAAAATCAGCGCCGCCAGCGCGCCGCAGGATGCCGCCAGAAGAATACATCCGATTTTGTCATACCGTCTGTACATATTCCGCCCTCCCCAATAGAAAAAAACCGTGTGCCATACCGAACTGCAGACAGTTCAGTATACGCACACGGTTTTCAGGTTGTGATTTTTAGATGCGGTTCATCTTGCGGAGTTCCCACTCGTGGATGTCCTTCATGCTGTCATAGAGCATCAGATAGCTGTCATAGCGGCTCTGGGGGATCTCCCCGGCCTGCACGGCCTCCAGCACGGCACAGCCCTGCTCCTTGATATGATGACAGTCCGCATAGCGGCAGTCCGGAATATAGGGGGCAAATTCCCGGAAGGCATGGGCCAGATCATCTTTCAGCACCAGATCCATCCGTTCCACGTCGAAAGACTGGAAACCGGGGGTGTCGGCCACATAGGCGCCGCCGGGCAGGCGGAACAGCTCTACATGGCGGGTGGTCTGGCGGCCGCGGCCGATGCGCTCACTGAGCGCGCCCACCTTTGCCGCCCAGTTGGGATCCAGACGATTTAAGATGCTGGACTTTCCCACGCCGGAGTTCCCGGTCAGGACGAAGATACCCTCCGTCATGGCGTCCCGCAGTTCGTCGATGCCCTCGCCGGTTTCGGCGCTGGTGCGGATCACCCGGAAGCCCGCGCGGGTGTAGGTCTCATAGAGGCTGTCGCCGGGCAGACGGTCACATTTATTGATGCAGAGGATCATGTCGATCCCCTTATAGCCCGCGATGGCGCTGACACGGTCGATCAAAAACGGCTGGGTCACCGGCGGAGCCTCGGCGGCGATCACCACCAGCGTGCCGATATTGGCCACCGCCGGACGGATCAGGCTGTTTTTCCGGGGAAGGATCTCGCGGATCACCGCTTCGCCCTGTTCGGGGCGCAGAATCTGCACCCGGTCGCCCACCATGGGCTTGATTTCATCCAGGCGGAACTTGCCCCGGGCGCGGCATTCCACCAGTTCCTCGCCGCAGGCCACGGTGTACAGTCCACCGATGGAGCGGATAATCAGACCTTCAAACAACGTATCATTCATAGACTGCGATCTTTTCATCCACCAGGATGCCGTTGACGTAGATGCTGACCAGAGAGGAACCCGTGCCCTCCAGAGTCACCGGTACGGTGCCGTATTCGGAGAGATAGGTCTGCTCATAGAGCACCTCGCCCATGGAGAGGATCACCACCTCGGAGAATTCAGCGGTCTCGTCAAGCTTCACCCACAGCACCGCAGTTCCCGCGGTTTCGCCATCAGGGAAATCCGGGAAATCCGGAATGTCCGGGACATCCGGCTCTACATACTCATAGACATAGATATCAATGGCGGTTTTTTCAATAACCTCTGCATTGGGGCGCACGCTCTGGTCATAGATCTTGCCGTGATCTTCCTCATTCTCGGTTTCCTTGGGGATCACATTGCCCAGCACCAGATTCTGCAGCTCCAGTGCGCGCTCTGCCTCCTCCTCGGTCATGCCGGTGAGCTCCGGCACGGTGGCATAGCGCTCCTCCGGTCCAAGACTGACCACCAGTTTGACGATATCGTCCTCCACCAGTTCGGTGTACGGCGCGGGATCCATGCTGATGACGTATCCCTCCGCCACGGTGTCGGAGATTTCATATTCCATAGAGACCAAAAGGCCCAATGACTCCAGCTTCAGCTTGGCGGCGCGGGACTCCACGCCGATCAGATCCACCAGAGAGATCTTCTTCGGGCCAAGACTGATGGTGACATAGATCTCGGTGGTGGCCTTGATGGTGCGGCCTGCGGGCGGCTCCTGAGAAATGATCACGCCCTCGGGGATGGAGTCGGAATAGACGCTTTCGTCCTCCACGATGTTATATTCGGAATACTGGATACTGGACAAAACCTCAGAGAAGTTCTTGCCCACCAGATTAGGGGCGGAGATATCGTCGGTGCCGATGGCGTTTTCCGCGCCGAAGATGGTGGAGATGATAAAGGCCGCGCCGCCGAAGAAGATCGCGGCGGTGAGAATGCCGGTGATCAGGAAAACAAAGACCGGCGTTCTGGCCCGGGGACGGAAATCGTCGTAATCATCATCAAAGTCGGAATAATCCCGATAGGCACGGCGGCGGTCATCCCGGCGCTCGGCGCGTCTTGACTCGGCGCGATGGGATACGGCGGCGCGTTGGCGCTGGGCAGGGAGATATTCCTCTTCGGGTTCATAATAGGGCTCCGGATCCACGATCTCGGGCTCCGGCTCATAGATCTGGGGTTCCGGCTGGGGCTCTGCCGCCACAGCGCGGGACACATGGGGCACCACGCCGTAATTGAACACCGCGCCGGGATCGTTTTTCAGAAGATCCAGGTCGATGACCATATCCTGTGCGGAGGCATAGCGGTTCTCCGGCGCGGGACTCATGGCCTTCATAGTCACTTCCTCGAGACCGGCGGGGATCGTGGGATTGATCTCAGAGGGCAGGAGCGGAATGGAATTGATGTGCTGCAGCACCACGGCCACAGGGGTATCGCCCTCAAAGGGCAGGCGGCCGGTGAGCATTTCGTACATTACAACGCCCAGGGAATAAATGTCAGAGCGGGCATCGATCTTGCTGCCGCGGGCCTGTTCGGGAGACACATAGTGCACAGAACCCAGGGCGTCGCCGGTCATGGTCTCCTGCTGGGACTCGGACATACGGGCGATGCCGAAGTCCGTCACCTTCAGGCTGCCGTCCCG
>SVLW01000002.1 GCA_015067705.1 Oscillospiraceae bacterium
CAGTGGGGTTGAGATTTTCGCCGTCGCCCCTGAAGACGCCGAGAGCGTAAGTGAGCTGCAGGGCTTCATACTGCTCAGCAGTCAGCTCATCGGTATCACCGAAGGGGAGGTTCGTCTCGATTGCACCGGCGAACATGGTCAGGCACATAGCCAGAGCCAGAACCAGTGCGAGAACCTTTTTGAGGTTGCTCATGGTGGAATCCTCCTTGAAAATTTCCTAAGGGTTTTCCTCATATCCGAAGACATGGGAGCCCTTGGCATATACAATATAAACCACCCCCAGACAATAGTCAAGGCTTCTGAGGCGAGTGTAACGTAACTGAAACAAAACCCCAAGTGTTGCAACATTTCCCGTAACAAAAGGATTCTGGAGGCAATGGAGGGTCCTGTCCGCGGTGTGGCTTCCCCGGGCAAATGGGACGTCGGGGACGCCGTCCCCTACATTCCCCTTGATCGAACGCCTGTTCCCTGGAAAAAATTCCCATCTAACAAGTCGCCAACTTTTCTTTGTTTAGTCAAAGAAAAGTTGCCAAAAGAAACCATAGCCGGAGAGGACTTCCGCGGCGCCAGCGCCTTACGCGCCCCCTCCTGCACCCTCCCCCATTTTCCCGGACTCTCCGTGGGGCGTCCCCGCCCCGCCGGACTCCGGCGGCCGCGGCCACGTTCCCGCCGAGACGAACCTCCCCTTCGGTGATACCGATGAGCTGACTGCTGAGCAGTATGAAGCCCTGCAGCTCACTTACGCTCTCGGCGTCTTCAGGGGCGACGGCGAAAATCTCAACCCCACTGCCACCTTCACCCGTGCGCAGCTGGCTACCGTCCTCTATCGTCTGTATACCGCAGACACCAAGGACGCATACGTTTCCACCTATAAGGCCGCTTCTTACTTCAACGATGTGAAGTCCGGCGACTGGTCTGCTGCCTATATCAACTGGGCATATCTCCAGGGTGCTGTTGCTGGTGTTGGCAACAACAACTACGAGCCTGACCGCGCTGTCACCGGCGTCGAAGCTGCTACCATGCTCGCTCGTCTCCTCGGCTACGAAGTCGCTGGCGATAACTGGGAGCTCACCGCTCGCAAGATCGCTATCGAGCTCGGCCTCGGTGACGGCGTCGCTTCCAAGGATCTCTTCGCCTCCGATCTGACTATCGGCGATATGGTCGTTATGGTCGCCAATACCCTCAACGCTAAGAAGGTTGGCGCTAAGATCACCCTCGCTGAGGAAGTCTTTGACCTCGAAATCGTTGAGGGCGCTATCCTCCTCGGCGCTGACAAGCTCGGTTCCACCGATTACTCTGTCTTCGCTTTCAAGGACGAGATCGCTGGCAACGTCAAGTACTTCATCGCTGACCTCCTCTCCATCGAAGAGAAGCCCACCACCGATGAAATCGGTCAGAAGTATACCCTCTATGTCGCCAAGACTGAAGAAGTCAACGGCTACAAGGTCCTCTATGCCGCTTACGAAGAGGACGCTAACGCTTACTACAAGACCGTTTACGGTACCGTTAACGATGGTAAGCTGAATGTCAATACCGATAAGGCTAACGACGGTTCCCTGGATGAACTCCTCGACCGCTTCTGCGTTATCTACATTGACGGCGTTGCTGGCTACACCTATGCCGACTTCGCTAAGGCTTACGGCGTGAAGAACTACGCTGAGTACAAGCTCATCGACAATGATGGCGATGGCAAGTACGAGTACATCTTCATCGAGCGCGACACTTTCGCTGCTCTCGGCACCAAGGAAGTTGTTGCTAACGTTGTTTCCTACAATGCTAGCGGCGCTTACACCCTGTCCGACGGCGAGACCTACACCTTTGGTCAGTACTGGGATGTCGATAAGGACAACAAGGTTACCTCCATCATCGATGCCTCCAAGGCTGGCGTTGAACTGATTGGTAAGAACGGCTACACCGCTTCCAATACCCAGTACAAGTTCTACGTTGTTGGCGAGTACATCATGAAGGTTGAAGTCTGCGAAGATACTTACTTCGCTGGCGACTATGTCCTCTCCATGGGTCTGGCTGATCTCGATTCCTACAAGGGTATGCCTTATGTTGCATTCCTGAACGAGAACAACGAGCTGATCAAGACCTACGTTTCCAAGGTTGACCACAAGGATGCCAAGCAGTATGATTGGCTGGGTCATGACCTGTACTACGTTGTTTCCAACGAGAACGACGCTGTTGAGCTGTTCTCCGCTGGTTACACCAACTCTCACGAAGCTTATAAGTTCGTTGATGACGCTGCAGATGATGCAAACGTCAAGGTTACTGAGCTGACCAGCTTCTACTCTGTCCTGCCTGTTGGTGCAAAGTATGTCATGGTTGCTGAAGACGAAGCTTTCGATGCCAAGGCTACTTATGTCAGATTTGTTAAGGACACCGAGGGTAAGTTCTACTATACCGGCAACGATTCCACCAAGGTCTTCTTTGATGTAGAGGACACTTCTGAAACCGCTTATAACGATACCACCTATCGTCCGATTCCTGTTGTTACTTCCAAGGATACCTTTAACACCGAAAGCAATGGCGCTATCGGCTACCTTGCAAAGCTGCAGTCCGCCGCTGTTGCTGGTACTAAGGTTGATGTTAAGGTTGTTGCAACTTATGAACTGACCGCAATGCAGATTTACCGTGCATACGGCAACTGGTACTTCCAGCAGTTCGGCAACAATGATGCCGACAAGATCGACATCTACTTCACCAAGGATGGCGTTGACTATCTGGTTAAGTACAATGAAGCTGGCAAGTGGGATATCGTTGATGCAGCCGATAAGGTGATCGGCGAGTTCCAGACCGGCGCTGCTGATGCAGCTGAACTCAATGAGTCTCTCGTAGACGAAATTGAAAATGTTGAGGATGCTTATGTTCTCAATGCTTATGATGTTGCTAATGCACTGAACACTTCCAAGGGCGTTATCTTCGCTTATGGTAAGTATCCGTACGGCGGCTACGCATGGCGTGCATACAACCTCGACGAGTTTGACACCGACACCTATGGTATCGGCGGCGTTCTCGATGATTTCGCATTCAATCCGTACATCAACGACGAAGTGATCCTGGCTAACTCCAACGGCGCTCTGTACGTCAAGGCTGCTAAGGTTTCCGTCGCTGTGAACGACACTCTGCCCATGGGCTGGAGAGTTGCTAACTCCGACACCTTCATCGTCGGTAAGGTTGATGCTGGCACCTGGACCAAGAACACCTACACTGTTCAGGCTGTTTATCCGAACGGCGTGATCAAGTATGTGACTGTTCCTTATGGCGCTGATGACATCCTCGAGCCGGGCAACATTGTCTACGCTGTGAAGGATGCTGATGGCAATTATGTTTCCTTCGAGAAGATCGCTCACCTCGGCTCCGTCGAGTTCTGGGCTGACTTCGACAAGACCCCCGACATCTATGACGAGATCGTTGATCTTGCCAAGGATGGCACCATGACCTTCGTTAAGAACTGGGGCGTTAAGGTTACCGAAAAGCTCGACCTGACCAAGACCTTCTTCATTGGTAAGGTTGTTGATGCTAACGGCGATATCGTTAACTCCTACGCTATCGACTGCGGCACCTTCGTTGATCAGTTCGCTGCTATGAAGGCTCTGGTTGCAAACGGCACTATCGCTGATGCTGACATCAAGGTTGTTAAGTCCAACACCGGCTACAACTTCGTCACCATCGAGATCGCCGACTAATCGAATCTTCCTTGATTCAAATATCAGACTAATCCTCTGATCAAGAAAAGCCCTCCGGGAATTTCCCGGAGGGCTTTTTGGTGTTGTTGTTCAATTTTTCATTTTCAACTTTCAATTTTCAATTTGTAAAAGCGCTCTCAATCGGATCCCCAGCGCGCTGTACCGCTTATGCCGCACGTTATTGGCCACCATGTGGGCGAACACGTCGTCGCTGCCCACCACCACGAGCTGGTTTTTCGCGCGGGTCACGGCAGTGTACAGCAGATTCCGCGACAGAAGCCGCGGATCCGCGTCCATCAGAGACAGCACTACCACCGGATACTCGCTGCCCTGGGATTTATGCACCGTCACGGCATAGGCAAGATCCAGATCCGGCAGAAGATCCATGGTATACGCGGTCTGCCGCCCGTCGTCAAAGGTGAGGGTCATCACCTGCGCGTGGGGATCAATGGCGGTGATCACGGCGGTGTCGCCGTTAAAGACGCCGAAGGACGTCTCCCCCGTGTCCGGCCGCGACAGCACCACGTCGTAATTATTCCGCATCTGCATCACGCGGTCGCCCACGCGGAAGATGCTCTCCCCCATGCGAAGCTCCGCCTTGCCGGGAAGCGCGGGGTTCAGCGCCTCCTGCAGCCGCCGGTTCAGGCTCACCGTCCCCGCCTCCTGCTTCTTGGAGGGGCAGATCACCTGGATCTGGCCGGGATCGATCTTGAAAAATTTCGGCAGACGCGTGGTGCACAGTTCCACAATCGTGGCGGCGATGTCCCGCCCGTCGGTGCGCTTCATATAAAAGAAGTCCCCGTCGCTACGGAGCGCCGGCACCCGCCCCTGATTGATGGTGTGGGCGTGCATGATGATGCGGCTCTCCTGTGCCTGACGGAAAATGGTGTCAAGCTGTATGGTGGGCACCGCGCCGCTGGCGATCAGGTCTTTCAGCACGTTTCCCGCCCCCACCGAGGGCAGCTGGTCCGCGTCGCCCACCAGAATCAGCGACGCATCCCCCGGCAGCGCCCGCAGCAGCGCGTACATCAGACTGATATCCACCATGGACATCTCGTCCACGATGAGCACGTCCGTATCGATGGGGTTCTCCTCGTTCCGCATGAATTCCTGGGAGGTCTTGTCCTCCGTGAATACGGTTTCCAGCAGGCGATGGATGGTTCTGGCCTCCATGCCGCACACTTCGCTCATGCGGTTAGCCGCCCGCCCCGTGGGCGCGCAGAGCGTCACCCGCCGCCCCATGCGCTCGCACAGGGCGAGAATGGCGCGGATGGCCGTGGTTTTGCCGGTGCCCGGCCCGCCGGTGAGCACCATCACCGGCAGCGACGCCCCGCCGAGGATCGCCTCCCGCTGCCGCTCTCCGTACGCCACGCCGCTGTGCGCTTCCGCAAAGGCAATGGCGTCCGCGGGCAGGGGATAGGGCTCCTCCTCCGTCATGGCGGCCAGACGGCGCGCCACGCCGTCCTCCGCCTCATAATATTCCGCCAAATAACAGGCATCTTCCCGTAAAACCGGCTCCCGCACCACGTCGCCGCGCTCCACCAGTCGCTCAAGCGCCCGCGCCATGTCCTCCGCGTCCTCCATGTCAAGAAGGCTCGCCGCCACCGCGCACAGCTTTCCCGCCGGCAGGAACACATGCCCGTTTGATAAATTGTGCAGCAGCACATACTTCACCGCCGCGTCAAACCGCATGGGCGACGCATCGGAAAGCCCCAGATCCCGCGCGAATTCATCCGCCGCCGGGAAATCAATGCCATAATAGGAATCCACTAAAATGTAAGGATTTTCAAGCAGCACATTGCCCGCCGACGTGCCGTAGCGGCGGTAAAGCCGCATGCCGATCTCCGCGGACAGTCCGTGACCGGATACCATCTCGAGAAGCCGCCGCAGCTCCATGCGCTCGTTGAACTGCTGCTGGATGCGCTTCGCTTTCTCCATGGTCACGCCCTGCACCAGCGCCAGACGCTCCGGCTCCTCCGAGAGGATCTGGAAAGTGCGCTCGCCAAAGCGCTCCACGATCCGGGCCGCCGTGGCCGCGCCGATGCCCTTGAAGATGCCCACGGCCAGATATGCCTCGATATCCTCCGCCGTGGAGGGCAGCCAGCGCTCGCCGCCGATGGCCTTGAACTGCTGGCCATAGGTGCGGTGCTCCGTCCAGGTGCCATAGAGCTCGAAATATTCGCCCGGCGCCGCATAGGGGAAGCATCCCACCACCGTCACCGGCTCCGTCACGCCGCAGTCCAGCTTCATGACGGTATACCCGTTACTTTCGTTTGCAAACAGGATCGCGACTGCCCGCCCTTCGAGTCTCTCGTAATTGTCCATAGCGCTCCACCAGCCTGAAAAGTAGTGATGTGATTCCCTGAATCGTGAAATAAATCGCACTTGCGATCAGATATGCAAAGAGTGCATCAAAAATAACCATGAATATCCCCCGCAAACAATATATGTCTGCGAGGGACTTTTGGTGTATCTATGACGAATATTGCTCAGCCCTTGAGAAAACGGCGGAGCAGACGATATAAAAGCGCGGTGATCACGGAGTTCATGGAGAACTTGATCAGATTAAAGGGCACGATCACCGTCCACATCATATCCCGCACGGCCTGGATGGGCGTGCCGTACATGGGCGTGAAGATCAGGTTCAGCGGGATCATCATGGCCGTTGCCGCGAGAGTCGCCGCCAGAAGCGCCGCGATCGTTGCGCCGATGGATTTTTTGGAGAAATGATAGATTGTGGCGGCCACCAGGACATAGACGCCGGTGGCAAAGACGTGCATGAAGAAGCCGATGATACCGCTGCCTGCGGAAACGGTGGTCGCCTGTACCGCACAGGCCACAATGGTGGTCAGAAGGCCCCACACCGGCCCGAACATAAAGCCGGAGAGCAGAAGCGGCACGTCCGCCGGATCGTACTCCAAAAAGGGCGCGGCCGGGAACAGCGGCAGATGGATCACATAGATCAGCACCACGGAAATCGCGCAGAATATCGCCAGATAGACCAGACGTCTTACATTGGTTTTCATAAAAGAATCCCCCATACTCTGTTTTTTCGTTCAGGGCATGGAGGAAGAAAGACGTCGAAAAAAAGAACCCTCTGCTTCTTCCATCCGGACTATCACCGTCGGCGCCGGAATCTCACCGGACTCTGCGGCCGTGGCCGCTCGCGGGCTTCGCAAAACTGCGTTACCGCCGATGGGGAATTTCACCCCGCCCTGAAGCTTTTGCAGCTTTAGTGTATCACATTTATCCGCCGCTTGCAACCATAACTTGCGGGAAATCCGGGAGATGCGGTCAGATTTTCTCTTTTGCGGCGGAGAGCGCCGCGTCGTATTCCGCCCGGGTGCACATCACGTTCAGAGCCTCCAAAAGGCCGTTGGACGTCAGTCGCTCGGGGAGCGCCAGTTCGCGCAGCAGCGCCGTGCGCAGCGCCGCGCTGCCCGGCTGGCCCAACAGGCCGTCGGCGTAAAGATCGGATTTCCGGAGTCCCATGGTGGGCGCCGCCGCCTCATCCTCGATGGTGGCGCCGCAGGCCCGCAGGGCGCGCAGCAGCACCTCCGGCGCCATGCCTTCGACACCCAGTTTGCCCTCTTTCGAGGCCTCCTTCTTCCGTCGCTCCTTCCCCATGATATCCGGGATATAGGCGTGCTTCACAAGGGCGGGATCCACCGCACCTTTTAAGTAGCGCCGGATCACAAATCCAGCGCCGTCGCCGTCGGTCATGACGATGATGCCCCGGCGCTGGGCCAACTGCCGGATATAGCGCAGTCGCTCCCGGTCGTTGAAGATGCCAAAGCCCCCGGTCTCGATGATGACGGTATCGACCAAAGACGACAGTGTGATCTTATCATAGCGCCCTTCCACGATAATGGCTTCCCGGATCCGGATCATGCCCGTACCTCCTTTGCCGCCGCGGCATAGCGCATAATGAGCATCCGCACTGTGTCATAGTCCGCCGCCCGGGAGGACTTCAGTTCCGCGTCCGCCTCCATACAGGCCGTGAGTGCCTCCCGCAGAAGCGGCAGAGGCATCCGCCGGGCGCTGTCCATCAGGCGCGTGGCGTGATAGGGGAAGCGCTGTCCCGTGAGCTGCATCACATAGGCCCGATCCCGCCCTGCCTGGATGGCAAGGCGCGCGGCATAAAGCTGGCGGAACTGCCGGGCGATCACCGCCGTCACCGCCACCGCGGGCTCTCTCGCGGTCTCTAAATCGGACAGGAGTAGCAGCGCCCGTCCCGTGTGCCCCGCCGCCAGTTCGTCGCAGAGCTCAAACACCTTCGCCTCCACCTTGCGGGAGGCCACGGCGTCGATATCTTCCCGGGTGATCCGGCGGTTCTCCGCATAGGCGGAGATTTTTTCGATTTCGCCCAGTAAGCCGTCCATCAGATGGGTACAGAGGAAGGTGAGATATTCGATCTCCGGCTGGTCGATGGTGTGGCCCCGATCCTGGAAACAGCGCTTGATAAATCCGCCCAGCTCGTCGGGACTGGCAATGGCAAATTCTGCAAAAAATCCGTATTTCGCAATGGATTTATAGACCTTCGTGCGTTTGTCGGGCTTCCATGCCGGATCCTCCATGTCAAAGATCAGACACACATCCGCGGGAAGCTCCGCCGCCAGCTCCGAAATATCATTCTTGATCGGGTCAAATTCCCGCACCAGCACCAGCTTCCGCTCCGCCTGCAGGGGCGGCGTGGATATCGCCTCGGCAATCGCGTCCACCGTGACGCCGCGGCCCCTTAACTCCACACTGTCCCAGTCAAAGCCCGTGTCCGGCACCAGCCGCTGGCGGATCATGGAGACCGCCGTGCGGCGGCGATAGCTCTCCTCGCCGTACAGGATATAAAGCCGCTCCAGCGGTTCGGTTTTCAGTGCGCGGATCCATGCGCGGCCCACGCCCTCCTGTTTTGCGGCCACAGCGCTCTCCCTCCCTCATGACAGTCAATACCTTATTATACCCGCCCCGCCCGGAACTGTCAAACAAACTGGGGGAATTTGGCATCCCGCTGCCTGTCATACTTCGGCTGCCGCGGCAGAAACTAGCAATATCCTGCGGACCCGGACACCCCGGCCGCAATATGGGAGGAATCTGATGAAACGAACTGGAAAAGCGCTGTCCCTTTTGCTCCTCTGCGGGCTGCTTCTGGGCGGTATGGCGGCACAGGCCGCGCCGGATGCCCCGGACAGCCGCATCACCACCTATGAAAACCGCACCGTCAGCGGGGAGATCCCCTGCGCCGCCGGCAGCACGGTGCAGATCCTGTCCCGGCCGGAATCCGGCGTGGTCTCCCTGACGGAGAGCGGTTATATCTACACGCCCTATCAGAACCGCCGGGGCGAGGATCAGTTCACCTATCTGATCCGGGACGAGCACGGCGCATGGAGCAGGGAGGCCACGGTGACGGTGAATGTTCTGCCGCAGGAAAGTGCCTTTGACTACGCCGATCTCCACGGCCATCCGGCGGAGTACGCCGCCCTGCGTCTGGCGGAGGAGGGCGTCTATGCAGGGCCCTGCTACGGCGGGGATCGCTACTTCCACCCGGACGAAGCTCTCTCCCGGGCGGAATTTCTGGCCCTGACGCTCTCCGCCGCCGGGATCCCTGCGGTGCGCGCCGCCTCGGTGAGTGAGGCATTCCCCGCGCTGCCCGCCTGGGCGGGCGGCTATGCCGCCGCCGCGGTGCAGGAGGGCATCATCCGGGGCGGCGATGACGGGGCAGATCCTCTGCGCCTGACAAGCGACGCGCCCATCACCTGGGCGGAGGCCGCCGTGATCCTCGGGAACACCCTGGGCTTGCCGGAGGGTGAGGGGAGCCGCGATGCGATCCCCGCCTGGGCCGCGTCCGCCTGGCGGGCTGTCTCTTCCGCGGGCTATCCCGTGGCACAGCATCTGCCGGAGGCCGCTGTGACCCGCGCCGACGCGGCGATGCTGCTGGCGCGGCTGCTGCCCGCCGCCGGGCCCGTCGCCCCCACGGGCCTCTTCTCCTGGACGACTGTATTATAATGTAAGCGCCCCACAGGTTTTTCGCCTGTGGGGCGCTTCTTAAAATGCGGCGGTCTGGGTTTCCGCGCGGATGGGGGAGGGCTTCTCCTTCTGCCCAAGTCCCGCCGTGGCGCCCCGGATCACAGCGTGGAGGGGATCCTCCACAGTCCGCACCGGTAGTCCCAGCGAGGCGGAGAGCGCCTCCGCCAGTCCGGGGATCAGGCTCCCGCCGCCGGTGAGCCGGATGCCCTCGCTCCGCAGATCGCCGAGGAGCACCGGCGGCGCCAGTTCCAGGGTCTGCTCCACGATCTCCCGCAGTTCCAAGGCGGCGGGCGTCCATGCCTGACGCAGTTCCTCTGGAGAAAGCTCCGCCTCCATGCTGCGCCCGGTCTGAAGTTCCCGCCCGGGGATCCGCAGGGGATGACCCGCCCCGGCACTTTGTCGGATGGACTCCGCCATGCGGCTGCCCAGCAGCATCCCGTATTCCCGCCGCATATGCCGCTGCAGCGCCAGATCCCACGCCGCCGCGCCAAAGCGGCGGCACTGCTGCTCCTGCACGCAGTCCATGGCAAACACCGCCGCGTGACAGCTGCTATGGCCCAGATCCACCACCATGCTTCCTACAGGACGTGCGGGTTCCAGTCCCGCACCAAGTGCCGCGGCGCGAACTGTCTCCATGGTTCGCACCCGCCGGACGCCCGCCCCGGTGAGGGCGTCCACCGCCGCCCGTTCCTCCACCGGTGTGGCAAAGCCCGGCAGACACAAAAGCACGTCTGGCCGCACGGGGCTCCTGCCCATTACCCGGCGGAGCATCCCCCGCAGCATCCGTCCCGCCGCCGCGGGATCGGCAATGACGCCGTTTTGCACCGGATGCCGCGCCGTAAAGCGCCCCGTGGAGGAGGCAAGCAGTGCCTCCGCCTCTGCGCCCACGGCAGGAATGTCGCCGCTTTTCCGATCCTGCGCGGCCAGTGCCGCCTCCTCCAGCAGGACGCCCCGCCCCCGCACGGCGATGCGTACGGCGCTGCTGCCCAGATCAATGGCCAGTTCCCGGATGAACATATGCCCGCCTCCCGTTCCGATTTTCCCTCAGTATAGCAGAAGGGGAGCGTCAAATCCGTCGAAACAGGCGCAAAAACACCCCGCTGTTTTTAGGCAGTTCCAAACAAGAAACCATAGCCCGCAAAAAGGATCTTTTCGCCGGACTCATCGTTATTTTCTCTTGTGTTACACAAAGTAGCACTGCGAGAAAATGCCTCGATTCCGGCGAAAATCTCTCTTTTTGCGGCGCTGACGCGTTTTGGCCCGTAAGCAGATGCTTACGGGCCAAAATCTATGTTTTCTTATTCGGAACTGCCTTTACAGTGGGGTGTTTTCAAAAGAATTATCAGAAAAGGGCCACGGACACGCGTTCGCTGTCCGCGGACAGGGCGATGGTGTGGATATCCCGGGCAAAGGCCTCGATGAGGCTGGCGGCAGCCACGTCCTCGATCTCCTTCTGAATGACACGGCGCAGATTTCTTGCGCCAAACTTCACGGAGTAGGACTTGTCCGTCACGTAATCAAGCAGCGCATCGTCCCAGGTGAGGGTGATGCCGCGGGTGGCCAGAGAATCACGCAGCTCGTTCATGAAGATCACGGCGATGTCGCGGAAATTCTCGCGGCTTAAGTGATCGAACGGCACGATCTCGTCGATACGGTTGATGAACTCGGGACGCATGATATCGGACAGCGCCTTCATGGCCTTGTCGCGGCCCTGCTCGGACACGGTACGGCCAAAGCCGAGCGCCGTCTCCGTACGCTCGGAACCGGCGTTGGAGGTCATGATGATGATGGTGTTCTCAAAATTCACGGCGCGGCCATGTGCATCGGTGATGCGGCCGTCGTCTAAGATCTGCAGCAGGATATTTAAGACGTCCGGATGTGCCTTCTCAATTTCGTCGAAGAGAATGACACAGTAGGGACGGCGGCGGATGCGCTCGGTGAGCTGTCCGGCCTCATCATAGCCCACATATCCGGGAGGGGCACCGATGATGCGGGACACGGAATGCTTCTCCATGAATTCGGACATGTCAAGACGAATCAGAGCCTCCGGTGCATCGAACATATCCTGAGCCAGCTGCTTGACCAGCTCCGTCTTACCCACACCGGTAGGACCGGTAAAGATGAAGGAGACAGGCTTGCGCTTGGCGGCAAGACCCACACGGTTGCGCAGGATGGCGGCGACGACGGTATCAATGGCGGCATCCTGACCCTTGATGCGCTGACGCAGGCGGGTGGCCATGCCGGACAGACGGGCGTATTCGGCCTCTGCCACACGGGAAGCGGGAATATGTGTCCACAGTTCGATGACTCTGGCCAGATCCTCCAGCTTCAGCTCGGGGATGGGGCTTGCGTCGATCTCCGTCAGGCGCTGACGAATCCGCAGATCGCTGCTGCGGAGCTCTGCCAGACGGGCATAGGCATCAATGGAGGAATCGGACATGAGCGCCTCGCGCTCGGCGTCGTTTACCTTCAGTTCGTCCTCCAACTTTACACGCTCGATGAGAGCGGTGTTCTGGAGATTCAGGCTGGATGCGGCCTCGTCAATGAGATCGATGGCCTTGTCCGGCAGGAAACGGTCATAAATATAGCGCTCGGAAAGTTCTACTGCCAGAGACGTGATCTCGTCGGAGATCCGCACGGCATGGAACTCTTCATAATAAGGACGAATGCCGCGGAGGATCTCCACAGCGTCGGCCTTGGAGGGCTCGTTGATGATCACCGGCTGGAAGCGGCGCTCCAATGCGGCGTCTTTTTCAATATGCTTGCGGTATTCGGCAAAGGTGGTGGCACCGATGACCTGGATCTCACCGCGGGAGAGGGCAGGCTTTAAGATATTGGCGGCATTCATGGCGCCCTCGGCGTCGCCTGCAGCCATGAGGTTATGCACCTCGTCAATGACTAAGATGATGTTGCCCAGCTTCTTGATCTCTTCGATCAGGCCCTTGATGCGGCTCTCAAACTGACCGCGGAATTGGGTGCCGGCTACCAGAGCCGTCAGATCCAGCAGATAAATTTCCTTGTCAAGGAGCTTCGCCGGTACGTCTTTCGACACGATCCGCACAGCAAGACCCTCGGCAACAGCGGTTTTACCCACGCCGGGCTCGCCGATCAGGCAGGGGTTATTCTTCTGACGGCGGTTTAAGATCTGGATCATGCGGGCGATTTCCTGCTCGCGGCCGATGACCCGGTCAAGCTTGCCCTCACGGGCAGCGCCGGTCAGATGAGTGCAGTACATTTCCAGGAATTTCTTCTTCTGCTGATCGCGCCGTCCGCCCTTGGGAGGGGGAGGTGCGTTGTGCTCGCCCTGAGGCGCGCCGCCGAAGATATTCTGGACAAAGGGGAAAGATGCCGTGCCGCCCTCGGGTGCGTCCGGCGCATCGTGCTCCGGATGTTCCATCGGGATCTCCAGAGCGCCGTCGTCGCCCTCAATGGGCAGACCGGCCTGCTCGGTCATGGCCTCCATGCTTTCGAGATCATCTTCCGTGATGCCCATATTGTCCATCACGTCCTGCACCTGACGGATGCCCAGCTGACGGGCACATTTCAGGCACAGGCCCTCATTGATGACCTGACCGTTTTCGATCTTGGTTAAAAAGACTACCGCGATGTTTTTCTTACACCGCGAACAAAGCTTCATTTTCATGTTGTCCCTTTCTTTTCTCCATAAAGTGCGTGGTAGGTTTTCGCGCTGTATACCGAAAGTGCCAGAAGCTCCAGCAGGAGCGCAATGCACCAGAGTGTGACGATGACAGAGAAGGGCAGCTCTACAATAATCAGGAAAAAGACCAGCGCGCAGAGATAACCCTCGGCGACCTTGCCGAACCAGTTGGAGGAGGGCACGTCCTTGAGCCGCTTGAAGAACACGATGCTGCCGATGAGCATGGTGAGCTCCTTCGCCACTAAGATAATGATGACCCAGATGGGGATCACGCCCCGGATGGTCATACAGGTGACGGCAGTGGCCTTCATCAGTTTATCCGCCATGGGATCGAGGAGACGTCCCAGACGGGTGATCATATTGAATCGTCTGGCGATGTAGCCGTCCGCCACATCCGTCAGGAATGCCACCAGGAAGATGAGTCCTGCAATGAGAGAGTCGTGGGGCAGTCCCGAGAAGTATACGCCGACAAATACCGGAATCAGGCCCAGTCGGATCAGCGATAAAATATTCGGAATGTTCATACTCCACCTCACAACTGCGTACAATAAAGTAGTCTAATTATACACCAAAGCATGCGCCTTGTCACGAATAATTTGTGAACAAGCCGCAGGGTATGGCAAAAAATTCAAATCAGTGAAAAAACTGCCGACGGGCGCGCCCTTCGGCAGTTTTTGACCGGTGATTCCGGCAGAAAACCTTAAGATTCGGAAAGAATGGAATGCTCCTGCAGGAACTTTTTGTAGATCGCGTAATTGGATTTCAGAAGCTCCGGCGTGTTCAGCTCATAGGGACAATGGCGCAGGCAGTTTCCGCAGAGGATGCAGTTTTCGATCTTTGCCATTTTCTCCTGCCATGCCGGGGACAGGAACTGTTCCTGGGGCAGTTTTTTCAGCATAACGCCCATGCGGGCGCAGTTCTGGATGTCGATGCCCGCGGGACAGGGCTGGCAATAGCCGCAGCCGTGGCAGAATTCGCCGTAGAGCGCTTCCCGGTCCGCGGCGATGAGCGCCGCCATCTCCTCGTCCAGTTTGGGCGGATGTTCCGCAAAGGACAAAAACTCCAGAAGCTCTGCTTCTCTCTGGATGCCCCAGATGGGCAGGACGTTCTCATACTGCATCATAAAGGCATAGCACGCCGCTGCATTGGACAGCACGCCGCCAGCCAGACCCTTCATGGCGATAAAGCCCACATTTGCCGCCCGGCACTGCTCCACCAGAGCAATGTCCCGGTCGATGGCAAGATAGGAGAAGGGAAACTGCAGCGTGTCATAAAGTCCGGAGGCAATGGCGGCCTCGGCCACTGCGTGGCGGTGGTTGGTCATGCCGATAAAGCGGATCTTGCCCTCCCGGCGAAAGTCCTCCATGGCCTCGTACATGCCACTGCCGTCCCCCGGCAGATAGCAGCTGCCGGGATTATGGAACTGATAAAGATCCACATGATCCGTGCGGAGATTCCGGAGGCTTTCTTCCAGATCCCGCCGCAGGGAGGCGGGGTCGCCCGCCGTGGACTTGGTGGCCAGGGTGATCCGGTCTCTTCGATCTGAAAAGGCCGCGCCCAGTTTTTCCTCGCTGTCCCGATAGGCACGGGCGGAGTCATAAAAGGTGATGCCGCCGTCGAAGGCCCGGTGCAGCAGGCGGGTGGATTCCTCCATGGAGATTCGCTGAATGGGAATAGCGCCAAAGGCGTTCTTACCGGACCGGATACCGGTGCGCCCGAGTGTAACCGTCGTCATAGGATCGCGCTCCTTATTTCTCAGCCTCGTCCAGATGCTCGGCGAGGAACTTCTGATAGAACTCATAATTGGTGCGGAGAAGCTCCGGCGTGTTCAGGCCGTAGGGGCAGTGCGCCATGCACTTGCCGCAGTGGAGGCAGTCATTGATTTTCTCCATGTTTTCCTGCCATTTCTTCGAGAGATAAGGCCGGTACGGGGCGCGGCCCAGAAGCGGGATGATGCGGGCGCAGGTGTTGATCTCAATTCCGGCGGGGCAGGGCATGCAGTAGCCGCAGGCCCGGCAGAAATCGCCGCAGAGCTCTGCCCGATCCTTTGCGATGAGCGCCGCCATCTCCTCGTCCATTTCGGGCGGGTTCTTCTGATAGGACAAAAACTGCAGAAGCTCTGCCTCTCTCTGGATGCCCCAGATGGGCAGGACATTCTCGTGCTGCAGCATAAAGGCATAACAGGCCGCGGCATTGGACAAAAGGCCGCCGGAGAGACCCTTCATGGCGATAAAGCCCACATTGTTTTCCATCGCCAGCCGGACCAGCTCCAGATCCACATCTGTGGCAAGATAGGAGAAGGGGAACTGCAGGGTGTCGTAAAGGCCGGAGAGAATGGCCTCGCGGGCCACGGCGGGACGGTGGTTCGACAGGGAAATGAAGCGGATCTTGCCCTCCCGGCGGAAATCCTCCATGGCCTCATACATGCCCGTGCCGTCGCCGGGACGGAAAAGCTCGCCGGGATTGTGGAACTGATAGATGTCCACATAATCGGTGCACAGATTGCGGAGACTGGTTTCGAGATCCTTACGCAGTGCCTCGGGGGTCTTGGCATGGGATTTCGTGGCGATATGGATGCGGTCACGCATGCCATGGAAGGCCTCGCCCAGCTTCACCTCGCTGTCCGTATAGCCCCGGGCCGTGTCATAAAAGGTAATGCCGCCGTCATATGCCATCCGCAGGAGGCGCACGGCCTCGTCCTGGGAAATTCTCTGAATGGGAAGGGCGCCAAAGGCGTTTTTACCGGAGACAATACCGGTGCGTCCGAGTGTGACAGTGTTCATGGGATTCTCCTCTCTCTTTCCCGATGGGTTTTCGGGATCCTTTTGTCCATACTATACCATATTCCACAGGAAAGTGCAACGAACACGCCGAAAACTTGTCAGGCTGCCAAATGCCTTGCCTCTTGACAAGAAGGGGAGTCTGTGGTACTATGTAAAGGGATGAAACTTTACACGAAGAGGGAGTGCGCCCATGGCAAAGGATCTGGTGAAAATGAGCCTGCTTTATGACCTCTATGGCGGCATGCTCACAGAGAAACAGCGCGAACTCTTCACGCTTTATTACGAAGAGGATTATTCCCTGGCCGAGATTGCCCAGAATGAGGGCATCACCCGTCAGGGCGTGCGGGACACCATTGTCCGCGCCGAGGAAGCTCTGCAGGCCTGTGAGGATCGGCTTCACCTCTCCGACCGTCTTTCCGAGATCCGCGCTGCCGCCCAGAAGATCGCCGTGGCCGCCTATGAGGCCGGGGAGATCAACCGCCGCAGTTATTTCGATACGCGGATCGACCAGTATGTAAAGGACATCATCGAAGCAGCGAGGGTTATGGAATAATGGCATTTGAAAGTTTATCCGAACGCATTACATCGGCGTTTAAGAACCTGCGAAGCAAGGGCCGCCTGACGGAACGCGATATCCGCGATGCGATGCGGGAAATCCGTATGGCACTGCTTGAGGCTGACGTCAACTATAAGGTTGCCCGCGACTTCATCAAGACCGTCTCCGATAAGGCCATCGGCGCAAACGTGCTGGAAAGCCTGACACCGGGACAGCAGGTCATTAAAATCGTCAACGACGAACTGGTTGCCCTCATGGGCGGCACCAACGAAAAGATCGCTATGGCGTCCCGTCCGCCTACGGTGGTCATGCTGGTGGGTCTCCAGGGCGCCGGTAAAACCACCAACGGCGCAAAGCTTGCCGGGTATTTCAAGCGCCAGGGCAAGCGCCCCCTGATGGCCGCCTGTGACGTCTATCGTCCCGCCGCCATCCAGCAGTTAAAGATCGCTGCCGGCACCTTTGACATTCCCGTTTATGAGGAAGGCCAGGGCGACCCGGTGAAGATCGCCCAGAACGCCATCGAGCACGCCCGCCGCCACGGCAACGATATCGTCTTTATCGATACCGCCGGCCGTCTCCATGTGGACGAGGCATTGATGGACGAACTCTGCCGCATCCGCGACACCGTTCACCCCAACGAGATCCTCTTCTTCGCAAACGCCATGACCGGCCAGGACGCCGTCACGGCAGCAGGCGAATTCAACGATAAAATCGGCATCAACGGCGTCTATATGACCCAGATGGACTCCGACGCCCGCGGCGGCGCGGCTCTGTCCATCCGTGCCGTCACCGGCAAGCCCATTAAGTTCATCGGTACCGGCGAAAAGATCGCCGATCCCAACTCCATCGAGCTGTTCCACCCGGAGCGTATGGCCTCCCGTATCCTCGGCATGGGCGATATGCTCACCCTCATCGAAAAGGCTCAGGCCGACTTCGACGAGAAGAAGGCGGAGGAGCTGGAGCGCAAGCTCCGCGAGTCGAGAATGGACCTCAATGACTATCTCGACCAGCTGCGGCAGATGAAGAAAATGGGTTCTGTGCAGGATATGCTGGGCATGATCCCCGGCATCAAGGCCTCCCAGCTCAAGGACGTGAAGGTGGATGATCGCCAGTTCATCCGCATGGAAGCCATCATCACTTCCATGACGCCCCAGGAGCGGGAAAACCCCGAGCTCATCAACATGAGCCGCAAAAAGCGCATCGCCGCAGGCTGTGGACAGAAGGTGGAGGACGTCAATCGCTTGCTGAAGCAGTTTGACATGATCCGGCAGATGTCCAAGACGCTTGCCAAGTCCGGCGGCAAAATGCCGAACTTCGGCCCCGGCGGCATCCCCAAGATGAAGCGCATGAAGACCCGCCGCGATGGCGGCAACGGCAAGTTCAAGCTGCCGTTTTAATTCTCCCGATATCATTCGCAGATTTCGCGAAGCAGATATACATTCAAAAAATTTTTATTACAGGATGGTGCAACCATGGTCAAGATCAGACTTCGCCGCGTTGGCGCTAAGAAGGCTCCTTATTACAGAGTCGTCGTCGCAGATTCCCGTTATCCCCGTGACGGCCGTTTCATCGAAGAAATCGGCACTTATAACCCCATGACCGAACCGTCCACCATTAACATCAATGGTGAGAAGGCTCTCCAGTGGATCAAGAACGGCGCTCAGCCCACCGATACTGTCAAGGTTCTTCTGAAGCGTGCAGGTATCGTGTAAGGAGGCTTCCTCTTTATGAAGGAATTACTGATTTACATTGTTTCGCATTTGGTGGATGATAAAGACGCGATCGAGGTCATCGAGCGCGAAGGTGAAGCCGAAAACGAAACTGTCCTGGAACTCCATGTGGCCAAAGACGATGTCGGCAAGGTCATTGGACGCCAGGGTCGGATCGCAAAAGAGATCCGCACGATCATCCGCGGCGCCGCGAACCGGGAAGGCAAGCGCGTCAGCGTGGAGATTGCAGGCTAAAAATAGTCTGATGTTCCCCTGTGTGTCCGTCACGCAGGGGAATTTTTGCATTTTCAGGTAAGGAAAGGAGAATCTCTTATGAAAAAGACCATCAAGATCGAAGGCATGATGTGCGAGCATTGCGTGCGCGCTGTGAAGAACGGTCTGGAGGCACTCCCCGGCGTCACCGCCGAGGTCTCCCTGGCCGATGGCACCGCCATTGTGGAGGCGGCTGAGCTTGATAACGAAAAGCTCCGCTTCGTCATCGAGGACGAGGGCTATACCGTATTGGAAATTCTCTGAGAAGCAAAAAGGCCGCCGGAACGATCTCGTTCCGGCGGCCTTTTTTCAGCCTTTTAAGAGGAATTTCTTCAGCATCTCCGCCACTTTTTCCGCGTCGCGGAGATCGGCGCGCTCAATGAGCGTGCCGGGATCCTGCACCGCATAGCCGATGGCGGCGGCAGGTACGCCTGCGCCCACCCGCTGGATCGCGGAGAGGTCGGACACGGCCCCGCCCTTGAAATCATGCTGCACTTCGTCCGCGGCCTCCGTCAGCTGTGCAAGCAGCGCGGGGTCGGAGACGGCATACCCGGACTGGTGACACACGGCGGCGCCCTTGCCGCACTTCACGGCCCCTTCGGGCAGAGCGGAGAGCGTCACCGCTACATCCGGCGCTGCCAGTTCGATGGCCGGCGCGGCGTCCCGGGCGCCCAGCATATGATGCCCCGTGAACACCAGCGTCAGGTCAGCGCTCATATCCATATCCGCCAGTACGTCCAGTAAAATCGCGGCGGACAGACCGGCGGCGATGCCGGCACCCACGAGCTTGTCGCCGTGCACCGCGGCGGGCGATGCCAGCACAAAGGCATCCCCGGTCTCGGCCTCCCCGAAGGGGGTCAGCAGGAGATCGGCGGCCTTCAGATCTTTCGGATTCCCGGCGCTCAAAACGCCCGGCACACCTTTCGAGGACACTACCGGCGCGCCGTATGCTGCCGGTAAATTGTCAAAGCCCAGCGGATTCACCCGCATGGCGCCGCTTTCCTCCCGATACGTGGCCAGGAAGCCGGGATCGTCCACATGGGTGCAAAGGGCGATTTTCCGCCCGGTGCCGGGGCGGTGGAGGAGGAGACTGCCGCCGGGCGTCCGGCGGATCTCCGGGGCATAGGGTGCCGCGGCCTCTGCAATGGCGTCCAGTCGTCCCGCGGCGAAGCCGGAGGGCGCGGGAATGGCGGCAAAACGGAAAGCAAGTTCCTGTATCTTCTTCATACGTTACTCCTGTTCTTCCGGAGCGGGCGCTTCGGTGGGGGCCTCCTCGCCGAAATACGCGGTGAGGATCTCCCGGGCGACTCTTGCGGCGTTATTGCCGGAGGCACCGTGCTCGATCACCACGGCCACGGCGATCTCCGGCGCATCTGCGGGAGCCGCCAGAATGAAAAGGCCGTTGGCCTGCCCCACGCTCACCTGCGCGGAGCCGGATTTGCCCAGTACCGGAATGTGATAGTCGGAAAAAACGGTGCTGGCCGTGCCGTCTGATGTCACGGCCAGCATTCCTTCCTTTATAGTATCGTATATTTCGTCGGAAATTGCAACCGTATTTCGCAGTTCCGCCGTCTCCTGCCGGAGGATCCTTCCGTCCGGGGCTACTGCCTGATGAAGCAGGTGCGGGCGGTACAGCTTTCCGCCGTTTGCCAGCGCCGCCATGTAGGAGGCCAGCTGCAGCGGCGTGTAGAGATGATCGGACTGGCCGATGGCGGCCTGCAGGGTATCCCCGGCATACCATCCGCCCGCCCGGTTCTCTGGCCCGGCCACCACGCCGCCGGATTCTCCGGGCAGCTCGATCCCGGTGGGACTGCCCAGGCCAAAGGCCGCCGCCCAGTCCTCCAGCGCCTGGATGCCGCAGAGCCGCCCCGCCTCGTAAAAGAAGCAGTTGCAGGATTCCTGCAGGGCTTCCGCCGAAGTGAGATGTCCATGCACCTCGCCCCGATCCCGATAGACCCAGCAGTGATAGAGATACTGCGGCGCAAAATACCGGTATACCCCCTCACAGGGCAGGGTGTCCTCCACGCCGATCCATCCCTCCGTCAGCGCCGCCAGCGCCGTAATGGGCTTGAAAGTGGAGCCGGGGGCATAGCGCCCCATGATGGCGCGGTTAAAAAGCGGGGAGAGGGGATCCGCCGAGAGCGCGGTATAGTCCGCGTGGAAACTGGCCTGTGAATAGGTGGGATAGCTTGCCATGGCCAGCACCTCACCGCTATCCACCCGGAGCGCCACTGCCGCGCCGCCCTCCGCCGCCACGCCGCTGTCCCGCAGTTGGCCGATCTGCCGCGCCAGGGCATCCTCTGCCGCCTGCTGCAGCCGAAGATCCAACGTGAGATACACGTCCCCGCCGGAACGGGCAGGGAATTCCTGCACCACCGCCGTGACGTTGCCCGCCTCATCCACCTCCACCAGACGCTGTCCGTCCTGTCCCCGAAGCAGCTCCTCAAAGGCGCGCTCCGCGCCGTCCCGCCCGATGACGGCATCCGCCGCATAGCCCGCCGCGGCGTAGTCCTCCGCCTCCCCGGCAGTGACTCCGCCGGTGCGCCCCAGAAGATGGGCGGCATAGGGCGTGAGATATTCCCGCACGTAGTCCGTCTCTGCCGCAAGGCAGGGATACTCCGTCGCCTGCTCCGCCAGTTGACTGATCAGCGCGAGATCCACCTCTTCCGCCAGTAAAAGCGGCTGTTCCGCGCCGAAATCGGAGATTATCATATCATAAAAAACGCCCAGTACCCGACGGGCCTCGCGGGTGCTCCACTCCTCCGGCACCCGGCAGGCTGCGCGCAGCGCGTCAAAGGCCTCCGCCGCCGGGAGATCCTCTTGAAGCCCGTAATGCCGCAGTACCCGCGCCATGCGCCGGGCGTCGGCGCTGTTCGCATCGTAGGTATAGCGCCACGGGGCGGCCGGGGAGAGGGGCATGGCGTCCTCATAAGAAATGCCGTGCTCTGTCAAAAGCGCCAGCGCATCCCGGATCCACTCCGCTGCCGCGTCCCGCTGCCATCCGTCGTGCCGGATGTACAGCCGGTACACCGTGCGGTTTTTGACCAGCGGCACGCCGTTCCGGTCAAAGAGCTCGCCCCGGCTGGCGGGCAGACTCTCGGTTCGGAGAATCCGGTGGGGTTCCGCCGTGTTCTCCGGCACGGCGGTGAGCTGCATCCCGCCGCACACCGCCGTCAGCCAGCAGAGCAGTCCCACGCTTAAAAAGAACAGGATCGCGCCTCTCCGGCGCAGTCCCGTCATCGTGCCTCCCTCCGCCGCAGCAGCGGGAACAGGAGCAGCGCGGACAGCGCCGCGCCGATGCCCTGCCGCAGCCAGGGCAGGGATACCGGCACGCCGAAGCACCATGCCGCCCCCGCCCGGGCCAGCATCCCGCCATAGCCCAGAATCATCGCCGCACCCAATACCGGGAGCAGCGTTCCCCGCACCCGCGGCACCGCATACCGCGCCAGGAGCAGCATCGCCGGCAGCAGAAAGACCAGCGCGAACGCATCCGTCTCCCGCCGCGCCGCCATGAGGAGCGCCCCCACCGCACCGCAGACCATCGCCGTGCCCCGTGCCTCCCGCCAGAGCAGACCGGCCAGCAGCCCCGGCAGCAGATCGATCTCATACCGGGCATACACCGCCGCAAATAGCCATAAAAGGAGGCTATAAAGCGCAAATCTCAGCCATTTTCCCATCATTTTCCGCCTTCCGCTCCATAGGAGGTGATGATAAATACCCGCCGGATCCCCTCTGTCTCCACGGCGGGCCGCAGCTCCGCCGTAACGGACAGGCCGTTCTCCTGGGTCTCCAGACTGCGGATGTGTCCGAGAAACAGATTCGGCGGATATGCGCCGCCGAGACCCGAGGTGACGACCCTGCCGCCGATGCGGCTGCGGCTCTCCTGGGGCAGGAGCGTGAGCTGCAGACCGTCGCCGCCCCGGACAATGCCCATCTCGCCGGTGGCCGTCACCATGGCGCCCGCCTGAAAGGCGGCGTCCGTCACCGGCGCGGCCTCGCTCCACCAGGCCCCCGCCGCCGTGACACAGCCCACCATGCCTTCCCACACCACCACGGCATGACCCACCGCCACGCCGTCCTCCGTGCCCCGATCCAACAGCAGTCTGCCGTCCGCCTCGCCGATCACCCGGGCGGACAGCAGCGTGGCTTCCGGATTCTTCCGGGACAGGGACAAAAGCTCCCGCAGGGCAGCATTTTCCTCCTGCAAAAGCTCCGCCTCCCGCATTTGTGCCCGGGCGTCGGACAGGGTCTGCCGCAGCGCCTCGTTCTCCTGCCGCAGCGCGGCATTCTGCGCGGCGGTGTCCCAATGCAGCGCCGCCTGTTCCTCGCCCCACGCCAGCATCCGCTGCAGCGGTGCGGCGGCGAAAAGCGCCGCCCGCCGCACCGGCGATACCCCGCCGGAGGCCGCGGCATAGCCTGTCATGCCAAGCGCCGCACAGAGGACGATCCCGGCAAAGATCTGTCGTTTTCTCTTCATCCGCACGATTTCTCCCCAAAATATCCGGCAGAATCCTGTCGAATCCCCAAAAAACAGCAGAAGCTGCACCGATTGCCCGGTGCAGCTTCCTGTTCCATTTCATTTTTTACCAGCGGGAGATCCCCAGTTCCTCCAGCATCCCGGCAAGGCGATAAAGGGGGAGTCCCATCACATTATAGTAATCCCCGCGGATGCCGGAAACAAACCGGCAGGCCAGGCCCTGGATGCCATAGGCCCCCGCCTTGTCATAGGGCGGCTCTGCGGCGATATAGGCCTCGATCTCCTGATCGGTGAGCGTACGGAAACGCACGTCCGTGATCTCGCATCCGATGAGCTCGCGCCCGTCCTGCCGGACGCATACGCCGCTCATTACCTGATGCTCCCGGCCGGACAGCAGACGCAGCATGGCCACGGCCTCGTCGTGATCCCCGGGCTTTCCCAGGATCTTCCCGTCGATGGTCACCACTGTGTCGGAACCGATGACCACGGCCCCCGGATGCCGGGCAGATACGTCCCGGGCCTTTGCGGCAGAGAGCACCTCCACGGTCTCCTCACAGGTTTTGCAGGCGGCGGCCAGGGCCTCCTCCTGCACGTCGGCCTCCTCGATCAGAAAGTCCCGCAGGCCGATGCGGGGCAAAAGCTCCCGCCGCCGTGGCGAACGGGACGCCAGAATGATCTGCGGCTCCATCAGTCCTGCTCCAGTGCCCGGGCCGCGGCCTCCCGGCGCAGGGCGGAAAGCTCTGTCCGCAGGCGGGCGATCTCGTCGCTGTAGGCCTTGATCTGACTGCGCAGACTCTCGGCGGTCTCGGCGGCGCGGGTCTTTTCGTCCGCCAGATTGCACGCGGCCAGCACCACGGCGTCCGCCCGGGATACCCGGCCGTTCTCCGTAATGCCGCGCACCTTTTCATCCACCAGTGCGGCCACCCGGCGGATATAGTCCTCCGTCTCCGCGGCCACAACGGTATATTCCTCCCCGGCGATCTCCACGCGCACTCGGTTCTTCGGTGCGGCGGCGCCCTCGGAATTCATCACCCGGGACAGATAGCTTGCAATGCTGTCTTTCGCTTCGTTCTTCATATGGCAAAATCCCTTTCCGGATCGGGAACCGCGTCCCGGCTCCCCTCCATTTTATCGGATGCATACGGCGGACACAAGGGGAAAACCGTCTCCTTTTGCCGCCTCCGGCAGAATCAAAATTTCCTACAAATACATGATAGCACATAATTTCGAAAAATGCAAAATATTCCGCTCTCATACAAATTTGATAAAAATATTTTGCAGGAAAATCCCGCTTTTCGGATGAAACGGAAAAAGAAAATGCGGAAGCGGAAATGCGTGCAGGAACCTTGCTCTTTTGATGCAGATTGCGGCCGATACCCCGCAGAAAAAAGGAATTTCAACGAGCGGAAGCAGAAAAATGAAAGACAGGAAAAGAAAACTTGCAAAAGGAGGATTTGTGCAAAAATGATACGCACTCTCCCCGCATTCTCCAAAAAAGACTGTACATCTGTACCGGTTTTATTGTATAATACTAGTTGCTGAATGGGGGAGTATCGGATTCCCCTGCTTCGGCCCCACGATTTGTATACCCACATTCAATGATAAGATAGAAGGAGGAACACACATCATGTCCCACAAGTATGTGTATCTGTTCTCTGAAGGCAATGGCCAGATGAGAGAGCTCCTTGGCGGTAAGGGTGCGAACCTTGCCGAGATGACCAAGATCGGTCTCCCGGTTCCCCAGGGTTTCACCATCTCCACCGAGGCCTGCACCCAGTACTACGAAGACGGCAAGGTCATCAACGATGAGATCATGACCCAGATCATGGAGTACATCGAGAAGATGGAAGAAGTCGTCGGCAAGAAGTTTGGCGATAAGGAGAATCCGCTCCTCGTTTCCGTCCGTTCCGGCGCCCGCGCATCCATGCCCGGTATGATGGACACCATCTTAAACCTCGGCCTGAACGAAGAGGTCGTCGAGGTTATGGCAGCAAAGTCCGGCAATCCCCGCTGGGCCTGGGACTGCTACAGAAGATTCATTCAGATGTATTCCGACGTCGTTATGGAAGTCGGTAAGAAGTATTTCGAAGAGCTCATCGACGAGATGAAGGCACAGAAGGGCGTCCGTCAGGACGTCGAGCTGACTGCTGAGGATCTGAAGGAGCTGGCCAACCAGTTCAAGGCAGAGTACAAGGCAAAGATCGGCGCAGACTTCCCCACCGATCCCAAGGAACAGCTCATCGGCGCTGTCAAGGCTGTTTTCCGCAGCTGGGACAACCCCCGTGCAAACGTCTATCGCCGCGACAACGACATTCCCTATTCCTGGGGTACTGCCGTTAACGTCCAGGCAATGGCATTCGGCAACATGGGCGACAACTGCGGCACCGGCGTTGCCTTCACCCGTGATCCCGCCACCGGCGAGAAGAAGCTCATGGGCGAGTTCCTGACCAACGCCCAGGGCGAGGACGTCGTGGCCGGCGTTCGTACTCCCATGCCCATCGCGCAGATGGAAGAGAAGTTCCCGGCAGCTTATGCCGAGTTTGTTAAGGTTTGCGAGATCCTCGAGAACCACTATCATGATATGCAGGACATGGAGTTCACCATTGAGAATGAGAAGCTCTATATGCTGCAGACCCGTAACGGCAAGAGAACCGCTCCCGCTGCTCTCCAGATCGCTGTTGACCTGGTGGCTGAGGGCCATAAGACCAAGGAAGAGGCAGTTCTCATGATCGACCCGCGTAACCTGGACACCCTGCTGCATCCGCAGTTTGATGCCAAGGCTCTGAAGGCCGCCACTCCGGCAGGCCGCGGCCTGGGCGCTTCCCCCGGTGCTGCTTGCGGCCAGATCGTCTTCTCCGCTGAGGACGCAGAGGCCTGGAAGGCACAGGGCAAGAAGGTTGTTCTGGTTCGTCTCGAGACTTCCCCCGAGGACATCACCGGCATGAAGGCCGCTCAGGGCATCCTGACCGTCCGCGGCGGTATGACCTCTCACGCAGCCGTTGTTGCCCGTGGTATGGGTAAGTGCTGCGTCTCCGGCTGCGGCGACATCGCCATGGACGAAGAAAACAAGAAGTTCACTCTGGCCGGCAAGACCTACACCGAGGGCGATTATATCTCCATCGACGGTTCCACCGGTAATATCTATGACGGCATTATCCCGACTGTTGACGCGGAGATCTCCGGCAACTTCGGCACCATCATGGGCTGGGCTGACGAGTTCCGCAAGCTGAAGGTCCGCACCAATGCCGACACTCCCACTGATGCCCGCAAGGCTCGCGAGCTGGGCGCCGAGGGTATCGGCCTCTGCCGTACTGAGCATATGTTCTTCGAGGCAGACCGTATCGCCGCATTCCGCGAGATGATCTGCTCCGACACCGCTGAGGAGCGCGAAGTGGCTCTTGCCAAGATCCTGCCCTATCAGCAGTCCGACTTCGAGGCTCTCTACGAGGCTCTCGAGGGCAACCCCGTCTGCATCCGCTTCCTGGATCCGCCTCTCCACGAGTTCGTTCCCACCACCGAGGATGAGATCGCTCTCCTGGCAAAGACCCAGGGCAAGACCGTTGAGGACATCAAGGCTATCATCGCTTCCCTCCACGAGTTCAACCCCATGATGGGCCATCGTGGCTGCCGTCTGGCCGTCACCTATCCCGAAATCGCCAAGATGCAGACCAGCGCTGTCATCCGCGCTGCCATCAATGTGCAGAAGGCTCATGCTGACTGGAACGTCCGTCCCGAGATCATGATCCCGCTGGTCGGCGATGTCAACGAGCTGAAGTTTGTCAAGAAGGTCGTCGTGGCTACCGCTGATGCCGAGATTGCCGCTGCAGGCGTCTCCCTCGAGTACGAGGTTGGTACCATGATCGAGATCCCGCGTGCCTGCCTGACCGCAGACGAGATCGCAGCCAACGCTGATTTCTTCTGCTTCGGCACCAACGACCTGACTCAGATGACCTACGGCTTCTCCCGTGACGATGCCGGTAAGTTCCTGAACGCTTACTATGACACCAAGATCTTCGAGAACGATCCCTTTGCAAAGCTCGACCAGACCGGTGTTGGCAAGCTGATGAACATGGCTATCACCCTGGGTAAGCCCGTTAATCCCAACCTCCACGTTGGTATCTGCGGCGAGCACGGCGGCGACCCGTCCTCTGTGGAATTCTGCCACAGCCTGGGTCTCGACTATGTGTCCTGCTCCCCGTTCCGTGTCCCGATCGCTCGTCTGGCTGCTGCCCAGGCCGCTATCAAGGGCTAAAAAGTATTATAAACGCCCGGAAGGATTTCCTTCCGGGCGTTTTTGCGTTCTCGACTGTTTTTTCAAATGACAGGATCATATCGCTTCTCTGCGCGCTCTGGGTAAATTGTGCTTCAAATTGATGCTTTTATGCTTGTTATCGACAAAATGTGACGATATAATATAAGCAGTATCATCTTCTGGAGGTAATCATATGAAATTTCAGTGGCTGAACGAAAGCGAAATCAAGTTGAGCGAGGACCGCATTGAGATCATGGCTCCCGGCCAGACGGACTTCTTCCGCGGCAGCATCGACGAATGCGAAGAGGGCATTCTGCCGGAGTCCCTCTGCAATGCGCCCTACTACTATACTGAGGTGGAAGGCGATTTCGTGCTGCGGGTCAAGGTATCCCATGCATTTCAGGATACCTACGATTCTGCCTCCGTCATGGTAATGCGGGACGAGACCTGCTGGGCCAAGTGCTGTTACGAGCTGACGGACTTCGGCACCCATGCGGCGGTGAGCGTGGTCACCAAGGGCGATTCCGACGACGCCAACGGCTGTAATCTGGAGGGCGATACCGCATGGCTCCAGGTGTGCCGCGTGGGAAATAACTTTGCATTCCATTATTCTGTAGACGGCGAAGCCTTCTACATGATGCGCTATTTCCATCTGCCCGTGGAGCGGGTGGTGAAGGTGGGTCTCTTGGCCCAGGCGCCGGTTGGCAACGGCGGCGTCCGCGTGTATGAGCATCTATCCATCCAGCCCATCACGGTGAAGAACATCCGGGCGGGCAAGTAATCCCCAGTCCGCGGAGCATAGAGAATATGTCCATCATATTGGATCATCAGCTGCGGGAGAACATGACCCACGATGCGTCCGCATTCCCGATCAGCTATTTCCAGGACGAGCTGGCTCTGCTGCCTAATCGGAGCGGGCCGCTGCACTGGCACCCGGAGTTCGAGATCGCCACGGCGGTGTCCGGCGTGCTGGAGTATCAGGTGGGTCAGGAGCGGATCCTGCTGGAACCCGGGGACAGCATTTTCGTGAGCGGCAATCTGCTCCACAGCATCCGGCAGCTATCCGGCGATTCCCCCGATCCCATGCCCAACATCGTGTTCTTCGGCTCCCTGATTGCGCCGGAGGACAGCGTCATCCATGCACAGTATATCAAACCCCTCATCGATGACCATACGCTGCCCTATGTGGTGTTCCGCCGCGACTGCGGCCGGCAAGCGCCGGTCAATGCATGGATCCCGGAGATATACCGCCTTCTTCGGGAACGGCCGCACTGCTATGAAATGGCGGTGCAGCGCCATCTCAGCAGCATTTTTGAATACCTGATGCTGCACTTTGACTCCCTGCCCCGGAAAGAAGCCACCCGTGTACAGTTGAATACACAGGTGCGTGTCCAGCAGATGCTGGCCTTCATCCATGCACATTATGGGGAGGACGTCACTCTGGCGGATATCGCCAGGGCGGCCAGCATCAGCCGCAGCGAGGCCGGACGATGCTTTCAGGCCTGCATGGGCTGTTCGCCGGTGGATGCGCTGATCCGTCACCGCCTGCAGAAGGCCCATGGCATGCTGTATGATACCACGCGCACCCTGCAGGAAATCAGTCATGCCTGCGGCTTTCACTCGGTGAACTATTTCAGCCGCCAGTTCCGAAAGCATTACCGGTATGCGCCCAGCCTTGTCCGCGAATCCGAAAAACGAATCAACATAATTGAAAGGGATGCACTATGACCGCACAGACGGCGGGCGCTTTTCTGCGATTTTCTCCGGCAGGCATTCTCCCCGCCGCGCCCTCTTCCTGAAAGCTTTTTGAAAAAGATTGACAAGGAAAGCGGATTATGGTAAAGTATGAGTATTCAATATCCTATGGAAGGTGACAGTATGGAACACATCAAGACCATCGAGACTCGTAATCTGTGCGAGAGCGCAAAGAACGGCGGCTGCGGCGAGTGCCAGACCTCCTGCCAGTCTGCTTGCAAGACCAGCTGCGGCATTGCCAATCAGCAGTGCGAGAGCACCAAGGAAAGCAAGTAATTGCACATACCGAAATGCCGCCGGTTTCGGCGGCATTTTTTCTTGAAGGAGAATAGATATGATTCATCAATATAAACTGGGCGGCTACAATATCGTGCTGGACGTGTGTTCCGGCGCGGTGCACGTGGTGGACGAGGTGGCCTATGATATCATCGCCCTCTTTGAAGACCACACCCGGGAGGATGTGCTGGCCAAGGTTGCCGAGGCGCACCCGGATATTTCCGAAAAGGATCTCACAGAATGCTATGCCCAGGTGCAGGAATTAAAGGACGCCGGCAAGCTCTTTGCACCGGACACCTTTGAGCCCATGGCGGGAGAACTGAAGCAGAAGACCGCCGGCGTCGTCAAGGCGCTCTGCCTGCACATCGCCCACACCTGTAACTTAAACTGCTCCTACTGCTTCGCCAGTCAGGGCAATTACCACGGTGAACGCGCTGTCATGAACTTTGAAGTGGGCAAGCAGGCACTGGATTTCCTGGTGGAACATTCCGGGAACCGCCGCAATCTGGAAGTGGACTTCTTCGGCGGCGAGCCGCTGATGAATTTCCAGGTGGTGAAGGATCTGGTGGCCTATGCCCGCAGCATCGAGCGTGAGCGCGGCAAGAACTTCCGCTTCACCCTGACCACCAACGGTGTGTTGGTGGATGACGACGTGATCCAGTGGGCCAACCGGGAATGCAGCAATGTGGTGCTGAGTCTCGACGGCCGCAAGGAAGTCCATGACCGCTTCCGCGTGGACTATGCCGGTAACGGCAGCTGGGAGAAGATCGTGCCCAAGTTCCAGAAATTCGTGGAGGCCCGCGGCGGCCGCGACTACTATATGCGCGGCACCTTCACCCATGCAAACCCCGACTTCCTGAAGGATATCCAGCAGATGTTGGATCTGGGCTTTACGGAGCTGAGTATGGAGCCCGTGGTCTGCGCCGCAGACGATCCCTCCGCCCTCACAGAGGAGGATCTGCCCATCGTGCTGGATCAGTACGAAAAGCTGGCGGAGCTGATGCTGGAGCGGGATCGGGAGGGGCGTCCCTTCACGTTCTATCACTACATGATCGACCTCACCGGCGGCCCCTGTATTTATAAGCGCATTTCCGGCTGCGGCAGCGGCACGGAGTATATGGCCGTGACGCCCTGGGGCGATCTCTATCCCTGCCACCAGTTCGTGGGCGAGGAACGCTTCCGCCTGGGCGATATCTGGCACGGCGTCACCAATACCGAGATCCAGGACGAGTTCGCCGCTTGTAATGTCTATGCCCATCCCGAGTGCCGGGACTGCTGGGCCAGACTCTATTGCTCCGGCGGCTGTGCCGCCAATGCCTACCACGCCACCGGCTCTGTCACCGGCGTGTACGAATACGGCTGCAAGCTCTTCCGCAAGCGCATGGAGTGCGCCATCATGGTGGCCATCCACCGCGCTCTGGGCGAATAAATGAACACCCCCATCTGCGATTTCGTCCGGCGCTATGCGTCGGAAAATCCGCTGCGTCTGCATATGCCGGGGCATAAGGGCGTGCCCGTGCTCGGCATGGAGCATCTGGATCTCACGGAGATCGACGGCGCCGACAGTCTTTACGAGGCCGACGGCATCATCCGCGAGAGCGAGGAAAACGCCGGCCGCCACTTCGGCTGCCGCACGTATTACTCCACAGAGGGCTCTTCTCAGTGCATCCGCGCCATGCTGTATCTGGCGCGGCTTTATGGAAAACGTCACGGCGCCGCGCCGCTGGTCGCGGCCGCCCGGAATGTCCATAAGACCTTTTTAAGCGCCGCGGCGCTGCTGGATCTTTCGGTGGACTGGCTTTATCCGGAGGAAGACTCTTCCTATCTTGCCTGCCGCATCACGCCGCAGACGCTGGAAACCTATTTACACAGCGCCGACCCGCGCCCCATGGCGGTCTATCTCACCAGTCCGGACTATCTGGGCAACGTGGCGGACATTGCCGGACTCTCCGGGGTGTGCCGCCGGTACGGCGTACTGCTTCTGGTGGATAATGCCCACGGCGCGTATCTGCGCTTCCTCTTGCCCTCCCGGCATCCCATGGATCTGGGGGCCGACCTCTCTTGTGATTCCGCCCACAAGACCCTGCCGGTTCTGACCGGCGGCGCGTATCTGCATCTGGCGGCGTCCGTGGAGGCAGAGCTTGCACCCCACGCAAAAAACGCCCTGCAGCTCTTTGGCTCCACCAGTCCCTCTTATCTGATCCTCCAGTCCCTGGACGCCGCGAACCGGTATCTGGAGACTTATCCCGAAAAACTGGCGCAGACCGCCCGGCGGCTTGACGCGCTGAAAGAGGAATTGCGCGGCGCTGGTTACACCCTCGCGGGGCAGGAGGCGCTGAAGCTGACGATTTCCGCGAAGCCCTATGGCTATACCGGCACAGAACTGGCGGAGATCCTGCGCACCCACCGCATGGAATGCGAATTCGCCGACCCGGATTTTCTGGTGCTGATGTTCACGCCGGAGATCGGCACGGATGAGATGGCCCGCGTGTCCGATGTGCTGCGGCGCATCCCGCAAAAAAACCCGCTGACCGCGCCCCCGCCGGTATCCATACCGGGGGAGCGGGTATGCTCCATCCGGGAGGCCATGCTGGCCTGGTCGGAGACCGTACCTGCGGCAGCGTCCGTTGGCCGCATCCTGGCCGCACCCTCCGTTGCATGCCCGCCCGCCGTACCCATCCTGGTCTGCGGCGAACGCATCACCGCGGCGGCAGTGGAACGCTTTGCCTATTACGGCATCCGGGAACTGACGGTAATAGCGGAATAAGTATCAGAAAAGACCTTGCAGAAGAAATTCTGCAAGGTCTTTTTTGTTATTATTGAGCGGGTTTCCGCTTCACAATGGCTTCCGTTACATCGGTGAGCACCAGTACGCCGTCCTGATTCCGGGCCTCAATGGTGACCTCCACGAGTCCGTTCTTCCCGTTCCGGGGCGTCAGCGCCGTGATCTCGGCACGGCCCGTCAGCACATCTCCGGCAAACACCGGCTTCAGCCACTCGATCTTCGTGGACTTTCCGGCCAAGAGCTCCTCCCCGAAGAAATCCACGTCCAGATATTTGGCCCAGACGGACATGAAGGACATGACGCCCGGGGCGATCAATCGCCCAAAGGGCGACTTTTTCGCATAGGCTTCATCGGTGTGCAGCGGGATGGGATCATAGGTGCGGGCAAAGTCCAGCATCTTGTCCTCCGGGATCTCCACCGGTGCAATGTCCACCGTCATACCAAGCCGCAGGTCTTCAAAATACATGGGCGCTCACTCCACATCCCGGGTGGCCACGATATCCGTGCCGCACACATCCTGCACCAGAATGTCGCCGATACGGATGGGCGCCGCCACCGTTCTGCTGCGCAGCATCTGCATCACGGCCATCATGTCGCCCTTGGCCACGGGCTCGCGGGTTTTCACGGCAGCCATAGTATCCTCCCGGTTGTTGACACGAATGGTGGCGGTGACAGTGCGCATGGGATGCAGGCATTCGTTCACGGCGTATGCCTCGCCGCGCTTACAGGCATGGCCGGAGACGCGCACGTCTTCGCCCACGATCTCCGCCGTCAGGGCACAGCCCCGGGGGCAGATAATACAAGTCAAAGTTCTGGTCATCAGAGCACCTCCAGACGGACGGTGATTTCGCCCCGCACGGAAGAAAGCTTCTCCGCCGGGAGATTCAGCTTTTCCATCTCACCGGGGGCGGCGCGAAGGCGGGTGGCGGTGGCGAGGACTTTCTCCTCATCCTCCACGACAAAGCGCACACGGCCAAAGGGCTGGCTTACCCGCAGGAAGAGGGAAACCTCCTGGGCGGTGCTGCGGATTTTCTGCGGCAGCACATAGCGCACGCCGTTTCCTGCCCGGGTGGCGATTTCCACGTCGTCGGAAATTTCACCGGCCACCAGTCCGGCCGCGGCAATGCCGGCGCGCTCCGCCTCTTCGGAGACGTAGTCCACCAGATCATGCACCTGCAGTACGTTGCCGCAGGCAAAAATACCCGGCACGGCGGTCTGGCAGTTTTCGTCCACCAGTGCGCCGTTGGTCACAGGATCAATGGGGATCCCTGCGGCGCGGGTCAGCTCGTTCTCCGGAATGAGACCCACGGAGAGGAGCAGCGTATCGCAGGGAATATAGCGGCGGGTTTCGTCGATGGGCCGACGGTTTTCGTCCACCTGGGCGATGGTGACGCCCTCCAGACGATCACGGCCGTGGATCTGCACCACGGTGGTGCTGAGATAAAGCGGGATGCCGAAGTCCTCGAGACACTGGACAATATTGCGGGTGAGGCCGCCGGAATAGGGCATGACCTCGCATACGGCCTCTACCTTTGCCCCCTCAAAGCTCATGCGGCGCGCCATAATGAGGCCGATGTCGCCGGAACCCAGGATGACGACGCGGCGGCCCACCTGATAGCCCATGCAGTTTACAAGCTTCTGGGCGGTACCGGCGCTGTAGATACCCGCCGGACGACTGCCCGCGATGTTCAGGGCGCCGCGGCTGCGCTCACGGCAGCCCATGGCCAGGATCACGGCCTTCGCCTGGATCTTCAGGATTCCCTGGCGATTCTGGGAGGTGACCACGCGCTCCGGGCTGACATGTGTGACCATGGTTTCGGTATAGACCCGAATGCCCCGCTTTTCCACCATTTCGGCGTACACCGCGGCGTATTCCGGGCCGGTCAGTTCTTTTCCCAGTTTGTGCAGGCCAAAGCCATTGTGGATGCACTGCATCAGGATACCGCCAAGCTGCGGCTCCCGATCCAGGATCACCACGTCATGACAGCCTGCGTCATAGGCGGCAGCGGCTGCCGCCATGCCGGCGGGACCGCCGCCGACGATTACGATATCATGGCAGATCATTTGTCCTCACCGATCCTTTCCACCAGCATCCGGGAATCGCCGCCCTTTTTGGTGACTTCCTCCATGGGGATGCCAAGCTCCCGGCTGATCAGCGCCATCACATAGGGCCCGCAGAAGCCGCCCTGACAGCGGCCCATACCGGCACGGGTGCGGCGCTTCACGCCGTCCATGTCAAGCGCCGGGGGATTTCTGTGGATGGCGTCCAGAATTTCGCCCTCCGTAATGCCCTCACAGCGGCAGACGATCTTGCCGTAGGCGGGATGCTCGCGGATAAAGGCGTCTTTTTCTTCGTCCGTCATATGCTGGAAAGCGTGGGTATCCTCCCGCACGCCGTTCCAGTCGGATTTTTCATTCAGTTCCAGGCCCTCCTCCCGCAGGATCCCGGTCAGATACCGGGCGATGGATACGGAACAGGTGAGACCCGGGGATTCCACGCCGCCGGCGTGGATGAGGCCCGGCACGGTTTTAGACGCTTCCAAAATGAAGTCGCCGGTGCTGCCGGTGGCACGAATGCCGGTGAAGGAGGTGATGACCTGCCGGAAATTCACGCTGGGCACGCTTTTCGCGGCCAGACGGGTCACTTCCGCAAGGCCCTCCGGCGTGGTGTCGTGGTGCTCGGGACTTGCCACCTTTTTGGCGGTGGGGCCCACCAGCAGATTGCCGTGAGCCGTGGGGGACACCAGGATTCCCTTGCCGTCCTCCGTGGGGCACTGGAACAGGGTGTGGGACACGGTATCGCCCTCCGCCCGGTCCAGCAGCATATATTCGCCCGCGCGGGGCGTGATGGTATAGAATCCGTCGCCCGCCATGGCCGCAATGCGGTCAGAGTAAGCGCCGGCGCAGTTGACCAGATATCGTCCCTCGGCACAGTCGCCCTTTTCGGAGGTGACCACAAATCGCGCGTCCTCCCGGCGGATCTCCACCACCGGGAAATTCCGCAGGAGCACCGCGCCGTTATCCATGGCGTTGCCCATGGCGGCAATGGCCAGATCATAGGGGCCGATGATGCCGGCGTTCGGCACGTGCAGCACACGGCTTACCTCCGGGGACAGCTTCGGCTCGATGGCTCTCGCCTCGTCGCCTGAGAGGATCCGCAGATCCGGCGTGCCGTTTACCTGTCCCTGCTCGTAAAGCTCGTCAAGAAGGGCGTGCTCGGCATCAGAGCCAAAGGCGCACACCATGGATCCGTTGCGCCGATGGGGCACATGCAGATCCCGGGCGGCCTGGAACAGCGGCTCCACGCCATCGGTATTCATTTTTGCTTTCAAAGTACCCGGCACCGGGTCGTATCCGCCGTGAATGATGCCGGAGTTTGCGTGGGTGGCGCCCATGGCCACGTCATTCTCTTTCTCTAACACGCAAACGGAGAGCTGATATCGGCTGAGTTCCCGGGCAAGCATACTGCCGATGACGCCGGCGCCGATGATCAGAACATCATAGAGCATTATCGGTCTCCCCCTTTTCAAAACAAACAGCAGGCAGAATTCCCTGCCCGCCGTCCGCTCACATTCTATAGTTTTATCATACGCCGATTCCCGCAGAAAGTCAACAAATTTCCGCGCCTTTCGCGGGCCGATTCCGCCCTTACATGGACGGAATCAGACGGTCGATGAGGTCGGCCAGGGCATCTTCGTTGTGGTGGGCCGCTTCATACTGTGCCGCGGCCTTCACCTCCGGCAGGGCGTTGCCCACCGCCACGGCGATGTCCGCCTCCCGGAATACTTCCAGATCGTTATAATAGTCGCCGATGGCGATGATGGTGCGGCCGGAAAGCTCCGGCATCTCCCGCACCATGCGCAGACACCGGCCCTTATTCACGCCCTTGGCCAGAAATTCCAGATAATAGTCCGCAGAGTACACCAGGTCCACCTTCTCAAGAAGTCCCCGCCGCTCCGCCTCCGCATAAACCGGCTCCAGCAGTTCATGGGGCGCACATAAAAGCGCCTTCAGCCAGGGATCTTTCAGGGAATCTGCCAGGTCGGTGACGCGCATGGGCTGGTGCGTGTCCACGAAGTCCCGGATCTCATAGGCGGGATCCGAGATAAAGAGGAGATCGTCCGCCGTGCAGATCTGCACATTCACCCGGGGCTCCCGCTCCATCACCCAGGCAAAGAGGGAGGACAGCTCCTTCTGCGGGATCTCCACCGCGCCGAAGGATTCGTTTCGTTCATAATGATAGGCCATGGTGCCGTTCATCACCACGCACCATCCGTTTAATGGTACGTCGGCCAGCACCCGCCGGGCATTCACCGGCGGCCGCCCTGTGGCAATGGCGAAAAGACCTCCCGCCTCCGTAAAGCGGCGGATGGCCGCAAGATTCCCTGCCGATACCTGATGATCGGTGTTGAGTAAAGTTCCATCCAGATCGGAAAAAATCGCTGCATTCTGATAATTCATGGTACACTCCATGCCGCCCCCGGGCGGCCGTTTTGATGCATTCAGTATATCACGATTCCCGCCGGGACGCAATCACCGCAAAAGCGGCAAAAGTTTTCCAATCCGCTCTGTACAGTCCGCGATGCGGGTCTCCGCCCGCCGCCAGTCGTCGGAGAGGGGAAGATAGGTGCCGTCCTTCGCGGTCTTTCCCATGTCCCAGCGTCCATCCGGCAGACGGTTCTCCTCGATCCAATCCGCCGCAAAGGCCAAAAGATCCCGGCTCTCCCGATACCGTGCCAGAAGCTCTATCACAGAAAGCCAGCGGCTGGCCTCCAGAGAGCAAAAGGTCGGCGGAGTATTCACGGCACTGTTATAAAGATAATACACGCCGTCCGGCCGCTGCAGGATATATGCCACCATGCGCCGTTCCGTCTCCCGGTCAAGAATGCCGGGCAGCAGCGCAAGGGCATAAAAGGAGACAAAATCCACCAGCCGTCCTCCCCTGGGCGGCTGTCCGAATTCCTGCCGGTACGCCGCGCAGTAGTGCTCGGCGCAGTAGGCACCGGATGCAAAGGCCGCCGTGATCACCCGTCCCCACCGTTCCGCCACTGCATTCGCCGGGGCACAATCCTGCCGGAATAAGCGGATATTGGCGGCGAGCATCAAATCGCAAAAGAGATCCCAGTCATGGCGCTTTTCTCTGGGGTCGGGAAGCGCCCGCTCATGCCGCAGACAGGATTCCAGATAGGAAAGCGCCCGTCGGATCGATTCGTCCTCCGCAGTATAGCCTAAGATCCGCAGCCGCCGCAGCGCCTGCTCCGTGGTGTATCGGTCCGTTTCATAGGTGGCAAGGGAATGAAACCGTCCCCAACTGCCGTCCTCCCGCTGCGCCGAGAGGATCGCCCGCGCCCATTTTCCGTTCTTATGCATCCCGCTCACACTCCTTTGTAAGTAGTATAGAGGATTCTCCCGGCACGGTCAATGGAAATAAGGCTTCCCCTTGAGGGGAAGCTGTCGCCGCAGGCGACTAATGAGGTGGCCCGAAGGTCTGCACCGGGTAACGACAGCCGGAAAAGAGAATCTGATCCCCGGCCAACTTGGCTCCCCCTCCGGGGGAACTGGCTCGCGAAGCGAGACTGAGAGGGTCTGCAAAAAAAGATCCGGCGGAGTCTCTCCGCCGGATCTTTTCATTTTGAATGATGAATCATGCATTCTGCCTTATTCAAACGCCACCACCGTATAAAGCGGTACGTTCTTCAGCGTTACGCGCACCTTGCCGTTTTCGCAGGCGGTCTCCATTTCCGGCATGGGATCGCCGGACAGGGTGTAGACCTTGGCCTCTTTTGCCACGTCGGACAAGGTGAAGGTGACTTCCTCCAGAATGTCGATGTGGTCGGTAGCGGTCTTATAGCTGTAGTTCAAGACATGCACATACGTTTTTCCTTCGTCGTCAAAGCGCTGGATACCGATGCGGGTATCATCGCAGGTGAGGGAGGCAACCGGTGCATACTGCTCGGCGAAGAGCTTGCCGAAGGCGCGGATACCGGCCTCAGCGTCCTCATCCATGGGGAGCACACGCACATTGGGCAGTGCTGCCAGTTCATCGAGGAGCGTGGTGCCATCTGCCAGTCTGCCGTAGATCAGGATCTGACCGCCCTTTGCGGCATAGGCGCGGAGGATCTCGGCCTGATTCGGGGTGATCTCAAAGGCGTCCGGGATCACCAGCATGGGATAGTCGGCGATGCGGTCCAAAGTCATGTCATCCTTGCGGAGACGATCGTCCGGCATCATCACCACGTCATACATGGCATTCTGGTTGCTCAGTTCGCGGATCACATCCCAGAAGGGCAGATGCTTCACATCCGGATCGTTCCAGTCGCTGGTGATCTCGGAGAGGTCATCGAAGTTATCCTGGATGCCGTTGCCGCCGCGGCTGGCGTCCCGGAGGTAATAGCTGCCGAAGGAGTAGAGCACAGCGGCGCCCTTGGTCTTCGTCTTCGGATAGAAGCGCTCATTTTCGTAGAGGAAATCCTGCACCTGCGTCGTGAGGTGGCGCGGCGGGCAGAAGGCATCCTTCACCACGTTGCCCATCCAGGCGCCAAAGGGCACCGTCATGTTGCAGCCGTACATGGAAGCTTCAATGAGGAAGATGCGATAGAGGTCATAGCCCTGACCTTTATCCAGCATTTCCACCAGCTGCGGCACGATGCCGCCGTAGGGGTTCTCGGCAATGAGAATGGTCTTGCCCGCGGCAAAACCGGCGCAGTAACGATAGAAATGGGGCTGGCGGAAGAGGGAATGCTCCATCTCGGTGATGATGATGTCAGCCTTGGGCTCGATGCCGTAATAGACGGGGTTCAGATTATAGAAGTTACCAGACACCATCAGGTCGCGGTCATACTTCTCCTTGGCGTATGCCTTGGCAAAGTCGGAGAGCTCGGAGAAATACTCCCGCACGGCGTACATCTGGAACTCCCAGTAATCCTCAAAGAGCGGGTCGGCACGGGGGTAGTCATAGCCGCCGTCATTTAAGAAGTCCTTGTAGTTAAAGGTGTCGAGATCGATGCCATCCCACTGGGAACCCAGACGGCCAGCGGCCTTTTTGGCCTTCACAAACTGGGTGAACTGCTTCATGCAGTCCTTGCAGAAGCAGCCGCCGGTGCCGATGGAGGTCATGGGCAGTTCGCACTCGTCCAGCTGGATGCCCGGCACGCCGCCGTCGATCTGCAGCATCATGATCTTCTTGAGGTAATCCCGCCACACGGGGTTATTGCGGCAGACCTGATAGGCCTGCTGGGCGTGGCCCTGCACTTCCACCCAGCGGGCGTGCACCGGCTCGCCGGTGCGGGTGCGGGAGGCCGCCTCTTCCCACAGATCGGTGACCACTTCGCCATCGGAATTGATGATGGGATCCGGGTAGTAGTCCTTCAAGGTGGTGGGGAAGGCATTGGCGTACTTGTTCTGGGAGAACTCGCGCAGGCCGTACCAGCCATGGTTCTCGTCCTCTTCCGCATGGAGGTTCAGACGCTTGAATTCGCCGGTCTCCTCATCGATGACCGCCGGGAATTCCCAGCCCTGCACCTCAAATACGATACCGAAGGCATTGATGCCGCGCTTTTTGCACTCGGCCACGAATTCCCGGTCGTTCATATAGCCGTAGAAGCGGAGACGGGGATCCACGGGGCCATTGATCTCATGCTCCAGATAGGGCAGACTGATGCTGCCGCCGCCCATGGCCGACCACACCAGAATGGTGGCGTGCTGGCGCTCCAGCTCTTCGATCATCTGCAGGCTGCGATAGGGAAGTCCGGGGTGGTAACAGTGGTTATTCTTATACCATCCCTGAATATATGTTCCGCGTTCCATAGGATGTCCTCCTTATGTGTTTTTCTGATTTAGTCTTACCATAACCGGTGTACCTTGTCAAGAAAAGCGGGGCAGTTTGACAAAAAGTGCAGAATCCAGGGCGGACCGCCCAAGGCGCCCGGAATGTTACTTTCCGTTGCTTGTCTTTTTTCGCGGATTCTGCTATACTCACAAAAAAGGAGGATGAGCTCGTGAAAAACAAAAAGATGGAACCGGGAGCGGCGCGGTCTTATCAATTTCTGCGTGCTGTTGCGTGGGCGGCACTCGGGGTTTCTGCGCTGCTGCTGGTCTGGAGTCTTGCCGGGGAGCGCATCGTCGCTTGGATTCTGACACAGTCTCTGCCGAATAACGCATCCTCCGTCGGCATCATCGGCGGCGCCGACGGCCCCACCGCCGTGTTTGTCACCGGCATTACCACAACCGGCTCTGGCTACGGATGGATCGATACGGCCGTATATGCGGCAGTGATGGCCGCAGCTGCTGTGACACTGTGGAAAACGAGAAAATAAATACCCCCGAAAACGGCAGCGATTCGCTGCCGTTTTCGTTTGCCCTCTCAGTCACGGCTATCGCCGTGCCAGCTCCCCCAGAGGGGGAGCCAAGTGGGTTCTTACTCGATACCAAAGAGACTTCCCCCGGGGGGAAGCCAAAAGCTCTTGCAAACTTCTTCCTTTCGCGCTATACTATTCCCATCGCTCGAAAAATGGAGTTTTTTATGAAACAAAATGCGTTCCTCCGGGGCATTGCGGATGGCTTTCCGATTTGTCTCGGTTATCTCTCCGTGGCCTTTGCATTTGGCATCTTTGCGGTGGGACAGGGTCTGAACGTCTGGGAGACCGTGCTGATCTCCCTCACCAATGTCACCTCTGCCGGCCAGCTGGCGGGTGTGCCCATCATGGTGGGCGGCGGCACGCTGATCGAAATGGCCGCGTCCCAGTTCATCATCAATCTGCGCTACGCCCTGATGTCCGTGTCCCTCTCTCAGAAGCTGGACCGCGGCTTCACGCTGCCGCACCGCATGGCGGTGGCGTTCGTGAACACCGATGAGGTTTTTGCCGTGTCCTCGGCCCAGAAGGGGCTTCTCGGCCGTCCCTATATGTACGGCCTGATCCTGACGCCCTATTTCGGATGGGCGCTGGGGACGCTTTTGGGCGCCGTGGCGGGCGATATCCTGCCGGAGATCGTCACGTCCTCTCTCGGTATCGCCATCTATGGCATGTTTATCGCCATCGTCATCCCCGAGGCTAAGGCCAGCCGGGCTACCGCTCTCTGCGCCGGTATCTCCGTGGCGCTTTCCTGTCTCTTCTATTATGTGCCGGGCTTGAATCAGGTGCCCTCCGGCTTTGTCATCATCCTCTGCGCCGTCACGGCCAGCGCGATTCTGGCCATCGTGTCGCCCCTGCCGGTGGAAGAACGAGAGGAGGACAGCCATGAATAACCCGAACTTCTATCTCTATCTTCTCGTGATGACGGGCGTGACGTATCTGGTGCGGATGCTGCCTCTGGTGCTGGTGAAGCGGAAGATCGAAAACCGCTTCCTGGTCTCCTTCCTCTATTATATCCCTTACGCCGTGCTCTCCGCCATGACCATCCCTGCCTGCTTCTATGCCACGGGGCATATGCTCTCCGCCCTCTGCGGTGTGGCGGTGGCGCTGTTCCTGGCCCTCCGCGGCAAAAAGCTCCTGCCCGTGGCCGTGGGCGCCACAGTGGGCGTATTCCTGGCAGAAGTGGTAATGCGGTTCTTCCTGTAAAATGAATGCCCGACTTTGAAAAAAGTCGGGCATTTTCTTATACCTCAAAATCCGGGATCACGCCGTTTCGGACATATTCTGAGAGCTTCCGTGCCTCTCCCTTTGCCCGGGCGATGCCCTCCGGGGTCTCGGTCCAGTTTTCCCGCCGGGTGTGACGGTCGTTTGCCGGACAGGGGAGCACCGTGATGTGCGCCGGGAATAAATACCGCGCGATGGCCAGACTGCGCCGCATATGATAGGCCGTCGTGACCAGCAGCACGCGGCGCACCTGATTCAGGCAAAATGCCCGCTGCAGCGCGATCAGCGCAAAGAGGATGTTTTCGATGGTGTTTTGGGAGGATTTCTCCAGGAGGAGATCCTCCTCCCGGATGCCCAGCGCCAGGGCGGCGGCTTTCATATGCGCCGCTTCGCTGGCGATTCCGTCCGGGAACGTCCGCCGCTTTCCGCCGCACAGGAGCACCTTCCCGGTCCGTCCGGCGTGATAGACCGCCGCCGCCACCGGCACACGGTACTCCGCGGCCTTGCTGCTGCCCAGCACGATCACGCAGTCGGCGGCGTCTCCGGAGTCCTCTATTCCCTGATAAAGCAGTCTGTCCACCACTTCCGGTGTCAGATCTGCTTCTCGAATCTGTGAAATCAACATGGCATGCCCTCTTTATACGCGCACCGCGTCAAGCTGCCGCACGGTTTTGCGATAGACATAGGCAAAATAGGCGATCTCCGCGATGCCGGTGAGAGACCACGAACAGGCATAAAGCAGATAGAGCGACTCCATGGTGCCCATCCAGGCAAAGATCGTGTAGATCCAGATCACCCGGAATACGCAGGAACCCAGGATCACGATCACCGTGGGCCAGAAGCCCTTGCCCAGACCCCGGGACGCCGCAATGGTGCAGTCCATCAGGGCGGAGATGCAATAGGACAGGCCCATCACCGTGAGACGGCCAAGTCCCGCCTCGATGACGGCAGCTTCCGTGGTGAAGAGGGAGAGAAACTGCCGCCCGAAGAGCACCAGCGTACCGCCCATGAGAAGCCCCGCGCCAAAGGAATAGGCCAGGGCAATGAGATAACTTCTTAAGATGCGGTCTTTCTTCTTTGCGCCCAGATTCTGCCCCATAAAGCTGGCGCAGGCGGTATAGAAGGCCGCCATCACGTCATAGACCAGGGGATCGGAGTTCATGGCGGCGGAATTGCCCTCCACCACCACGGCGTCAAAGGTGTTCACGCCCGCCTGGACAAAGAGATTGGCAATGGCGAAAATGGCGTTCTGCAGGCCGCCGGGGATGCCCAGCGCCAGAAGCGCCCGGGCCTTTCTGCCATTCATGCGCAGATGAGAAAGCCGCAGGGCATAGGTCTCCGTCTCCGAAAACAGCGCCGCGAGAATCAGTCCCGCCGAGAGGTATAAGGACACCACACTGGCGATGGCGACGCCCGCCACATCCAGATGAAACCCCACCACCAGAAGCACATTCAGCAACACATTCACCGCGCCGGAGATGGAAAGATAGAGAAGCGGCCGCCGGGTGTCGCCCGCGGCGGAGAGCACCGCGTGACCAAAGTTATAGATCGAGATGGCCGGCACGCCGAGCAGATAAATGTGCAGATAGAGCGCCGCGCCGTCGATGAGCTCTGCCTTGGTGCCCAGAAGCTCCAAAACCGGGCGGGTGAACACGATGCCCAGTGCGCCCAGCGCCACACCGATTAAGAGGGAAAGGAGTGCCGCCGTGTGGACATACTCCCGCACGCCGTCCCGGTCCCGGGCGCCGATTGCCCGCGCCACCAGCACATTGATGCCGCCGCCCACACCCATGAGAAAACCGGTGAAGAGCGTCACCAGGGTGGCAGTGGAGCCCACAGATCCCAGTGCCGCCGCGCCGGCAAAGCGCCCCACCACGGCGATGTCCGCCATGTTGAAAAACACCTGTAAAAGGTTTGAAAGGATCAGCGGGACGGAGAAGAGAAGGATCTGTTTCCCCAGCCGTCCCTGCGTCATGTCCCGGGTCGATCGAATGACTGCCATATCACACCCCGTTGATTCGACGAATGATTTCGGAGATCTCGATCTTTGCGGTTTCGATCTCCTCCCGGAATGCCCGAGCAGACACGCGCAGAGCACCGTGACCCAGAATGATCAACTGCTCCACGCCGTCCGACGTGGCCACCCGCACCCGGCGGTGACGCCCCAGGGCGTAGGTGGTCTTTTCAATATACATATCTGCGGTCTCCGCCTCTTTGGTGTAGACCACATGGATGTTGTGATAGCGTTCCACGGAGCCCATGCCCTGGTGCACCTTATAGGCGTCGAACACCAGAATCAGGGTACACTTGCGATAGCCCTGATAGTTGGAGAGAATATCCATCAGGGTGTGCCGCGCCACTTCCAGATTATCCTGGGCGATCTTCTTGAGATCCTCCCAGGCAAAGATGATGTTATAGCCGTCCACCAAAAGATACTCCTCGCCCATGTCGATGAGCCGGAAGCTGTCGCTGAGCCGCTCCCGCACCACGGGCTTGGTATCAAAGAAATGGCCGTCCTTGATGGGACCATAGGTTTTCTGGAAGATGGCCTCCAGTTCACGATCTTCCGCCATGGTGCCGCGATAGCGGGCGGCGGAGGCCCGGCGCTCCCGTTCCGACGGCGCCGGAGGAGCGGGCGGCTCGATCTCGCCGAACTGCAGACCGCTTGAGACGTGCATATAGCCCGGCGCCTGATCCCAGCGCACGGTAAAGCCCGCGCCGTGGGCGCAGAACACGGAGTCCGGCGTGTTTTCCGTATCGTGGAGCGGGTCGTAGGAAAGCTCCGCCACCACCTCGGCGGTATTGTGACAGGGCTCATAGCCCCGCAGGGTGCAGGACAGCTTGCCCCGCCCCTTGGTATAGGCCGTCACCTCGGCCTGATAGCCCCGCATGGCCGAGACCGGCGCGGTGCCCAGGAGCACCGTATCCTCGCCGAAGGTCTCCGGCGGCAGGAAGGTGCCGTGCATCTGCTCAATATCATGCATGGCGCGGCCCATGTTCTCACTGGGCAGCTCCAACCGGTAATCGTACCAGGGTTCCAGCAGGATGCTGTTCGCCTGCATCAGGCCCTGGCGCACGGCGCGGTAAGTGGCCTGGCGGAAGTCGCCGCCCTCGGTGTGCTTCAGATGCGCCCGTCCCGCCACCAGCGTGATCCGCAGATCCGTAATGGGCGAGCCGGTGAGCACGCCCACGTGCTCTTTTTCAAATAAATGCGTGAGGATCAATCTCTGCCAGTTGCGGTCCAGCACGTCCTCAGAGCACATGCTGCCGAATCGCAGTCCGCTGCCCCGGGGGCCGGGCTCCAAAAGGAGATGCACCTCCGCATAATGCCGCAGGGGCTCGAAGTGCCCCATGCCCTCCACAGGGCCGGCAATGGTTTCCTTATAGACAATATTGCCCTGACCGAAGCCCACTTCCATGTCAAAGCGCTCCCGAATCATGTGCTGCAGGATCTCAAGCTGCACCTCGCCCATGAGTTTGACGTGGATCTCCCGCAGGCGCTCGTTCCAGACAATGTGAAGCTGTGGGTCTTCCTCCTCCAACTGCCGGAATTTCGGCAGCGCCGTCATGGGGTCGCATCCCTCGGGCAGGAGGATTTGATAAGTCAAAACCGGCTCCAAAGTGGGCTGGGCAGAGCTGGGCTCCGCGCCCAGGCCTTCACCGGGATAAGTGCGTGTCAGACCCGTTACGGCAATGACCGATCCGGCGGGTGCCTCGTCCACCGGCTGGAATTTCACGCCGGAATAAAGCCGCAGCTGGTCCGCCTTTTCCTCCCAGGGCTTGCCCTCGGTATCCATGCCGGAGAGCAGGGCCTTGGCCCGCAGACTGCCGCCCGTGACTTTCAAGTACGTCAGCCGCCGCCCCTGGGGGTCGCGCGCGATCTTATAGACCTTTGCGCCAAAGATGTCGTCATACTTCGGCGGCAGGGTATAGCGGTCAAAGCCCTGCAGGAATTCTGCCACGCCCTCCAGGCGCAGGGCGGAACCAAAATAACAGGGGAACATCTGCCGCCGGCGGATCATGCGCAGGATCTCCTCCTCCGTCACCTCGCCGGTTTCCAGATACTGCCCTAAAATGTCCTCGTCGCACATGGCGGCGGATTCCATCAGGGATTCCGCATCCTGCCCCATGTCCACACAGCCCTGAGAAAGCTGCTTCTGCAGTTCCGTCAGGAGTTCTGCCTGGTCGGCTCCGGGCAGATCCATTTTATTGATAAAGAGGAAGGTGGGGATGCCGTGGTGTTCTAAAAGCCGCCAGAGGGTGCGGGTGTGCACCTGCACGCCGTCGGTGCCGCTGATCACCAAAATGGCATAATCCAGCACCTGTAAGGTGCGCTCCATCTCGCTGGAAAAGTCCACGTGTCCCGGCGTGTCCAGAAGCATCAGCTCCGTATCACCGAAGGAAAAGACCGCCTGCTTTGAAAAGATGGTGATGCCCCTGGTCCGTTCCAGTTCATAGGTATCGAGATATGCGTCCTGATGATCCACGCGCCCCAGCTGGCGAATCTCGCCGCTTTCATAGAGCATTCCTTCACTGAGCGTGGTTTTGCCCGCGTCCACGTGGGCCAGAACACCTGCTACGATCCGCTTCATGCTGCCTCCGAAAATGTACAAATTCTTTCAGCTTATTGTAGCATAAAAAAGGAAGGATGGGAAGCGTCAATCCGCGCCGGTTTGCCAAAGCCGGGCGTTTCTGTTATACAATAAAAAAAGGAGGGGAGCGATATGGCAAAACTGGAATACACACTGCGGGGCGATTTTGACGAAATCCTCCGGAGCCTTGAGGATGCGGTGATGGACGGCAGCGCCACGGCGTCCCGGGAGGATGCCTCGGACTTCTCGGCGGCCGCGGGCCGCGTGGCCGTGCGGGTCTATGAACGCTACAGTTGGTCCGGCAGCAGCCGGGTGAGCATGAATCTGACTCTGGCGGAATTGGACGGGCGCATCTTCCTCAGCGTCATCACCTCCGGCGGCAGCCAGGCCATGTACTTCAAGGTGAACACCTGGGGCGAATCCGCCTTTCTTGACACCATCCGCCGGGCGGCGGAGGCCTATCGGGCATAAAGAAAGCGCGTATCCCGCGAAACGAGTTCGTCGGGGATACGCGCTTTTTCTGGGGCGGGGCTTATTCGTGGCGGGCGATCTCGCTGCGCTCCCGGAATAAGAGCGTCACGCACCAAAGACCCGCCAGACCCACCACCGTGAAGATCACACGGCTGAGGGCGGAAAGCTGGCCGCCGCAGAGATAGGCGACCAGGTCAAAGCCAAAGATGCCGATGCTGCCCCAGTTCAGCGCACCAACAATGGCCAGGATCAATGCAATCCGATCCAAAATCATATGATATCATCTCCTTTGTGCGCCGTTAGTGTGTGCCGCGCCGCCCGCTGGTATCCCCGGGAAATATTTCCGTATGCCGCGCTTTCCCGCAACAAAGCTGCAATGAAACTGCAATGTAAATCCCCTTTACAGGGGGGACAAAATACGATACACTATAGACAAGGAACAAGAGTTCTGAAAATTTGATTCCGGAGAGGTGAAAAAGCGTGATGGACAGCACGATCAAATTCAAGGTCAACCCCGACCGTAATGCCGATATGAAGACGGCTCTTTCGGAAGTGTACGATGCTCTGGTGGAAAAAGGCTATGACCCGATCAATCAGATTCTGGGCTACATTTTAAGTGAAGATCCGACTTATATCACAAACTATAAGAATGCACGCACGCTGGTTCGCCGGATCGACCGGGATGAACTCCTGCGCGAGATGCTTCGACATTATTTGGACGTATAAGCGCGTATGATGAGAAATGCCTTAGGCAAAACCGGGCTGAACGTCTCAAGATTGTGTTTCGGCTCCCTGACCATGGGGCCGCTGCAAGCCGGATTTGATCCCGCCGAGGCGGGGGAGATTCTGGCTTTTGCTTTTGATCGGGGCGTGAATTTTGTAGACATGGCACAGCTTTACGGGGTCTATCCCTTTGTGAGAGAGGGACTCCGCCGCGCACACCGTGACGACATCATTCTCGCGTCCAAAAGCTATGCATATGAGCGTCAGATGGCACTGGATGCCGTGGACGAGGCGCGCCGCGCCCTGGACCGCGATGTCATCGACATCTTCATGCTCCACGAGCAGGAGAGCGAGCATACCTTCCGCGGGCATATGCCCGCGCTGGAAGCACTTTATGATCTGAAGGCCCGCGGCGTCATCCGCGCCGTTGGCGCTTCCACCCACCATGTAGCCGGCGTGCGCGCCGCCACGAAGCTGGGCCTTGATGTGATCCACCCCCTGATCAATATCGAGGGCTGGGGTATTGTGGACGGTACGCGCGGGGAAATGGAGGACGCCGTGCAGGACGCCCATGCGGCCGGCATCGGCATCTATATCATGAAGGCCTTTGGCGGCGGCAATCTGCACCGCCGCGGCGGAGAATGTCTTGCGTATGTGCTTTCCCTGCCATATGCAGACTCCGTGGCCGTCGGTATGCAGAGCTTCGACGAGGTCGAGGCCAATATTCACTTTTTCGAGACGGGATCGTATACCCCCGAACAGGAAGCAAAGTTACAGTCCAAAAAACGCAGGCTTCATGTGGAAGACTGGTGCGTCGGCTGTGGAAACTGTGTCAGTCACTGCCCCCAAGGTGCCATCACAGTGAAGGACGGCCGTATGCAGGTTGACCCGGAGAAATGCGTTTTATGTGCCTATTGCTCGCATTTTTGCGATATGTATGCGATCAAAATGTTGTAAGTTGTAGAATTCGACAAAATTCCATTTTGTTTTTGTGCAGATTCACAATTTACAAAAGTTTCAGGTCATGTTATGATTGTTACAAACCGGTAACAAAACGATGACATGATGAGTTCTAAAAAAGGAGGGCCTTCCAAAATGGCGACTGCCAAGAAAACCGATCGGGATTATCTGATTTATAAGGGCCGTCCGCTCATTCGTTCCGGCAATACCCTGTATTACGGCGACATGAAGGACGAATACATCATCATGCTCCAGATTCTGGACACGGTTGCCAGTCATGGTCTTGATGTGGCAAACCGCGTGAACATCACGCTGATGCGTACCGACGAATCTCTGAATCCGCTGGAACGGATCGTGAGATCCGGCGAAAAGACCGGTATTTACAATGCAATAGACGTTGCGACCGTCTGGCTGAACCGCGCACTGGCTGCCAAGTAAGATCGACGTCTGATATCTTGTACTTTTTGGGGGATGTACAATGAACCGATTCACAAAGAGAGTAGTTCTGCTGCTCATGGCCGCGGCGATCCTGCTGACCGGCATGAGTCTGGCAGTGGATGGCACGGTCAATGCCTCTGCACTGATCGTTCGCTCTGAGACTTCCACGGAGTCCGAACGTCTGGGTAAAGTCTATAACGGTGAGACCATCGATGTCACCGGCAAGGTGGGCGAGTGGTATATCATCAATTATAACGGCGAAACCGCCTATGTATTCTCCGAATACGTAGACATGGGCGATGTGCAGGTGCAGGCCTCTATGGGCACCATCACCGGCAGCACCGTGCGCGTTCGTTCCGCACCCGGCACGGACAGTGAGATCGTGGGCCGTTTGATCGACGGTACCATGGTGAACATCCTGTCCATCGAGGACGGCTGGTATCAGATCAAGTTCGTGGATCTCGTGGGCTATGTCCATCCGGACTACCTGAGTGTGGACGGTCTGGTCTTTACTTATCTGGAAACTAAGGAAGATGGTTCTACCACGGTTTCCTACACCACCGAGGAAGTGACGCAGGTCGCGCCCACCACCATCGGCGGACAGATCATCGAATACGCCTACCAGTTCCTGGGCACGCCCTATGTCTATGGCGGCGAGACCCCGGAAGAGGGCTTTGACTGTTCCGGTTTCGTTCAGTATGTCTACGGCCAGTTTGGCTATGACCTGAACCGTACCTCTGAGGATCAGTACGACAACGGCACCTTCGTTCCCTATGACGAGCTGCAGGTGGGCGATCTGGTGTTCTTCTCCCGTTCCGGCAAGGCCATCGGACACGTGGGCATCTATGTGGGCGACGGATACTTCATCCACGCCACCTCCCCCGGCGACGTGGTGCGTGTCACCGCGCTCTCCACGGATTACTACACCGCCCGTTATGTGGGCGCAAGACGCATTGCCTGAGGAACAAACTATGCATGATAAGCGCTGTGCAGACCAAAACCTGCACGGCGCTTTCTTTCTGCCCTTGCAAGGGAGACGGGAAGATGCTACAATAAAACCAGAAATTTCCGGACCGGAAAGAAGAAGGTGGATGCTATGAAATTATCTGCTGAAAGTATCAAAAATACCGCCGCCTGGGCGGACGTGGGCGCCCGTCTCCCGCAGTATGACGTGACGACGGTGGGGGAGAACACCAGGTCCGCGCCTGCCTGGATCCACTTCGGCGCAGGCAATATCTTCCGCGGCTTCATCGCGGCACTGTCTCAGTCTTTGCTGGATCAGGGCCTCACCGACCGGGGCATCATTGCCGCCGATACCTTTGACTATGACATCATCGACCGCATTTATGCGCCTTATGATAACCTGACGCTTCTGGTGTCCCTGCTGCCGGACGGCTCTACGGAAAAGACCGTCATCGCCTCTGTGGCCGAGGGCATCAAGGTGGACTTTGCCGATCCTGACGCGGCCGCCCGCCTGCGGGAGATTTTCTGCAGTCCCAGTCTTCAGATGGTGAGCTTCACCATCACGGAAAAGGGCTATGCCCTGAAGGGTCTCCAGGGCGAGTATTTCCCCTATGTGACGCAGGATCTGGAGCACGGCCCCGCCGCCCCCACCCATGCCATGAGCGTCATCGCCGCCCTGCTCTATGCCCGCTATCAGGCGGGAAAGTACCCGATCTCTCTGGTTTCCATGGATAACTGCTCCCATAACGGGGAAAAACTGCAGGACTCTGTCCTGACGGTTGCCCAGGAATGGGCAGAGCGGGGTCTCGTGGAGAAGGACTATCTTGCCTGGCTGACGGATGAGCGCCAGGTGGCCTTCCCCTGGACCATGATTGACAAGATCACGCCCCGCCCCGCCGAGGCTATTACAAAGATGCTCACCGACGCCGGCATCGAGGACATGGCCCCCATCGTCACCTCCCGCAGCACCTTTATCGCCCCCTTCGTCAATGCGGAGGTGCCCCAGTATCTGGTGGTGGAGGACAAGTTCCCGAACGGCCGCCCGCCGCTTGAAAAGGCCGGCGTCTACTTCACCGACCGGGACACTGTCAATAACGTGGAGCGCATGAAGGTCACCACCTGCTTAAACCCTCTCCACACCGCTCTTGCGGTCTATGGCTGTCTCCTGGGCTATACTTCCATCGCCGCCGAGATGAATGACGTCCAGCTCCATCGCCTGGTGGAGCGTATCGGCTATGACGAGGGTATGCCCGTGGTGGTGGATCCCGGCATCCTGTCTCCCCGCGCCTTTATTGATGAGGTGGTGCAGTGTCGTCTGCCCAATCCCTTCATCCCCGACGCGCCTCAACGCATTGCCTGCGATACCTCCCAAAAGGTGGGTATCCGCTTTGGCGAGACCATTAAGTCCTATGCCGCCGCGGGCCGCGCGAATGAATTGACCTATATCCCGCTGGCCCTGGCCGGATGGTGCCGTTATCTTTTGGGTCTTGACGATGAACTGCAGCCCATGGAGCTGAATCCCGACCCCATGCTCCCCACCCTCTGCCCCATGCTGGGTGACGTGGTGATCGGCGGCGACTTCGACGCCCACGCCGTGCTGTCTCCCATCCTCTCAAATCCCGTGATCTTCGGCAGCGACCTCTACAAAGTTGGTCTCGGCGAAAAGATCGAGGCCATGTTCCGCGACCTCACCGCCGGTGCCGGCGCCGTCCGCCGCACCCTGGTAAAGTATTTGGGTGAATAAGAAAACGCGCACTCTGCGAACCGTTCGCAGAGTGCGTTTTTGATTTCCAAAAATTACCGTTCTTGACAGATCATGGCGGTATCTGGTATTCTGATGATAGAAAATGTGAAAAATCGGTATCAGGAGGTGCATCGATGAAACGGATTTTTTCGCTCATTATGGCATTCCTTCTTCTCTTCCTCACGGCCTGCGCCGCCGATCCTGCGCCGGAGCAGGAAGACGCACAGACGGCGGAAACAAGCGATGTGCCGCTGATGGCGGAGAAAGATACGCTGTATGTCTATGATCTGTATCGGTATTTCAACGAAGTGATAGCATTCAATCCGATTTTCACGGCCTATGCGGAAATCCAGAGCCGGATGATCCATGTTGGGGGAGATCTTTACCTGTGTACCGGCCTGAAGGGAGACCAGACGGTGGACGAGCCGGAAGAAGTGCAGACCATCAAAACGTCCGTTGCTGCAGGTCGCGAGCCTCAGAAAAACCGACAGTCCAACTTCGGCACCGGCCATACCTTTTATGAGGTGGAATATGGCATTGATCTGCTCTGTGAGACTGACGAGGACGCGCAGATGATGCGCTATGTGCGCCTGGATGAAAAGGATGACTGGGGCCTGACCCTGACGCCCTATGCGGTACGTCCGGACGGCATGATCCTTCTCATGACACAGTACGGCGGCGAACTGGGCAAAGCCTTGCGGACCGGGTCGTATTTCCATATCGAGCGGAAAGAAAATGGAATATGGAAGCAGCTCTATACGCCGAGAGACTGGACCATGGAAGGCTATGGCGTGCCGCGGGGATTCACAACGATTCACGAAGTGGACTGGTCCTGGCTCCACGGCGATCTCGAGCCCGGAGAGTATCGGATCACCAAGCATTTTTACCCGCCGCAAGGCGGCCACGAGGACAGACGGGAGTATTCCGTAGAGTTCACCATAGAATAAGAAAAGGCGCGGAAACCATCCGGTTTCCGCACCTTTTTTGAAAAACTGTCCACTCTTAACTGTCCACTGTCAACTCTCTCACATATACCGGGCTCTTGGTCCAGCCGCGTCCGCCGCCTCGGGTCTCCCGTTCGGGATACGCCAGCGCAAATAAATCGTCCGCCAATGCCTCAAACTCCAGATAGGCCGCCACGTCGCCGCCCAGCGTGCGGCCGTCGGCGGCTTTTGCAATGATGGGCAGGTCGCCTTTCTCCCGGATCTCCCGCAGGAGCGCGCGGCCGTCGTCGTCAAAGGCCAGAACGCGGGCATAGGGGATGGGCCGGGTCTGCAGTTCTTTTTTCATGCCGAGAAATGCCGCCATCATGATGCGGCGGATCCGGGCGTGGGAATAGCGCCGGGTCTTCACCCGGTCGCAGAAATCCATGGGATCCACGGCCTCCTGCGCCGCCGCCGCCAGCCGGAACTCCAGTCCCTCGCTGACATCGGGAAGCACCGCAAAGTCTGCGGAGTGCATCCGGCGAAGTGCGGAGAGAATCGCCGCGTCCAGACGCGTCTGGGATACCGGGGCTTCCCCGGCGTCCATGGCCTCCCGCAGGATGGCGTATGCCGCGGGCGGCAGATAGCGCCGCACCGCTTCCGCCTCGCCGGAGAGCAGCATCCGCCGGAGCTCCGATGCGGAGGCAAAGTCGCCCTTTGCCCCGCCGTCATGGGCCGCGCCTTCCCGCCGGATGGGAAGGGGCTGGATGGCGGCAGATCGGGCACGGATGGCCCGGAGGTATTCAATGCCCAGAATATCGTTGGGGGAGGAGAGCAGCGCACCCGCCGCGGCATCTGCCTCCGTTACGGCCTGCTGTCTTGCCGTGGCATAATCGATGGCACCCGCCATCAGCTCCCGGATGCGGACATTCACGCCCTCGCGGTCTATGAGCTCCGCCGCCGCGCGAATGGCGTCCAGCCGGGCGGACTCACTGCCAAAGGAAAGATAGGACACCACGCCCAGCCGGGAGAGCAGCTCCACGCCGCCTGCGGCAAAGCGCTGGGCGGTGGAACAGGCCCAGGGCGTGGGCAGCTCCAACACCAAAGACGCACCACAGGACACCGCCATGCGCGCCCTTTGGAACTTGTCCAGCATGGCCGGTTCTCCCCGCTGGACATAATTTCCGCTCATGGCACAGATGACGGGAAGCGCCGCCGCTTCCTTCGCCCGGGCGATCTGATAGGCATGTCCGTTATGGAAAGGGTTATATTCGGAGATAATGCCAATAGCCTGCATAGATAAATTCCTCGCTTGAAAACCCTAATAATTTGTCAGGGTAAATGCTTGCTTTCTGCGGGAAAATGATGTAAAATACAATGTGGCCGCATGATGGTATATTCTAACATGGTGCCGGCCGCTTTGCAAGATGGAACAGAGGAATCGAATAGAAAAAGAAAGGTTTGAGATTTATGCACATTCTCGTCATTAACGCAGGCAGCTCCTCCCTGAAGTATCAGTTCTTTAACATGGACAACCATGAAGTCCTGGCCAAGGGCATTTGTGAGCGCATCGGTTTCGGCGGTCATATGCGTCATCAGGTGGCCGGCAAGGTCGCTTATGAGGCAGACATCGAACTCCCCGATCATTCCGTGGCTGTTGAGAACGTCCTGAAGCAGCTCACCGACAGCTCCTACGGCGTGATCTCCGATATGGGCATGGTTGACGCAGTGGGTCACCGCGTGCTCCACGGCGGCGCCAAGTTCTCCGGCAGCATGGTCATCAATGATGACGTCATCGCAGCCATCGAAGAGTGCATTCCCCTCGGCCCGCTTCATAACCCCGCTAACCTCATGGGCATCCGCGCCTGCCAGCAGGTCATGCCGAATGTCCCCCAGGTGGCCGTCTTTGACACCGCCTTCCATCAGTCCATGCCGGAGCAGAGCTATATGTACGCCATTCCCTATGAGTATTATGAGCAGTACGGCATCCGTAAGTACGGCTTCCACGGCACCTCTCACCGTTATGTTTCCGCCCGCTGCGCCGAAATGTTCGGCAAGCCCGCTGAGGAACTGAAGATCATCACCTGCCATCTGGGCAACGGCTCCTCCGTGGCCGCAGTCAAGAACGGCAAGTGCTACGATACCTCCATGGGTCTGACTCCCCTGGACGGCCTTGTGATGGGCACCCGCAGCGGTTCCATCGACCCCGCTGTTGTGGGCGTCATCTCCGAGCGCACCGGCAAGTCCGCTTCTGAGGTCGTGGACATCCTCAATAAGAAGTCCGGCCTTCTGGCCATTTCCGGTATCTCCGGCGACTATCGTGACGTGTCCGCTGCCGACGAGGCCGGCGACCATCGCGCACACATCGCCCGCGAAATGCTGTTCCAGTCCATCAAGCGCACCATCGGCGGCTATGCAGCCGAAATGGGCGGCGTGGATGCCCTCGTTTTCACTGCCGGTATCGGTGAAAACAACGACTACCTGCGTCAGCGCGTGGCAGACGGCCTGGAGTTCATGGGCATCGCTGTTGACCCCGCAAAGAACGCCGGCCGCGGCGAGGACCGTGATATCTCCGCAGAGGGCGCACGCGTGCGTACCTTCGTGATCTCCACCGATGAGGAGCTCATGATCGCCATGGACACCGAGGAACTTACCAAGTAAGTCCTTTCCCCGGTATCCAATCATTCCTTTGGCGCTTACAGCCAGTTTTTCTTGAAAAACAGACTGTTTGATGATATACTATCAATCGCAATGAAATATATAGGAGGAAAAGTATCATGGCAAGAAAATTTAAGACCATGGACGGCAACAACGCTGCGGCTCACGTGTCCTATGCGTTTACCGAGGTTGCGGGTATTTTCCCGATCACTCCCTCTAGCCCCATGGCAGACTACGTTGACCAGTGGGCAGCCAACGGCCTGAAGAACATCTTCGGCACCACTGCCAAGGTCATCGAAATGCAGTCCGAAGCCGGTGCAGCCGGTACTGTTCACGGTTCTCTGGGCGCTGGTGCTCTCACTACCACCTACACCGCATCTCAGGGTCTCCTGCTGATGATCCCGAACATGTACAAGATCGCCGGTGAGCTGCTCCCCAGCGTCTTCCATGTTTCCGCTCGTACTGTTGCTTCCCACGCTCTGAACATCTTCGGCGATCATTCCGACGTCTATGCATGCCGTCAGACCGGTTTCGCAATGCTGGCAGAGTCCAACGTGCAGGAAGTTATGGACCTGGGTGCTGTTGCCCATCTGGCAACCATCAAGGGCCGCGTTCCCTTCATCAACTTCTTCGACGGTTTCCGTACCTCCCACGAGATCCAGAAGGTCGCAGTTTGGGACTATGACGATCTGAAGGAAATGGTGGACATGGATGCAGTCAACGAGTTCCGTGCACGTGCACTGAACCCCGAGCATCCTGTGATGCGCGGTTCCCACCAGAACGGCGACATCTTCTTCCAGAACCGTGAAGCCTGCAACACCTACTACGAGGCAATGCCCGCCATCGTCGAGGAGTACATGGCCAAGGTCAACGAGAAGCTCGGCACCAATTACCAGCTCTTTAACTACTACGGCGCACCGGACGCAGAGCGTGTGATCATCGCTATGGGTTCCATCTGCGACGTGGCAGAAGAAGTCATCGACTATATGAATGCTCACGGCGAGAAGGTCGGTCTTATCAAGGTCCGTCTGTATCGTCCGTTCGCTGCTGATCGTCTCCTGGGTGCTCTGCCGAAGACCACCAAGAAGATCGCAGTTCTCGACCGCACCAAGGAGCCCGGCGCTCTGGGCGAGCCGCTGTACCTCGACGTCGTCACCGCTCTGGCTGAGGCTGGCATGTCCGGCATCACCGTCATCGGCGGCCGTTACGGTCTGGGTTCCAAGGACACCCCGCCTTCCTCCGTGTTTGCTGTTTACGAAGAGCTGGCTAAGGCTGCTCCGCGTCGTCAGTTCACCATCGGTATCGTGGACGACGTGACCCATATGTCCCTTGAGGAGAAGCCCTCCCCCAACACCGCAGCAGAAGGCACCATCGAGTGCAAGTTCTGGGGTCTGGGCGGCGACGGTACCGTTGGTGCCAACAAGAACTCCATCAAGATCATCGGTGACTACACCGACAAGTATGTTCAGGCATACTTCCAGTATGACTCCAAGAAGACCGGCGGTATCACCATTTCCCACCTGCGTTTCGGTGACAAGCCCATCCGTGCTCCTTACTACATCAACAAGGCCGACTTCGTTGCCTGCCATAACCCGTCCTATGTCACCAAGGGTTACAAGATGGTCAATGACGTCAAGCCCGGCGGTATCTTCATGATCAACTGCCAGTGGACTCCTGAGGAGCTCGATCATCATATGCCTGCTGAGGCAAAGCGCTACATCGCCCAGAACAACATTCAGGTTTACACCATCAATGCGATCGACCTGTGCGCACAGATCGGTATGGGCAAGCGCACCAACACCACCCTGCAGTCTGCCTTCTTCACCCTGGCCAAGGTCATGCCGCAGGAAGAGGCGATCCAGCACATGAAGGACGCCGCAACGAAGTCCTACCTGCGTAAGGGCCAGGATGTCGTTGATATGAACCACAAGGCCATCGACGCCGGTGCTACTGCATTCGTGAAGATCGATGTTCCCGCCGAGTGGGCCAATGCTGTTGACGCAGCCGATGATGCTGCTCTGGCCGGCAACGAGAAGCTCGTTAAGATGGTCAAGAACATTCAGCAGCCTGTCAACCTGATGAACGGCGACAGCCTGCCTGTTTCCGCCTTCGTTGATCACGTTGACGGTACTTTCGCACAGGGTGCTTCCGCATACGAGAAGCGCGGTGTTGCAGTCCTCGTTCCCACCTGGGAAGCTGAGAAGTGCGCACAGTGCAACCAGTGTGCTTATGTCTGCCCGCATGCCACCATCCGTGCCTACGCCATGAATGAGGAAGAAGCAGCCGCTGCTCCCGCAGTCATGAAGAAGGTTCCCGTGAAGGCCGGCAAGGGCAAGGGCCTCTATACCTATACTCTGGCTGTTTCCCCGCTGGACTGCATGGGCTGCGGTGTCTGCGTTGGCGTTTGCCCGACCAAGGCTCTGAAGATGGTCCCGCAGGAGGGCGAGCTCGAGCAGCAGGCCGCCTTCGATTACGCTGTTGCCAACATCTCCGTCAAGGAAGAGATGGCCGACAACACCGTCAAGGGCAGCCAGTTCAAGACTCCGTTCCTGGAGTTCTCCGGTTCCTGCGCAGGCTGCGCCGAGACCGCTTATGCCCGTCTGATCACTCAGATGTTCGGCGATCGTATGTATATCTCCAACGCAACCGGTTGTTCCTCCATCTGGGGCGGCCCGGCTGCTACTTCCCCCTACACTGTCGATAAGAACGGCCGCGGTCCTGCATGGGCCAACTCCCTCTTTGAAGACAACGCAGAGCATGGTCTCGGTATGCATCTGGGCCAGAAGGTCATCCGCGAGCGTCTCGCTGAGAAGACCAAGGCTCTCCTTGCTATCGACTGGACTGATGCTGACCTAAAGGCTGCTGGCCAGGCATGGCTCGACACCATGGCTGACGGCGAGGCCAACCAGGCTGCTTCCCGTGCCTTCATCGCTGAGCTCGAGGCTTCCGTTGTGGACGGCTGCAACTGCGCCGCTTGCACTCTGGGCCGTGAGATCCTCACCGAGAAGGATTACCTCAACAAGAAGTCCGTCTGGATCTTCGGCGGCGACGGTTGGGCATACGACATCGGTTACGGCGGTCTTGACCACGTTCTCGCCTCCGGCGAAGACGTCAACGTCATGGTCTTCGATACCGAGGTTTACTCCAACACCGGCGGCCAGGCTTCCAAGGCTTCCCAGATCGGTCAGGTTGCTCAGTTCGCAGCTGCCGGTAAGGAAATCGCCAAGAAGTCCCTGTCCGAGATCGCTATGACCTACGGCTATGTCTACGTTGCACAGATCGCCATGGGCGCCAACCCCGCTCAGACCATCCGCGCTATCGCAGAGGCCGAGGCATATCCGGGTCCGTCCCTCATCATCGGCTACGCTCCCTGTGAGATGCACTCCATCAAGGGCGGCATGATCAACTGCCAGTCCGAGATGAAGAAGGCTGTTGAGTGCGGCTACTGGAATATGTTCCGCTTCAATCCCGCTGCTAAGGCAGAGGGCAAGAACCCCTTCACCCTCGACTCCAAGGCTCCGGCAGGCGGCTATCGCGAGTTCATCATGAACGAGGCTCGTTACAGCTCCCTGACCCGCAGCTTCCCCGAGCGTGCTGAGGAACTCTTCACCAAGGCTGAGGAAGAGGCACAGGCCAGATACGAGAAGCTCCTGAAGCTCCAGAAGATGTACGAATAATGCGGACAAGCGTCCGCAGGCGATGCACCACATGGTGCGTGCGCCCAGCGGCGTGAACTGCACGACGACGTTCATTTCATAAAGTATCAATTGACTGCCGCAGGATTTTTCCTGCGGCAGTTTTTTGCGGGCCGGCGCCCGCAGGCAATACGCCACGCGGCGCTATGCTGCCAATAATATGATTTGCACGACGACGACCCGCTTGACTTTACTTGGCTTCCCCTCTGGGGGGAGCTGGCACGGCGAAGCCGTGACTGAGAGGGTCTCCTCCCGAAAATCACTGTCCACTGTCCACTGAAAAACACCCCTACCATACACAAGGAGAATCCCCATGTCCATTCGTCATTCCGTGAAAGCCATTCTGATCCGCGACGGCCGCATCCTCTTGAATCGCTGTGTGCGTCGGGATGGCTCGACCTACTTCGATCTGCCCGGCGGCGGGCAGAAGCTTTATGAGTCAAAGGCCGCCACCCTCATTCGGGAAGTGCAGGAGGAAACCGGATATCTCGTGCGCCCCCTGCGATTTGCAGCGACGGCCGAGGAGATCTATCAGGACCTCGCCATGCGCGAGAAATATCCGGACTATACCCATCGACTGTTCTCCATCTATCTGGCGGAACTGATCGGCGGGGAACAGCAGGCCCCCGCAGAACCGGATTTCGCCACCCTGGGCAGCGAATGGGTGTCTCTGTCGGCGCTCCCGGACTTGCCGGCGGTGCTGCCGCTTGGCATCAAAGAGGCACTTCCCCGGATTCTGGCCGGAGAAATCGTCGATTTGGGAACGATTTCTATGGATTGGAAGGAATAAGGAATTCCCTAAAAAGCACGCGGTGGTCATGCCGCGTGCTTTTTAAGCAATTCTTAAACGTTCTCCATCTTCCTTCTTAATCCATTCTGCGCTATACTACATACGGAGGGAAGAAAACCATGTATACGATTCTCATTTGTGATGATGAAAAGGATATCCGGAACGCTCTCCGGATTTATTTGACTGCGGAACGCTATCGCGTGCTGGAGGCGGAGAACGGCGAGGAGGCTCTGGCGCTTCTGGAGACAGAGCCGGTGCATCTGGTACTCATGGATATCATGATGCCGTTGTTGGATGGCATGACCGCCACGGAGCGTCTGCGGGAGCAGTATAATATCCCGGTGATCCTCCTCACTGCCAAGAGCGAGGACACGGACAAGATTCTGGGCCTCACCGTGGGCGCGGATGATTATGTGACAAAGCCCTTTAATCCCATGGAGCTTCTGGCCCGGGTGCGGGCACAGCTGCGGCGCTATACCATGCTGGGGGGACTGCCGAAACATGATGACGTGCTCCGCGCCGGGGGCATCGAACTGGACGACCGAGCCAAGACCGTCGCGCTGGACGGCGAACCCGTCACCCTGACGCCCACGGAGTACGAGATTCTGAAGCTGCTGCTCCAGAATCCCAACCGGGTCTATTCCTCCGCCGAGATTTACCGGGCGGTGTGGGGCGCGGATCCGCTTGGCTCCGATGGCACCATCGCCGTCCATATCCGCCATTTGCGGGAAAAACTGGAGATCAATCCGTCCGAGCCCCGGTATCTCAAAGTGGTCTGGGGACAGGGCTATAAACTGGAGGTGCAGCCATGAAAACGAAATGGAACCACACCGTCTGGGCCAGATTCCTGGCATTCATCCTGGCGATCATGGTGACCGTGGGCCTGTTCGCCTGTGCGCTGGTGGTGATCTGGGGAATCAACGAAAACTGGTATCTGGAAGAGCCGGATTTCTATGAAAGCTGGCTCTGCCGGGAGGCGGTATACGAGGACATCAATCGGGTCATCAATCATTTCGACAGCGACGCCATGGACAGTTGTTACACGCGCTATGCGGACAGCAATTTCCGCTTTACCATCCGGGAATTGGATCCCGAAAACGGTCGGCCAAAAGCTACCTTGTGCGCGGATTCTCTCGGAAATATGGAGGCCGTCCATGTGCTGGACTATTATTTCGATATCTATGGCTATGACGAAGCGGAGGATCGGCAGACCCTTACGGCCTATGAACTGAGCGTCTATCTCCGCGATCCCATTCATACCGGAGATAAATACTACTCTTTCCGGGTGCTCTTCGCCCAGCTCACGCATTTCCGGATGCAGGCCGTCATTGGCTGCGGCGTATTTCTGGTGCTGCTGGTGGCGCTTTATGTGTTCCTGCTCTGCTCCGCCGGACACAAAAACGGCGTGGAAGGCCCGGTCTTACTCTGGCAGGATAAGATCCCGCTGGATCTTTATCTGGCGGCCGTGATTGGCGTCGGTGTCCTGATTGCGGCGGTGATGTTCCAGTTTGTGGGCTATAATCCCTTCGCCACGGTGGCGCTGCTCCTTGGTGCCGTCCTCCTCTACATGATCCTCTTCCTGGCGCTCTCCATGACCATGGCGGCGCGGTTCAAGGTGGGGAAGTGGTGGCGCAGCGCGCTGACCTGGCGGATCTCCTGTTGGGCGCTGCGCGTGATCCGGAAGTGTGTGGTTCTGCTGCGGGATCTTCTGCGGAAGATGGTGCAGGGGGTTTCCCTTGCCTGGCGCTGGGCGCTGGGGTATTTGCTTTTCTGCGTGGTTGGCGCAAGTTTGGCAGTGTTTGGGGTTGCAGACGGCAGCGGCTTTGCCGCATTCCTGCTCCTCTGCCTGGGCACGCTGGGCCTTGCGGTCATCTGCATTACGGCCTTGCAGATGAAGACCCTGAAAACCGGCGGCGAGGCTCTTGCCCGGGGGATTCTCGATCATAAGGTGAACACCACGAACCTCTACGGCGATTTCCGTCGGCATGGCGAGAACTTAAACCGCATCAACGAGGGCATCTCAAACGCCGTGGAGGAGCGCATCAAGAGCGAGCGCTTCAAAACAGAGCTCATCACCAATGTCAGCCACGACATCAAGACACCCCTGACCTCCATCATCAACTACATCGACCTCCTGAAAAAGGAGCCCCAGGACAGCGAGACCGTCCGCGGCTATATCGATGTGCTGGATCGCCAGTCCCAAAAGCTCAAGAAGCTCACCGAGGACGTGGTGGAGGCCTCCAAGGCCGCCGCAGGCGTCATCCCGGTGAATCTGGCCCCCACCGACGCGGCGGAACTGATGCACCAGTGCGTAGGCGAATTTGCCGAGCGCCTGGAAAAGAGCCGCATCACGCCGCTGGTCAGCGCGCCTCAGACCGGCGTGCAGATCCTGGCGGACGGCCGTCTGCTCTGGCGCGTGTTTGATAATCTCCTGCAGAACGTGTGCAAGTACGCCCTGCCCGGCACACGCGTCTATCTGGATGCGGCGGTGTCCGGCGCGGATGCCGTGATCACGCTGAAAAACATCTCCGCCAATCCGCTGAATATTTCCTCTGAAGAGCTTATGGAGCGCTTTGTCCGGGGCGATGCCTCCCGGAGCAGCGAGGGCAGCGGCCTGGGCCTCTCCATCGCCCGCAGCCTTACGGAGCTGCAGGGCGGCGCCTTCGACATCGGGCTGGACGGCGACCTTTTCAAAGTGATCCTCCGCTTCCCCATCCATGGCGACCGCGTCCATCTCCCGCCGGAGAACGGCCGTCAGGAAGTGATGGCGATTTTCGCAAGACAGAAAGAAAAGGCACAGGAGAAAACGGAAAAATAATGAAAAAGACCTGTATCCCCCGGGATACAGGTCTTTTTTTATGCGCGCTGCCGTGCCTTCCGGTGTATGGTCGTGGGCGTCAGAAGCAGCAGGAAGCCGATATACAAGAGCACCAGCAGCACCATCTCCGTCACCACCACGCGCACCTCCGTCTGCATCACCGGATGCCGCAGACAGAGCGCCCGGGTGAGAAGCGCCGCGGCCGCGGCGGCCAGAACCGGCTTCCCCAGCCATTCTCCCGCCTCCATCCGCACGCCGGACAGCCGCATCATCCGATGCACGCTGAGCACAGGATTCAAAATATTGCTCACATACATCACCGTCATAAAGCCCGTAAAGCCCCACGCCGGGATCAGCCGCCATACTAAGATTACCCGGATCACCGAGTCCACGATGTTGCAGCGCAGCACCCAGTTCTGCTGCCCCAGGCCCTTCAGGATCCCGTCCGCCACCGCGTCAAAATACATCAGCGGCACCAGCGGCGCCAGAATCAGGAGGATCATCCCCACCTGATCGTTTTCGTACACCAGCGCCGCGATGGGATGGGCAAAGACGAAGAAGATCCCCATGGCGGGGAAGGACAGCAGCAGCGTATAGCGGATCACCCGGCGGATCAGCCCCCGGATATAGCCGTCCTGCCCCGCTGCCTGCGCCTCCGACACCTCCGGCATCAAAAGGGAAGTTACCGCCGAGAGAAAGGCAAAGGGCAGAAAAATCACCGGGATCGCCATGCCCCGCACCATGCCGTACTGCGACAGGGCATCCGCCGCGGAAAGCCCGCTTTTTTCAAGTCCCGCGGGCACCATGACATTCTCCATGGTGCGAAGCCCTGAGGCCAGAATGGAACTGCCCGCCACGGGCAGCGCCACCGCCATGAGCCGCCGGAAGAACCCGCTGCGGGAGGGCTTTCCCCGCCGCTCCCGGTGCTGCAGATATGCATACGCCAGATACGCGCAGGACAAAAGCTCAGAAAGTGTCACGCCCGCGGCGATCATGGCGCAGGCCGTCTCCGTATCCGCATCTGGCATCCGCCGGATCAAAAGCAGGAAGGCCCCCACCTCCACCGCCTGTTCCATGGCGTCCGAAATGGCGATCTGCACCGGCCGCCGCACCGCAAGGAGCTGCCCCTTGAAGCACGCCGCCCACGCCATCAGGGGCAGCGCCGGGGACAGCACCCGCAAAGACCGCACCGTGCGGGGATCCCCCAGAAGCTCTGTGCCAATGGGCTCCGACAGATAGAGCACCAGCGCCATCACCGCCGCACTCACCGCTGTGGCGTAAAAGAGCGCACAGCGCATGATGCCACCCTCGCTGCCCTGCCGCCCACGTCCCTGCTCTTCCGTCAGCACTCTGGTCACCGCCACGCTGATCCCCGCGGTGGCCGCCGTGACGCCGAAGGCAAAGGCAGAGTAGGTGAGCTGGTAGAGTCCCATGCCCTCCGCGCCGATCCCCGTGGCCACATACATGGAAAATAAGATCCCGGAAACCCGCATGGCCAGGGAAAAGCCCGTCAGGATCAGGGAGTTTTTCACGATACTTCGTTTCTTCATAGGCCGCCCCTCTCGTTTCCATGCCACAGCCTATGCGCTTCGCCCCGCGCCTATGCGGAATTTTTGGGATACCGGGCAGATTCCTGCCATTCATTGACAGTCCATCCGGGAACTAGTATAATAAAGAAAAAACGTAAGGGGGAACCTTTTATGAATAAATCCATCCGTTTCGGCATCATGGGCGCGGGCAGCATCGCCCATAAATTCGCCTCCGCCATTCCGCGTGCTGAGGGGGCAGAGCTGGTCGCCTGTGCCTCCCGCACCCCCGGCAAGGCCGAGGCCTTTGCCAAAGAATTCGGCATCGCGGCCGCCTATGACAATTACGATGCCCTTCTTGCCGACCCCAATGTAGACTGCGTCTATATCGCCACCACCCCCAACTTCCACGAGGAATGCATCGAGCTGTGCCTTGCCGCAGGTAAGCACATCCTCTGTGAAAAGCCCCTGCTCTCCACCTCCCGGCGCGTCCGCCGCCTCATCGAAAAGCTGGAAGCTTCCGACCGCTTCCTGATGGAGGCCATGTGGAGCCGCTTCCTGCCTGCCATCCGCAAAGCCCGTGAGATCGTTCGTTCTGGCGAGCTGGGCAAGCTTCTGCATCTGGAGAGCCACTTCTGCTACAATAACCCGCCCACCATGGAACGCCTCTACAGCCGCCGCCTGGAGGGCAGCGTCACCACGGACATGGGCATCTATAACTACGATATCACCACCTTCCTGGTGGGCGCCGCCCCGGACCAGATTGTTACTACGAAGGGCGTGCTCCACGGCGAGACGGATATCGAGGGCAATGTGCTCCTGCACTTCCCCGGTGATATCATCGCCTACCTCTGCTGCAGCTATCGCTTCCGCGCCGACAATACCTGCGTACTCTATTTTGAAAACGGCACTGTCACGCTGCCGGACTGCTTCATGGTGCCCCAGCAGGTGATCGTGAAAACCGTGGCCGGGGAGGAAACTGTCTATGAGTTCCCCACAGAGAACGGCTTTGAGTACGAGATCATGGAGGCCGTGCGCTGCATCCGCGAAGGAAAACAGCAGAGCGACGAGCATCCCTGGGCCGCCATGCTGGAATCCGCGGAATATTATGACGAGGTCTTCTCCGTCTGGGGCAATCCCTGGCCGGAGCGGGACTGAGTTCCTCTAAAATTGTAAAAATAGGAGTATCCTATGCCTGTTAAAGTGTTATCCGTGTTCGGCACCCGGCCGGACGCCATCAAAATGTGCCCGCTGGTACTGGAACTTTCGAAAGATCCCCGCTTCCAGAGCATTGTCTGCGTCAGCGCCCAGCATCGGGAAATGCTGGATACCGTGCTGGACATTTTCCACGTGAAGCCCGACTATGACTTAAACGTCATGAAGCCCAGCCAGACCCTTTTTGAGATCACAAACGCCGTTCTCTCCGGCCTTTCCGAGGTGCTGGACGATTGCCGGCCCGATATCGTGCTGGTGCATGGCGACACCTCCACGGCCTTTGTCTCCGCCCTGGCGGCGTTTTATAAGCAGATCCCCGTGGGCCATGTGGAGGCGGGCCTTCGCACCGGGAATATCTACGCGCCTTTCCCCGAGGAGGCCAATCGCACCCTCATCGGCCGTCTGGCCGAACTGAATTTCGCCCCCACCACGCAGAACCGTCAGAATCTTCTGGACGAAAAGTGCCCCGGCGAGATCTTCGTCACCGGCAACACCGTCATTGACGCCATGCGCTATACCACCACGGAACAGCACACCTACACGGATCCCGCCCTGCGGGAGGTGGCGGCAAAGGAGGGCGTCATGCCCGTCTTTATGACCGCCCATCGCCGGGAAAATCTGGGCAAGCCGCTGGAGGATATCTGCCGTGCCGCCCGGGCCTTTGTGGACGCCGTGCCGGAGGCAGAGCTGGTGTACGCGGTGCATCTGAATCCCGCGGTGCGCAGTACCGTCTATCCCATCCTGTCCGGCCATCCCCGTATCCATCTGACGGATCCGGTGGATCTTCTGGACGCCCATAACTTCATGGCCCGCTGCCGCTTTGTGCTGACGGATTCCGGCGGCATTCAGGAGGAGGCCACCGCTCTCGGCGTGCCGACTCTGGTGCTGCGCCGGGAGACCGAACGGGGCGAGGGCGTGGAGACCGGCATTCTGAAGCTGGTCGGCGTTGACTACGACGAGATCCTTGCAAGCTGTGTGGAGCTCTGCCGGGATGACGCCGTGCACCAGCGCATGAGCCACGCGGAAAATCCCTATGGCGACGGCCACGCCTGCGAACGCATTGCCGACGCCATGGCGGCCTATTTTGAAAAGAAATAATAGAAAGCCGTGCATCCCATTCCGGATGCACGGCTTTGCCGTCAGTCTATGATCTCTGCCTTGTAATACACGCCGCCGATCTCCACGGCGATCTCGTCATATTCGTTGTCGTCCTGGAGGCGGAACACCCGGGTGCCCTCGTCAAGGCCCATGGCTTCGCCCTCCTTGGCAGGTGTGTCCGTGACGATGTTCATGATGCTGAAAAGCTCGATGCCCACTTCGTCCTCCTGCAGCACATCATCCGTCACCTCGTAGTGATTGCCGTTATAGACAAAGCGGCGCTCCCGCGGGGTATCCCCGGCATTATCTGCGGGCTGGTCCGTGACGGGATCCTGCCCCGGCAGGGTGGAGTCGATGCTCTCGTCCGGCTTGTCCGTGTCATCCGGCATCAGGTCGGGCTTTTCCATGGGATCCTCGTTCTCCGGTACGGTGTCGTCCTTCCCGGGCAGCACATCCGGCATCTCGTCGTCGGTGCTGGCGTCGTTCCCGGCATTACCGGCGCTGTTCTGGTCGTTGGGTTGGTTGTTGTTCTGGCTTCCGGTGGTGCTGTTGCAGGCGGTCAGAGACAGCGTCAGAAGACACGCCAGCAGGATGGATACTAATTTCATTGCAGATTCGCTCCTTATCAGTGGTTTTCGCGCTTAGTATGCCCTGCAGGATTTGGCGACTATACCGCCAAATTTCACCAAAACTGCCGCAATCATGCAAGTTTATTCGGAAAATCCGTCATTGCATGATCGTGCGGGGAATGCTATACTATAGGACAGATTGTGAAACAGAGAAAGGACAAACTTGTATGAAATCTCAGCATTTGCGAAAACTGGTACTGGCTGCATTTTTTGCCGCCATTATTTTCCTGGGCATCTATCTGATCAAGATCCCCATCCCCAACGGATATATCCACTTCGGTGATGGCTTTGTCTATGTGGCGGCGGCGCTCCTGCCTCTGCCCTTTGCCATGGCTGCTGCCGCTATCGGCGGACTTCTGGCCGATATTCTGGCGGGCTATGCTGTCTATGCACCTTTCACCGCTGTCGTCAAGCTTCTGATGGCCGTGGTGGTGAGCGTTCTGGTACACCGGAATTACACGAAAACCGGTGCGCTGGCGAATATCCCGCGCCTGGCCATTGCCGCAATCCTGGGCGGCGTGGTGAATACCGCCGGTTATTTCATCACCGACTGCATCCTCTATGACATGGCCGGTGCTGTGGCCGCCGCGCCCATGAACGCGGTGCAGTCCGTGTTCGGCATCGCGGTGTTCTTTGTATTCCTGCCCATTCTGGCAAAGGCGCTCTCCCTGCTCTCCAAATAAGGACGATCGGAACGGAAAAATATGCTTGAAAAACTGGCCGGGATTGAAACCCGGTATCTCATGATGGAAGAAAAGCTTGCAAGCCCGGATCTTTACAGTGATCCCGCCGCGGCCGCCAAGCTTTTGAAAGAACAGAAGGAACTGACCCCTATTGTGGAGGCCTATCGCGCCTATCGCCGCGCCCAGACCGCCGCCGAGGACAGCCGGGAGCTCATGAGCGACCCGGAGATGCGGGAGCTTGCGGAGCTGGAATATGACGAGGCACAGGAGGAAATGGCCCGCCGGGAGGCGGAACTGAAGCTCCTGCTGCTGCCGAAAGACCCCAATGACGAGCGCAACGTGGTGATGGAGATCCGCGGCGGCGTCGGCGGCGAGGAGGCCGCCCTCTTCGCCGGCAGTCTCTATCGGATGTACAGCATGTACGCCGACCGCCAGGGCTGGCGCATCGAGGTCATCAGCCGCAACGAGACCGAGATCGGCGGTATCAAGGAGATCAACCTCCTGATCAACGGCCAGGGCGCCTATTCCCGCCTGAAATTCGAGTCCGGCGTCCATCGCGTCCAGCGCGTGCCGGAGACGGAATCCGGCGGACGCATCCACACCTCCGCCGCCTCCGTGGCAGTACTGCCGGAAGCAGACGAAGTGGAAGTGGAGATCGACCCCAAGGATCTCCAGATCGACACCTATCGCTCCTCCGGCGCCGGCGGCCAGCACGTCAATAAGACCGAGTCCGCCATTCGCATCACCCACATTCCCACGGGTCTCGTGGTGGAGTGCCAGGATGAGCGCAGCCAGTACGCCAACCGCGACCGCGCCATGAAGGTGCTGCGCACCAAGCTCTATGAGGCCGAGCTGGCCCGCCAGAACTCCCAGATCGCCGCCGAGCGCCGCAGTCAGGTGGGCTCCGGCGACCGCAGCGAGCGTATCCGCACCTATAACTTCCCCCAGGGCCGCGTCAGCGACCATCGCATCGGCCTTACCCTGCACCGCATCGAGGCCATCATGAACGGCGACCTGGACGAACTCATCGACGCCCTCATCACCGCCGACCAGGCCGAACGCCTCCGCGCCTCAGAAGATGCATAACAATCGTGTATAAATTCCGCCCTCCCGGTCCAGAATGGAAGAAACGACCGGGAGGGATTATTTTATGCGGAAGCAGGCAGAGACCAGGAAGAATACGCTGACGCGCCTGGAGGCGGCGCTGCTCACGGGCTTTGCGGCGGCGCTCTTGTGGTGCGCCGTGAGTGCGGGGATGCAGGAACGGGTGGCGGAGCAGGTGCTGCGGCTTCACGTGATCGCCCATTCCGATTCTGCGGCGGATCAGGCCCTGAAGCTCGCGGTGCGCGACCGGGTACTTCTGGAAACCGAACGCCTGACAGCGGATGCCGACGGACTGAGTGCCGCCCGGGCCGCGGTGGCGGCGCATCTTACTACCCTGGAGCGGGCCGCGGCGGAAACCGTGGCGGCGGCGGGATATGCCTATCCCGTTCGTGTGACGCTGGGGGATACCCGGTTTCCCACTCGCCGGTACGGCGGCTTTGCCCTGCCCGCCGGCACCTATGACGCCCTGCGGGTGGTGATCGGAGAAGGGGAGGGGCAGAACTGGTGGTGCGTGCTGTTCCCGCCCTTCTGCACCTCCGCCGCCTTTGCGGAGACCGCCGAGGCGGCGGGCCTCAGTTCCGCGGAGATCCGTTTCCTCACCGGCAGCGGCTATGAACTGCGCTTCCGGGTGATGGAATGGCTGGAGCTCCTGCGGCAGCGGCTTGGTATCTGAAAATCGGCGCGACTTCTGCCCCAAACTGGACTTTCCCCGGAATCTGCGATATAATAAATTATCTATGCGGGTATTCCCACATAAGTATTTGCAGATTGCGGGGATTTTTTTATGAACCGACCCACCTATCACTTTTCGGCTCCCGGCCGCACGGAAATCGGCGGCAATCATACCGATCACCAGCATGGCTGTGTGCTGGCGGGCGCCGTGAATCTGGAAACCACCGCTCAGGTGCGCTTGAACGGCACCGACCTGATCCGCGTGGCGTCTGAGAGCTATCCCGCAGTGGAGATCGCGCTTTCCGATCTTGCGATCCATGAGGACGAGCGGAACACCACCGCCGCTCTGGTGCGCGGCGTGGCCGCCGCCTTTGCCGCCCGCGGTGCGAAGCTTACGGGCTTTGACGCCCAGGTGCAGTCCACCGTCCTGCCCGGCAGCGGACTCAGTTCCTCCGCCGCCTTTGAGGTGCTCATCGGCACCATCTGTAACGAACTCTTTTTGGATGCGGACGAACGGCTCTCCCCCGTGGAGATCGCCCGGATCGGCCAGTGGGCCGAGAATCAGTATTTTGGCAAGCCCTGCGGCCTGATGGATCAGACTGCCTCCGCTGTGGGCGGCATGGTGTTCATTGACTTTGCCGATCCCGCCGCGCCCGTGGTGCGCCGCATCGATTTTGACTTTGCCGCCGCCGGTCATGCCCTCTGCATCATCGATACCGGCGCGGATCACGCCGACCTGACGGACGAATACGCCGCTATCCCCGGCGAACTGAAGGCGCTCTGCCGCCTGATGGGCCGGGAATATCTGCGGGAGATCCCGGAGGACGCATTTTACGCCGCGCTCCCGCGTCTGCGGGGACAGGTGCCGGATCGCGCGATTCTGCGCGCCATCCATTTCTATCAGGAGAATGCCCGGGTCATGGCCCAGGCCGAGGCCCTGGAACAGAACGACTTCCCGCGCTTCCTGGAGCTGGTCTCCGCCTCCGGCCGCAGCTCCTTCATGTACTTACAGAATATCACTCCCGCCGGTGCCGTGGCGCATCAGGACGTGGCTCTGACCCTGGCACTTTGTGATACGCTGCTGGGCCGACGCGGCGCTTTCCGCGTCCATGGCGGTGGTTTCGCCGGCACGGTGCAGGCCTTTGTGCCTATGGATCTCCTGGATTCCTTCCGGGACGGCATCGAGGCGGTTCTCGGCCAGGGTGCCTGTCATGTGCTGTCCATCCGCCCCGAGGGCGGCATCCGGGTAAAGTGAGGGAAAAGAATGGATCGAAATACATACATTGCCGCCCTGGTGCGCTATGGCGTCACCACCGGCCTGATCGAACCCTGCGACACGGTTTACACCACCAATGCCCTGCTGGAGATTCTGCGGCTGGATGCCTTTGAACCCGCGGATGCGACGGATCTTCCTCTGGAAGAAATTCTTGGCGCGCTTCTGGACGACGCGGTTGCCCGCGGTATCTGTGCAGATGATATCGTCAGCCGTGATCTCTTCGACACCCGCCTCATGGGCGCGCTGACGCCGCCGCCCCGGGAGGTGCGGGCGAAATTCGCCGCCCTCTATGCAGAGGATCCCCGCCGCGCTACCGACTGGTATTACGAATTTTCCCAGAACACCGACTATATCCGCCGCTATCGCATTGCGAAAGATCTGCGCTGGCAGACGGCCACGGAGTACGGCGATCTCGATATCACCATCAATCTCTCAAAGCCCGAAAAGGATCCCCGGGCCATCGCCGCCGCCAAGGCCGCGCCCCAGTCCGGCTATCCCAAGTGTATGCTCTGCCCGGAAAACGAGGGCTATGCGGGCCGCATGAACCATCCCGCCCGCCAGAACCACCGCATCATCCCCATCACCATTGCGGAGAGCGACTGGTATCTCCAATATAGTCCCTATGTCTATTATCCGGAGCACTGCATCGTCTTTAATTCCCGGCATACCCCCATGGTCATCGACCGCTCCGCTCTGCGGAAACTGCTGGACTTTGTGACGCTGTTCCCGCACTATTTCGTGGGCTCCAATGCCGATCTCCCCATCGTGGGCGGCAGTATTTTGAGTCATGAGCATTTCCAGGGCGGCCATTATACCTTCCCCATGGAGCGGGCGCCTATTGAGCAGGAACTGCGTTTCCCGGGCTATGAGGAGATCACCGCCGGCATTGTCCGCTGGCCCATGAGCGTGATCCGCCTCCGCGCCGCCGACCCCGACCGTCTGGTGGAGCTGGCCGACCGGATCCTTCAGAAATGGCGCGGCTATACCGACGAGGACGCCTTTATCTTCGCCCACACCGACGCGCCCCATAACACCATCACGCCCATTGCCCGCCGCCGGGGCGACGAGTATGAATTCGACCTGGTGCTGCGCAATAACATCACCACCGAGGAGCATCCTCTGGGCGTGTATCATCCCCATGCGGAGCTTCATCACATCAAGAAGGAAAACATCGGCCTCATCGAGGTCATGGGCCTGGCCGTCCTGCCCGCCCGATTAAAGGGCGAGCTGGCGGCTTTGGAGACTGCGATTTTAGAGAATCAGCCGCTCACCGGCGAGTTGGAAAAGCACGCTCCCTGGGTGGCAAAAATGCGCGAAGCATACGACTTTACCCCGGAAAATATCACCGAAATCCTGCAGGAAGAAGTGGGCGGGATCTTTGCCCGCGTGCTGGAGCACGCCGGCGTATACGCAAGAACGGAGGCAGGGCGCGCGGCGTTCCTGCGCTTTACAGAGGAGGTTTCCCAATGAAAGTATTAGTGACCGGCGGCGCCGGTTATATCGGCAGCCATACGGTGGTGGAGCTTCTCCAGGCCGGGCATGAGGCCGTGGTGCTGGATGACCTGTCCAATGCCCAGGCCGACGTCATCAACCGCATCGAGACCATCACGGGCCGCCGCCCCGCCTTTTATGAAAACGACTGCAAGGATGCGGACGCCCTGCGCCGGGTGTTCCGCGAGCACGAGATCGACGCCGTGATCCACTTTGCCGCCTATAAGGCCGTGGGCGAGAGCGTCCGCGAACCCCTGAAGTATTACCGCAACAACCTGGACAGCGCCATCACCCTGCTGGAAGTGATGGAGGAGGTGGGCTGCCGTAAGCTGGTGTTCTCCTCTTCCGCCACAGTGTACGGCCCGGAGAATGAGGCGCCCTACCGGGAGGACATGCCTGCCCTCCAGACCTCTAATCCCTACGGCTGGACCAAGGTGATGATCGAGCGCATTCTCAAGGACTATGTCACCGCCCACCCGGATTTCTGCGCCATCCTGCTGCGCTACTTCAACCCCATCGGCGCCCACGAATCGGGCCTACTCGGCGATGATCCCAACGGCATCCCCAATAACCTGATGCCCTATATCGGCCGTGTGGCCGCGGGCCAGTTGGAAAAACTCACCATCTTCGGCGACGATTATCCCACGCCCGACGGCACCTGCCAGCGGGACTATCTCCACGTGGTGGATCTGGCCGTGGGTCATCTCCGCGCACTGGAATATGCCGCCGATCATGAGGGCGCCGAGGCCATCAATCTGGGCACCGGCCACGGCGTGTCTGTTCTGGAACTGGTGAATGCCTTCCAGAAGGTGAACGAGCTCACCCTGCCCTATGTCATCGGCCCCCGCCGCGACGGCGATCTGCCCGCCTTCTGGGCCGATCCCACCAAGGCAAAGGAAGTCCTCGGCTGGGAAGCCACCCACACCCTGGAGGATATGTGCCGCAGCTCCTGGCTCTATGCCAAAAACTGCGCCCGCAAGTAAAAAAAGAATCCCCGCCCCACCGGCGGGGATTTTCTGAAAAGAGGAATCGAGTATGGAAAAAGTGCGCGTAGCCGTTTTGGGCCTTGGCAATTTCGGACATAGTTGGGCGGATACCATTGTTCCCGCCTGCCGGGAGGCCGAACTGGCGGCGGTGATCGACCGGCATGAGGAACACTGGCAGGGGATTCCGGCGGATATCCCCCGCTTCCGGGATCTGGCCTCCGCCTGTGCGGCGGTTCATCCCGAACTGGTGGTGAACGTCACCCCGCCGGACCGTCATCACGCCATCAATGAAGACCTCCTGCGCCGGGGCATTGCGGTCCTGTGCGAAAAGCCCATCGCCGACACGCTTTCGGCCGCCGACGCCACCGGCGCGGTGCTCGCCGAGACGAATGGCTTCCTCATGATCGGCGAGAACTATCGCTACCAACCCATTTTCCGCCGGGCGAAGGAGATCCTTTCCTCCGGGGAACTGGGCAAAATCCACACCATGGACTGCCACTTCCGCCACTATCATCCGGATGTGAGCCGCTTTTATCACGGCACGCTGACCCATCCGCTTTTGGATGACGTATCCATCCACCACTTCGATCTGGCCCGCTATCTCAGCGGGGAGGAAGCCCGCCGCGTCTGGTGTCAGGAGCACGACGCGCCCTACAGCTGGTACGGCGCGCGCTATGCGGATGCCTGGCTCATGGCGGAGATGAGCGGCGATGTGCGCTTCCGCTATGACGGCACGCTGGGTTCTCCCGCCACCTCCACCCACTGGAACGGCGAATGGGAGATCGAGTGCGACCGCGGCGTGCTGCAGATCCGGGGCGAGGATCTGATCCTGCATCTGCCGGGGGATGAGACCCGGCGGGAGCATTTCCCGGATGCCCTGGTGGAATCCAGAGTGCTGGAGCTCTCGGAGGCCTGTCTGGCCCTGCGGGAGAATCGCCCCGCCGAGACCGACTATGCCGACAACCGCAAGAGCTTCCTTTTCCTGCAGCTGGCGCTTCGCGCCGCAGCGGCGGGGACCTGGATCGACGCATAAGCGGACCGCAGAAGACCCGGAAAATATAAGCTTGTTTGGCCGAATCCCGTATGGGAAAGCCGGAATCCCTTGACAGGATTCCGGCTTTTTTGTATCATATGATTAGAATGCTAATGGTTTGCTCGCCAAAATTTGGCGGGAAGTACTATGAATGGAGGGATATCATGTCGACCACCCATGATCTTGACCGGTTGATCCGGGACTTTACAGACGGCGGCCTGCCCGGCTGCGGCCTGATGATCACTCAAAACGGAAAAACGCTTTACGAGGGCTATTCCGGCTATGCAGATCTGGACGCCAAAACGCCCATCACGGAAAAATCTGTCTACCGCATGGCCTCCATGTCCAAGATTCCGCTTTACGTCACCATGATGATGCTCTATGAACAGGGCAAATTCCTGATGACCGATCCCATCACCAACTATTTCCCCGAGTGGGCCAATATGAAAAAAGTGGTTCACCAGGCGAACGGTTATTTCCGCATCGAGCCGGTAGAAAAGCCCATCACCATCCGGGACGTCATGTCCATGAAGTGCGGCCTGCCGTACTGCAATTCCGACGCCCCCACGGATAACCGCACCCTGCGTTCCATGCAGGAGGCCATGAAGCCCCTGTGGGAGCGGGGATACTACACCAACCGCGAGCAGATCGAGGCCATCAGCAAGTCCTATCTGGCCTGTGAACCGGGCACCGAGTGGATCTATGGCTTCTCCAGCGAGCTGGCTGCCGGTATCATCGAAGCGGTCTGCGACAAGCCCGTGAACGACGTGTTCCGGGAGTTCCTCTTTGATCCCCTGGGTATGGACGACACCCGCGCCATCTTCTTCGGTGATATCGAGGAGCGCATGGTGAAGCTCTACGCCAAAAAGGCCGACGGCACCATGGTACCCGGCCCCACCTTCTTTGATAAAAAGCACCTGCCGGGTAAAGAAAACGAAGCCGGCTGGGCAAGACTTTTCTCCACGGTGCCGGACTTTACGAAGCTCATGACTATGCTGGCCTGCGGCGGCGTCTATGAAGGCCAGCGCATCATGGGCCGCAAGACCATTGACGCCATGCGGGCAAACGGCCTTGACAAGCTCTTTACCGACACCTATAACGCCGGCTATGGCTATGGTTACGGCGTGCGTACCCTGATGGACAAGGCGGCGGGCAATCATAACGGTTCCCTGGGCGCCTTTGGCTGGACCGGCGGCTTCGGCACCTGGTGCGAGGCCGATCCCGAGGATCAGGTAGCCATCGTTTATATGCATAACATGATGCCGAATATGGAGGCCTATTATCATCTCCGGATGCGTAACGTGGCCTACGGCCTGATTGACTGAGAAGGAGGGGCACTATGTCTGATTTCAAACAACTGGATGCACTGCTGCAGAAGTATGTGGATGACGGCCTGCCCGGCTGCGGCTGCGTCATCGCAAAGCGCGGCGAGATCCTTTACGAAAATTACTTCGGCTATTCCGATGTGGAGAATAAAGTGGCCCTGAAGCGCGAAAATGTGTTCCGCCAGGCCTCTCTTACCAAGGTCGCCATGTACACCGCCGGTATGATGCTCTTCGAGCAGGGCAAGTTCTTGATGTCCGACCCGCTTTATGAGTATTTCCCGGAATACCGCGATATGAAAAAGATGGTGGTTCGCCCCGACGGCGAAGTGGACATCGTCCCCGTGGACAAGCCCCTCACCGTCAAGAACATCTTTAATATGACCACCGGCCATCCCTATGAGATGATCATGGGCTTCATGCCCGTGCGCCATCCCACCGCCGAGGCCATGGCAAAGGCCATGAAACCCCTGCGGGAGAAGGGCCACTTCACCCTGCGGGAACAGATCAAGGCCGTCAGCGAAGTTCCCCTGGCCTTCGAGCCCGGCAGCGCCCACCTCTACGGCTTCGCCAGTGAGCTCACCGCGGGCCTTCTCGAGGTCATTTACGGCAAGCCTGCCGAGTTGGTTCTGAAAGAAATGCTCTTTGAGCCGCTGGGCATGGAAAGCTCCGCAAACTTCCTCTTCGGCGATCTGGAAGAGCGCCTTGTCAAGAACTATCATCTGGTGCGCGGCAAAAATCTGGGCGACGAAGGCGCCCTCACCATTGCATCTCCCCAGATGGAGGCTGCCCACGTGGGCAAGCTGGGCGAGGTCTCCGGCTTTGCCCGGGTGATCACCAATCCCTATGACTATACGAAGCTCATGCAGATGCTGGCAAACGGCGGCGTCTATAATGGCCAGCGCCTGATGGGCCGCAAGACCATCGATCTCATGCGCACCAATACGCTCACCGAGGAACAGCTGAAGCGTGATTTCCATAATAACTATCTGGCAGGTTACGGCTATGGTTACGGCGTGCGTACTCTGATGGACAAGTATGCCGGACAGCACAATGGTTCCATCGGTGCCTTTGGCTGGACCGGCGGCTCCGGCACCTGGGCCGAGGCCGATCCCAGCGAGGGCGTGTCCATCGTTTATATGCATAATCTCCAGCCCAATCTCGAGGAATACCATCACCTGCGTATGCGCAACACCGCATACGGCTGCCTGGAATAAAAGGAGCGAACGATGCCGAATTTTGAAAAACTGGATGCCCTGCTGCAGAAATTTGCGGCAGAGACCGTGCCCGGCTGCGCCTGCGCCGTGGCACAGGACGGCAAGATCCTCTATGAGGGCTATTACGGCTATGCCGACTATGAGAAGAAGATTCCGGTGAAGGCGGAGAATCTCTATCGCCAGGCTTCCATGACGAAGCTGGTCACCTATACGATCCTCATGAAGCTCATGGAAGAGGGCAAGGTCAGCATGGACCAGCCTCTTTCCGACTTCTTCCCGGCCTGGGCGAATAAGACCAAGTTCGTCCGGGATGCCGACGGCACCCTCCGGGAGGAGCCCCTCTCCCGCCCCATCACGGTGCGGGACGCTACCATCATGTCCTGCGGTATGCCCTATTGCTTCGGCCCCGCGCCCGCCGCTGCCACGAATCCCACGCTGCTTGCCATGAGCCGCGCCATGGAGCCAGTCTGGGCCAAGGGTCACTATAACGTCCAGGACGCCATCGCCGCCATGGCCCCCGTGCCCGTGGGCTTCGACCCCGGCACCCACTGGCAGTATGGCTTCGGCAGTGAGATCATCGGCGGCGTGGTGGAAAAGATCACCGGTATGCGTCTTTACCAGGCCATGCGCCACTATATCTTCGAGCCCCTTGGCATGACCGAGACCGACACGCTTTTCACCGATACCATCACCGAGGATCTTCTGGTGCGTGGCTATCGCGTGACCGAGGACGGCTTTGCCGTGATGCCCCGGGAGTTTGACCGCTCTCAGTATCCCGGCGAGGAAAACGAGGACGGCAAGCCCTCCCTTATGACCAATGTCCGTGACTTCACCAAGATGCTCCAGATGTGGGCCTGCGGCGGCGAGTATAACGGCACCCGCATCATGAAAGAAGAAACCCTGGCCTTCATGCGCGTGAACCAGCTCTCTGAGACCGCCCTCCACGAATACCAGACGGAAAACAGCGGATATAACGCCGGTTATGGCTATGGCTACGGCGTGCGTACCCTTATGGACAAGGAAAAGTGCCCCGGCGCTGCCTGCGGCAACATCGGCGCTTTTGGCTGGACCGGCGGCTTTGGCACCTGGTGCGAGGCCGACCCCGTCAGCCGGATTTCCATCGTCTACATGCATAACATGATGCCCAATCAGGAACTTTACCACCACCACGCCGTGCGCGAGGCGGCCTATCTGGCTTTTGCGGAATAAGGAGGGGCATGTATGGAAAAACCCTGGAAACCTGTCAATCCCGCCATTGAGGCCCACGCCCTCTTTATGAACCCCACCTACATGACCATGCGGGTCATGGGCAATGCGCCCAAGCACGATCACATGCACCGCGGCGTGGAGGCCGAGGCCGACGGCACCGTGACCTTCTACTACATTGCCCCCAATGCCAAAACCGTAGAGGTGGAGGGTCTGGGCGAAAAGTTCCATGGCCAGCGTTTCCCCATGACGAAAGGGGAGGACGGCGTCTGGACGGTGACCGTTCGCGATGTAGAGCCCGGCTTCCATTATCACCACTACTATGTGGACGGCAACGTGGCCGCCAATCCCCAGGCGCCCTTCGGTTACGGCGGGCACGAGGCTGTGAACTACTTCGAGGTGCCGGACCCGAATGACGACACCTGGCTGTGTCTCGACGTGCCCCATGGCTCCATCCATATGGAGCTCCAGCCCTCGTCCAAAACCGGTATGATGCACGCCGTCTGGGTCTACACCCCCGCGTCTTATCGGGAGGAAACCGACCGCCGTTATCCTGTGCTCTATCTCCATCACGGCGGCGGCGAGAACGAGACCGGTTGGATCTGGCAGGGCAAGATCAACTATATCGCGGATAATCTCATCGCCCGGGGCGAGTGTGAAGAATGCATCATCGTCATGTCCTGCCTTTACGACATGGACTATGATGACCCCGGCGAGTTCATTGCCGGTGACTTCGACCGCTTCCTGACCCACGACGTGATGCCCATGATCGAGTCCCGCTATCGCACGATCCCCGACGGCGACCATCGCGCCATCTGCGGCCTCTCCATGGGTTCCTACCACAGCGCCACCACTGCCTGCAACCATCCGGGCCTCTTTGCCTACATTGGCATGCTCTCCGGTTCCTTCGACCAGCGCTGGTACGGCTGGGTGAATGCCCGGGACGTCATTGCAAATTCCGCCGAATTCCGGGAAAAAACGAAGCTCTTCTTCATGGCCACCGGCACGGAGGAAGCCCGCATCTATAACCAGATCGGCGAGAACATCGCTTACTTAAAGTCCAACGGCATCCCCGCCGCCTACTTCGAGTGCCCCGGCGTCCACGAATGGACCGTCTGGCGCAAGAGCGTAGCGGACTTTATGAAGAAGTTATTCCGATAATGAAAAAGGTTCCAGCCATTGGCGGGAACCTTACTGCTTATGATGATGAGACGATTATTTGCTCTCTGTTTCCTGCTGTTTTGCATGCTGTCGCTTTCTGCCTGTAGCAGTATGGAGCCTTCGCCTTATGAAACCGTGAATGACAATCCCGATCTCCGGCTGTCCTTTTCACACATCCTTTGGTATCAGCCTGATCAGGCGTATTTCACACTGGAAAATAATGGCACGGATCCCTACTCATTTGGGGATTATTACACCATTGAGAAAAAGGTGGGTGGTCGCTGGGTCGTGGTACCCTACAGTAAAAACGGCTCCGCCTGGGTGGATATCTCTCATGTGGTGATGCCGGGGCGCAGCCGGGAAATTGTCATTTCCCTCTCTGCCCATCACGATCCCCTCTCGCCGGGAACCTATCGTATGGTTAACGAGTTCCGCAATGACGAGACGAAAGAAGTGTCCGTTTTGGCAGCAGAATTTATCGTCGGGAAAAAGTCCTGAAAAAAGCGCCGGTCGCATGACCGGCGCTTTTTTACGCTCATTCCGCTTCTGCGAAGTCCTCTTTGCCTACGCCGCAGAGGGGGCAGACAAAGTCTTCGGGAAGGTCTTCAAATGCGGTGCCGGGGGCAATGCCGAGATCGGGATCACCCAGTGCCTCGTCGTATTCCCAGCCACAGATGGCGCATGCGTATTTTTTCATGATTTGTTCCTCCTTTTGGGGTTTCTTTCTATCGATGGGTTATTCGCTGATGGGTTCAAAGTCTGCTGCACCGTGCTTGCAGAGCGGGCAGATGTAGTCATCGGGCAGGGTGTCGCCCTCATAGACATAGCCGCAGACCTTGCAGACATAGCCCTTCTTGCCCTCGGTCTGGGGCTTGGGCTTAACGTTGTTCTGGTAATAGGTGTAGGTCATGGTCTCGCGGTCAGAAATGACACGGGCCTCGGTGACGGTGCAGATGAACATGCCGTGGGTGTCCAGATCCACATACTGCTCCACCTTCAGAGAGAGGAAGGCGTTAATATACCGCGGCAGGAAAATGAGGCCGTTATCGGAACGCAGGGGTTCGCAGTCGGCGAACTTGTCCACGTTGCGGCCGCTCTGGAAGCCAAAGTGCTCAAAGACCTTGAAGGGCGCATCCACGGACAGGCAGTTGATATTCATGATGCCGGTCTGGCGGATGACGTGGTGAGAGTAGTTCTCCTTATTGATGGTCACAGCCACACGGTTGGGGGTGTTGGTGACCTGGGTGACGGTGTTGACGATGAGGCCGTTATCCTTGCGGCCGTCGTGGGAGGTGATCACATAGAGGCCATAGCCAATGTTGAAGAGAGCGGTCATGTCGTTCTTGTTGGCGGTGGCGTCCTGTCTGGCCAGATACTCCTGGCACAGCTCCTCCACCATGCGATCCAGCTGTGCGCTGCTCTCTTCGTTCAGGGCAGAGAGGATGCGTACGGTGGTATCGGTGAAGGTGAGGTTCTTACACTTCTCAAGCTCGCCCTTCATGACCTTGGCGGCAAGGGGCGCCCAGCTGCCGTTTTCGATGAGGGCCACGGTGCGGTTGGAGTAATTGCGCTCCGTGAGGTGATCGATGAACTCCCGCATGAAGGGGAAGATCTCCGCGTTATAGGTGGTAGTGGCCAGAACAAGCTTGTTATAGCGGAAGGCGTCGGCCACGGCGGCGGCCATGTCACAGCGGGCCAGATCATACACCACGACCTTGGGGCAGCCGGTGGCCTTGATCTTCTCGGTCAGGATCTGCACTGCCTTGCGGGTGTTGCTGTAAATGGAGGTATAGGCGATGACGATGCCCTCTTCCTCCGGCAGATAGGAGGACCAGGTGTTATAGAGGTTCAGATAATAGCCCAGATTCTCCGTCAGCACCGGGCCGTGCAGCGGGCAGATGGTCTGGATATCCAGGCCGGCGGCCTTTTTCAGCAGCACCTGCACCTGTGCGCCGTACTTACCCACGATGCCGATATAGTAGCGGCGGGCTTCATCCGCCCAGGGCTCGTCCACGTCCAGCGCGCCGAACTTGCCGAAGCCGTCTGCGGAGAAGAGCACGCGGTCAAGGCTGTCATAAGTGACGATGACTTCCGGCCAGTGCACCATGGGTGCGGTCACAAAGGTCAGGGTGTGACGGCCAAGCTCCAGGGTGTCGCCGCCGCCGACCACCACCTGGCGGTCCGGGAAGTCCGTGCCGAAGAAATTTTTCATCATCTGGAAAGCCTTCTGGGAAGAAACGACCTTTGCCTCCGGATAGGCCTTCAGGAAGTTCACGATATTGGCGGAATGATCCGGCTCCATATGCTGGATCACCAGATAATCGGGCTTGCGGCTGCCCAGGGTGTTCTGGATATTGTCCAGCCATTCATGGGTGAAGTTCACGTCCACGGTGTCCATGATGGCGATCTTCTCGTCCATGATGGCGTAGGAATTATAGGAAATGCCGTTCGGCACCACATACTGGCCTTCAAAAAGGTCTACTTTATGGTCGTTGACGCCGATATACTTGATGTCATTCGTGATAAACATATGTCGTCCTCCTGCTTGGATGATACCTATATTATAATCTTCTGGCACAGGGATTGCAATTCTTTATTCCAGAATTCTTCCATCCGTCGAGATGGTCACCACCTGCCACGGGATGAATTTCCCGCTTGCCTGCAGGGCGCGGCGCACCGCGTTCTCAAGACCGCCGCAGCAGGGCACCTCCATCCGCGCCACCTTTACGCTGCGGATGTTGTTCCCGGCGATGATGCGGGTGAGTTTTTCTGCATAGTCGTCCTCGTCCAGCTTGGGACAGCCGATGAGCGTGATGTGATTCCGCATGAAATCCTGATGGAAATTGCCATAGGCATAGGCGGTACAGTCCGCCGCGATCAGGAGATTGGCGTTTTCATAATAGGGGGCGCGCAGGGGCGCCAGCTTGATCTGGCAGGGCCACTGCTGCAGCTGGCTTTCTACCGCGGCAGGAGCCGCCGCTGCGGCGCTCTCCCGGCGCATGGCGCGCGCCTGCATGCCGGGGCAGGCAAAGGGGATGGGCGCGGCCTTTTCAGCCTTGGCGGCCAGCACAGCGGCCTCGTCATAGGCGGGGGCCTCTCGCTCTTCAAAGGAAATAGCGCCAGTGGGGCAGGCGGGGAGACAATCGCCCAGCCCGTCGCAGTAATCCTCCCGGGTCAGGCGGGCCTTGCCGTCCACCATCTGAATGGCGCCCTCGTGACAGGCCGCCGCACACGCGCCGCAGCCGTTGCATTTGTCTTCGTCAATATGGATGATCTTTCGGATCATATTTTTCCCCTCCCATGTTCCTCATCCGAAGCAGGACTCACAGCCTGCCGGTTCAATATTCCCGTTTCGATAGCATAATTCGTTTTTCGACACGCCCCGCGCTTCCCATTCCCGCAGGTTCTCCATGGTGGTCTCTGCGATGCTGTCCAGGGCTTCCTGCGTCAGGAAGGCCTGGTGGGACGTGACGATCACATTGGGCATGGAGATCAGTCTCGCCAGCGTGTCATCCTCCAGAATGTGTCCGGAGTTATCCTCAAAGAAGAGGTCGGATTCCTCCTCGTAGACGTCCAGACAGGCCGCGCCCACCTTGCGGGACTTGATCCCGGCCAGCAGCGCCTCCGCATCCACCAGCGCACCCCGGGAGGTGTTCAGAAGCACCACGCCGGTTTTGCACCGGTTCAGGGCGTCTTCGTCGATGATGTGATAGGTCTCGTCGGTGAGGGGGCAGTGGAGAGAAATGATATCGCTCTTTGCAAAGAGTTCGTCAAGCTCCACATAGCGGATGTTTTCGCCGTCCGCCAGTCCCTCCGCCGGGAATTTATCATAGGCCAGCACCTTCATGCCGAAGCCCCGGCAGATCTCGATGAACACCCGCCCGATGCGTCCCGTACCGATGACGCCCACGGTCTTGCCGTGAAGGTCGAATCCGGTGAGATTCTGCAGGGAGAAATTGAAGTCCCGGGAGCGGATATAGGCCTTGTGGATCCGGCGCACAGAAGTGAGCAGCAGGGCCATGGCGTGCTCCGCCACCGCATAGGGGGAATAGGCGGGCACATGCATCACATGAAGTTTTCCATAGGCGTGCTTCATATCCACATGGTTAAAGCCGGCGCAGCGCAGCGCCAGCACGCGGACGCCCTCTTCATAGAGTTTATCGATTACCGCGGCATTCACGGTATCGTTGACAAAGACACACACCGCGTCAAAGCCGCGGGCCAGCTCGGCGGTGTCCTCATTTAACTTGGTATCATAATATTTGATCGTGACAGGGTACGCGTCGCTGACGCGCCGGAACGAATCCATGTCATAGGGTTTTGCGTCATAAAAAGCAATTTTCAATTTGGGTTCCTCCTTGCTTTTGTGAGTACAGTATAGTATAATCTGGAGAGAAAGTATGTTGAAAATTCAACAAAAGAGGGGTCGTATGCAAAAATATTTTTCGGTACTGCGGAATTGTCCGCTGTTCCACGAGGTGGCGGATGCCGATCTGGGGGCGTTACTCTCCTGTCTTGATGTGCGGGAGGCGAGCTATCCCCGCCGCTCGGTGATTTTCGCGGAGGGGGACGAGGCCAGCGCCTTCGGCATTGTCCTGCGGGGCATGGTGCAGATGATCCGGACAGATTATTATGGCAATCGCAGCATTGTTTCAAACGTAGGGGTCTCCGGGATTTTTGCCGAGGCCTTTGTCTGTGCCGAGGCGGAGCGGATCCCGGTGTCTGTGGTGGCGGTGGAGGATACGGACGTGCTTTTGGTGGACTATCGCCGCATGATGCGCTCCTGCTCCAATGCCTGTGTGTTCCACCAGCAGATGATCTATAACCTCATGCGGGAGCTGGCGGAGAAAACCATCCGCTTCCATGAAAAACTGGAGATCACCGCCCATCGCTCCACCCGGGAAAAGCTTCTGGCCTATCTGCGCCAGCAGGCCAAGGCCGCTGGCAGCACCCATTTCGAGATCCCCTTTGACCGTCAGGAGCTGGCGGACTATCTGGAGGTGGAGCGAAGCGGCTTATCTGCCGAGATCAGCAAGCTCCGTCGGGAGGGCATCCTGGAAAGCGAACGAAAATCTTTTACCCTGTTATAAAGAGACCCCTGCGATGGATTGAGACGATCCATCGCGGGGGTTATTCTATACAGACTTATTTCACGGCCACGCGCTTCATCCACTTGCGGCTCTTCACGCGCCAGAGACAGAGCAGGCTCTTGATGGCCCAGTCCAGCTTCAGGGCGATATAGATCACAAAGGGACTGCAGCCCCAGACGAGACCGCACAGCGCGCCCAGCGGTACCGATACCACCCAGAGGAACACGGCGTCTACGCACATACAGAACTTGGTGTCGCCGCCGCCACGAAGAATGCCCTTGGTCAGGACGCTCTGCATGGCCTGGAACACCACCATGATGCACACCGCATACATGAGCTGATAGGCGGTCTGGCGGGTGACTTCCGTGATCTCGTACATGCCGATGATCCAGGGGGTCAGGGACAAGATGATGACGGCGGAGACCATGCCGATGAGCACACTGAGGGTCACCATGGTGACGCCCTGGCGATAGGTCTTTTCCCGGTCGCCCACGCCCAGCGTGTTGCCGGTGATGGTGGCGGAGGCCTGGCCCAGGCCCTGGGTGAATACGGTGCTGAGACGCACGATGGTGGCAATGATGGCATTGGCCGCCACGAACTCCGTGCCGATATGGCCGATGATCACGGACACCATGGAGTTACCCAGCGCCAGCAGGGCATCGGAACAGATGACCGGCAGGGAGAACTTGATATATCTGCTCACCACATCGCCGCAGGGCCGGAAGAAATCCCGGATGCGATAACCGATATCTTTTTCCATAAAGAGGAAATAACCGCCGATAATGGCCATTTCCACGAATCGGGCGCATACGGTGCCCAATGCCGCACCGGCGATCTGCATCTCCGGAAAGCCCAGCTTACCGAAGATAAAGACATAGTTACAGCCGATGTTCACAAAGAAGGCGATGATGGAGGTATAAAGTGCGATCTTCACCTTGCGCAGAGACCGCAGGATCAAGGTCAGCGTCAGGGAAACGCCCATCATGAAGTAAGTGGGAAGACTCCACAGGAAATAGATCACGCCCTTGTCGATGACCGCCTGATCCGTGGTGAAGACCCGCATGATCTGCGCCGGGAAGAACGCCGTCAGCAGGGTAAAGACCGCCACCAGCGTCATGCAGATCCGCAGCATAATGGTGACTGACTTGCGGATGGATTCCCGATCTCCCGCGCCCCAATACTGGGCGGTGAGCACCGACGCGCCCGCGCCCATGCCCATGCAGAGAATGTGGAAGATGTTGATAAAATCGTTGGCCAGGGAGGAGCCGGAGAGCTGTACCTCGCCATAGTTACCCAGCATCACCGTATCCATGATATTGACGCCGATGGTGATCATGTTCTGTGCCACGATCGGCAGCGCCAGATAAAGAATCGTGCGGTAAAATTTGCGGTCCTTGACAAACAGACGGTCAATCAATGCGCTCAATGTTTCTTCGCATCCTTTCCAGATAGTGTTCAAACTGCCGCGCTTCCTCCGGACTGAAGCCGTCCAGAAGCTCGTGACTCAGGGTGACATCCAGTTCATCCAGAATGTCAAGCTGGGCGCGGCCCTTTTCGGTGAGATGTACGCCCAGGGCGCGCCGGTCGCCGGGAACGGCGCGGCGCTCGATGAGGCCGTCCCGCTCCATGACGTTCAGAAGACTTACGGTGGTGGCGGGCGTGATGCCGCACAGGCGGCTTAACTCCACCTGCATACAGCCATCATGACTCTGAAGGGTGCGCAGCACCTTGGGATGCCCGGACTTGATGCCCCGGCGGGCATACACTTCCCGGGTGAGACTCTGATGACGCAAAGCGAGCCCGATAAATTTTACCTGAAACATACGACAAAATGCCTCCATCCGACCACACGGCAGGGTCATACTCTTTCATTAGATATCTTACTACCAGAAAGGGACTTCTGTCAAGCAAGGCGGCATAGAAAAAAAGCTCCCGCGGCGGATGCCGCGGGAGCAGGGAAAAATCCTTATTTCAGTGCTTCTTCGATGATGGTCTCGATAAAGGGCTTCGGATAGTGATCGGCGTAGAAGAGGAGCGGGTAATTGGTGCGTCCCTGCACCGGCCAGTAATTCAGCCAGGTGTAGTCGTCCGCCACGCCCCAGGTGGTGACGTTGTCGATGACGTCGGAATACTCACGATAGACCCGGAAGAGATCGATATAGAGCTGTGCCTGACGCTCGAACATCTCGTCGGTGAGGATGGGAGCGGGCAGAGAGCGATCCTTGGGATCATAGAGGGAGATGTCAAGCTCCGTGACATGGAGACGCAGACCAAATGCGGCATAGGCCTCGATGGCGCGCTTCACGTCGTCAATGTCCACGTTATAGATGGACATATGGCTCTGCATGCCAAAGCCCTCGATGGGAGCACCCTCGTCCTGCAGTTTCTGGATCAGCTTGCAGATCTTGTCGCGCTTCTCGGGTAGCCACTCGTTATAGTCGTTATAGAAGAGCTGTACCTTGGGGGCGACCTTCTTGGCGATCTTGAAAGCGGTGGTGAGATAACCCTCGCCCATGATCTCCAGCCACTTGGTGTCGCGTAAAACAGGCTTTGCGGGATCATCGTCGATGGCCTCGTTAATGACGTCCCAATACTGAACAAAGTCACCGTAACGGGCGCCAAAGACCTCAAACTGCTCGGTCAGACGCTCAAGAAGCAGCTCCGGACTGGCGTTATTGCCGTGGTCGTCCTGCCAGATCCAGGGATTCGTGCCGCCGTGCCACACCGGTGCGTGGGCGCGGAACACCATGCCGTTCTCTCTGGCAAAGGCCACCATCTGGTCGGCGGGCAGGAAGTTCCACTGATCCTTGGCAGGATGCAGGGGGCCGAACTTCATCTGGTTCTCGGGAGAGATGGAGTTAAAGTGGGTTTTCAGGAGCTTTGCATGAGCGGGGAACTCGGCGGGGGAAGTGGCGGCGCCGATCTTGAAGTATTTTTCATATGCTTTCGCAAGAGTCATTTCACTCATTTTTTGTTCCTCCCTTATTTGACGGCGTCGATCATCTGGGCGACGCAGGGCTTGGGCTGGTGGTTCATATCGAAGAGCAGGGGATACTGCTTGATCTTCGGGGCATTGGGATCCGTGCCGAAGCGATCCAGCCAGGTGATGTCGTCGGCCACGCCCCAGGTGGTGACACAGTCGATGACGTCCTTGTACTGACGATAGATCTCGAAGAGCTTTTCATAGATCTCGCTGATGGCGTTGATCTGCTCGGGGGTGGGATTCAGTGCGGCCTTCAGATAGGCGTCATAGGCTGCGTCGCCGGGACGGATACGGTCGCCGGTGGGATTTAAGACTGCCATCAGGGAGACGTCCAGCTCCGTGACGTGGAGGCGCAGACCCAGACCGGCATAGGTCTCGATAGAGCGCTTCAGCTCGTCATAATTCGGGGCGAAGAAATAGTGCTGCTGCATACCAAAGCCATCCACGCGGCAGCCATCCTCCTGCAGCTTCCGAATCAGCTTGACAATGCGCTCTCTCTTCTCGGGGAAGCACTCGTTATAATCGTTATAGAAGAGCTGTGCATCGGGGGAATACTTGTCCATGCTCTTGAAGGCGCGGGTGATGAACTCGCTGCCGCAGAGCTGGAAGTAGCGGCTGTTGCGATAGACGTCGCTTTCGCCGGAGCCCTCGGCGGGCGCATCGTCCCGGGTGGCTTCGTTCACCACGTCCCAGCAATAAACCACGTCGTTATACCGGGCGGCCATCATCTTGGTGTGCTCATCAATGCGCTGATAAATGAGCTCGGGATCGGCGTCCTGCTCGCCGTCTTGGTACATCCAGTCCGGGGTCTGGGTGTGCCAGACCGGGGCGTGGGCGCGCATCTTGATGCCCAGCTCTCTTGCCAGATTGGCAATGCTGTCCGCCGGGGCAAAGTGGAATTCGCCGGGCAGAGGCTCTGCCGGCTCGTACTTCATCTGATTTTCACAGGTGAAGGAGTTGAACTGGGTTCTCAAAAGATCCTTGTGGATCTCAAGGCTGTTGGGGGAGAAGGCGGCGCCGATCTTAAAATAGGATTCATAGGCTTTCGCCAGGGAAAGAATCTCACTCATCGTTATATCCTCCATTTATCTGCCGCAGATGGCGTCCTCGACGATCTGGCGGGTAAAGAACTTCGGGGTGTGGTCATAGTAGAAGAGCAGCGGATAATGTGCGCGGCCGGGACGGAGCCAGCCATCCAGCCAGTTGATATCGTCGGCGATGCCCCAGGTGGTGACGTCGTCGATCACGTCGGAATACTCACGGGCGGCGGCAAAGACCTGGCGATAAATGGTGGCCTGGCGCTCGACCAACTCGTCGGTGTAGGGATAGGCGGGCAGCATCCGCTCACGGGCGGAATAAGGGGAGACGTCCAGCTCCGTAATGTGGATCCGGAGACCCAGCTCTGCATACATCTCGATGGTGCGCTTGTACTCGCCGATATCAAACTCGTGGACGTTGATGTGGCTCTGCATACCAAAGCCGTCCAGCGGGATGCCGCGCTCCTGCATACCCTTCATCATGCGGATGATCTTGTCGCGCTTCACCGGGTTATACTCATTATAATCGTTATAGAAAAGCTGGGCATTCGGGGCATACTTGCGGGCAAGCTTGTAGGCGATATCGATATAATCCTCGCCCACGCCTTCCAGCCATTTGGTCTTTCTGAGCAGGCCGCCGTCGGGATCGTCGTCGATGACCTCATTCACCACGTCCCAGCAGAAGAACTGGTCGCCGTAGCGCTCACAGAAGGCCTTGGTGTGGCGCTCAATGCGCTCGATGTGCAGCTCGCGGCTGGCGGGCTTGCCGTCTTTATCCAGGTGCGTCCACTCGGCGGTCTGGATGTGCCACAGGGGTGCATGGGCGCGCAGAGCCATGCCGTTTTCTTTGGCAAAGTTTGCGATTTTGTCGGCCTCTTCCCAGGTGAAGACGCCGTCCTCCGGCTCCGTGGGACCCCATTTCATCATGCCCTCGTCGGTGATGCAGTTGAAGTGCTTTTTGACGATGGCGGCGTGACCGATGAAGTCACGGGAATTGAGACAGGTGCCGACCTTGAAGTATTTGGCATGGGCCTCTGCCAGGGAAGGCATATTGTCGTATTTCATAATGGTACGACCTCCTTTTGATTCTATTTTCGCGGGGACGCGCTTATTTCAGTGCATCCTCAATAATCTGCTCGGTGTAAGGACGCGGACGGTGATCGGCATAGAAGAGGAGCGGGAAATTCATGCGATAGCCGGGTGCCGTCTCCGGCTTCCGGTCGCCGATGCGCACGGCGGAGGTATTCAGCCAGGTCATGCTGTCTGCCACACCCCAGGTGGTGACGGAATCGATCACATCCGCATACTGACGATAAATGCGGAAAAGCTCTACATACATATCGTACTGCTTGCGGAGCATTTCGTCCGTGATGGTGGGGCGGCCGGTTTCATAGACCGTGTAAAGGGAGACGTCCAACTCCGTCACATGGAGTCTGAGGCCAAGTGAAGCATAGGCCTCGATGCTGCGGCGGATCTCATCCATGTCCGCATAGATGGACAGATGCTGCTGCATGCCAAAGCCGTCGATGGGCGCACCCTCTGCGATCAGCTCGCGCAGGAGCTTCAGCATCTTCTCCCGCTTATGCGGCATCCACTCATTATAATCGTTATAGAAAAGCTGTACCTTGTCCGGCACGCATTTCTTCGCAATGCGGAAGCTCTCTGCCACAAAGTCCGGGCCCACCAGTTCCGTCCAGTTCGAGGGGCGCAGCACCAGATCCTTTTCAAAGTGCGCCACTGCCTCGTTCACCACGTCCCAGCAGTAGATCTCTTCGCCATAGCGCTGGCCAAAGGTTTCCATGTGCTGCTGCAGGGTTTCGAGAATCTCCTCGCGGCTGGCCGTCTCGCCGGCGGCGTTCCGGAACATCCACAGGCCGTTCTGCTTGTGCCACACCGGTGCATGGGCGCGCAGGGCCATGCCGTTTTCCTTGGCAAAGGAAAGGATCCGGTCGGCCTCGCCGAAATTCCACACACCCCGCTGGGGCTCGATGGGTTCCGGCTTCATGGCGTTTTCACAGGTAAGGGAATTAAAGTGTTCCTTCAGGATATCGCCAAACAGCGGCAGGTGATAGCCGGACACCGCGGCGCCGATCTTAAAATATTTGGCGTAAGCATCTTTCAGGGAAGGCAAATTCGTCATCATCTTCGCACTCCTTTCCGCTTACAGCACCGCTTCCACAATGGCGCGGGTGCAGGGCTTGGGGGTATGGTCATAGGAGAAGAGCAGGGGATAGTTCTTTCTGCCCGGCACCGGATGCACGTCCAGCCAGGTGAGATCATCCGCCGCGCCCCAGGTGGTCACGGAGTTGATCACGTCGGAATAGGAACGATAGATCTCGAAGAGATCCTCATACATCTTGCCCTGCCGGATGAAGTCCTCCTTCGTGGGAATGGTGGGGCGATAGGGATAATAGGGATTCGGGCGATCCTTGGGGTGATAGAGGGAGACGTCCAGCTCCGTCACCTGCAGTTCAATGCCCAGTGTCGCATAGGCCTCGATGGCGGCCTTGATATCGTCAAGAGAGGTGTAGATATTCACATGCTGCTGCAGGCCAAAGCCATCCAGCGGCACGTCCCGCTCCTGCATCCCCCGCATCAGACGCACGATGTTGTCCCGCTTTGCAGGATTGAACTCATTATAGTCGTTATAATAGACCTTAGTTTTGGGGGCATATTTTTTGACAAAGCGATAGGCGTAGTCGATATAGTCCTCGCCGATCAGGGTGTACCACTTGGTCTCCCGCATATAGCCATTCGGGTCATCCACAATGGCCTCGTTCACCACGTCCCAGGCATACACGTCCTCGCCGTAGCGGCCGGCCATGACCCGGATGTGATCCTCCAGACGGTCCAGGATCATCTCCCGATCCGCAAAGGTGAAGCGGTCGGTGAAGAGCCAGTCCTCGGTCTGCTGATGCCACACCGGTGCATGAGCGCGCACGCCCATACCGTTTTCCTTGGCAAAGGCAATGATGGCGTCTGCGTCTGCGAAGTCCCAGCGGTATTCCTCCGGATGGACGGGGCCGAACTTCATACAGGCGGAGGCCGTCAGGGAATTGAAGTGCTTTTTGAGAAGATTCCGCTGTGCCGTCAGATTCTGGGGCTGGACAGCGGCGCCGATCTTGAAATATTTTTCATAGGCCTTACACAGGGAAGGCAGTTCCTGATACATCAGTGATTCCTCCTTCTGACAGGTGTTTTTGGAAAAAAGGGCAAAACCGCCCGACAGAAGTACCTTATGGGTGATTCTGCCGGGCGGTCAATATGTACGGAATGCTTACTTGCCTGCCACGGCGTCGTCGATCATCTTGTAGACGCAGGGCTTTGGGGAGTGATCTGCATTGAAGAGCAGCGGATAGTTGGGACGATTCGGACGGGACAGCCAGGAATAGTCGTCGGCCACGCCCCAGGTGGTGACGGAGTCGATGACGTCGGAATAGCTGCGATAAAGCTCGAAGAGTTTTACATAGATCTCGTTCTGCCGCTCGCGCATTTCGTCGGTGATTTCGATGGCCTCTTCCTTGGAATGAACGTCGGTATAGAAGTTGATGTCCATCTCGGTAATATGGATGCGCAGACCCAGGGAGGCATACATCTCGATGGACTTCTTCACCTCGTCAAGATCCGGGCGGTTGATGTTATAATGGGTCTGCATGCCAAAGCCATCCAGCGGTGCGCCGCGGTCCAGCAGATTCTTCATCAGGTTATAGATGCGCTCGCGCTTCAAAGGATCGCACTCGTTATAGTCATTATAGAAGAGCTGGCAGTGGGGGGCATACTTACGGGCCAGATGATAGGCCTTTTCCAGATACTCCACGCCGCAGGTCACCAGATAATCGGTGAGACGGTAGGGGTTATTGCCGAAACGGCGCAGGAACATTTCGTCCAGCTTGTCGTTGGTAGCCTCGTTGACCACGTCCCAGGAGTAAACGGCATCGCCGTAACGCTCGGTCAGCACCTTGATGTGCTGTTCCAGACGCTCATAAACCAGCTCACGGGGAGCCAGACGGCCGTTGGCCTCGAAGAACCACTTGGGGGTCTGTGCATGCCAGACAGGGGCGTGCATACGCATCCGCATGCCGTGCTCCTTGGCGAATGCCACGATCTGATCAGCCGGCTCGAACACCCACTTATTCTCCTCGGGGTGCATGGGCTCGTACTTCATCTGATTCTCGCAGGTCAGGGAGTTGAAGTGCTTGGTCAGAAGGTCTGCGTGACGGGTCAGACTGGGGGGAGAGATGGCTGCGCCAATGTCAAAATACTTCTCATAGGCTTTTGCCAGAGACATGATTTCCTGTGTCATATTGTGATCCTCCTATAGTTCTCTGTATCCCCCCGAAGGGGGCTCTGATTGACTCAAGTATAGCATTGCCCTCCCGCAAAGTCAACAGATTGCAGATAAGATGCATAAAAAGAATGGGCAAAATCCGTGGCTTTTGATCTCATTTGCCAAAAAGACGGATTTTGCCCGATTTCCTTTCTTTTTTGCGGAAATTGCCCTTATTCGGCCATGCCCATGCGGCGCATGGCGCTCCAGGTGGGACTCATGTGCCGCAGCTTTTCCGCGGCAATGGCCAGCTCTGCCGCGATGCGGTCAATCTCCTCTTCGGTGTTCTCCCGCCCCAGAGAGATCCGCAGACCGCCCTTGGCGGCGGCGCGGTCGAGGCCGATGGCGGTGAGCACATGAGAGGGTTCCTCGCTGCCCGATGCACAGGCAGAACCCGGGGACACCGCGATCCCGGCGTTATCCAGCATCATGGCGATGTACTCGCCCTCAATGGCGGTGAAGGAGAAATTCGCAATGCCCGGCAGCCGCGGCTCCCCGCCGTTTTCCCGCACATGGGGGATCCGGAGCACCTGCTCCGTCAATCTCTGCCGCAGGGCAGTCAGGCGGACGGCCTCCGCCTCCATCTCCTCACAGGACAGCGCCAGCGCGCGAGAGAGGCCCACAATGCCCGCCACATTCTCTGTACCGGCCCGCACGCCGTGCTCCTGGGCGCCGCCGGTGATAAAGGGTGCACAGGCCGCGCCGCGGCGGATATAGATGGCGCCGATGCCCTTTGGCCCGCCGAACTTATGGGCGGACAGGGTCAGAAAATCCACGCCCATCGCCGCCATGTCCAGCGGGATGTGTCCCGCCGCCTGCACCGCATCGGTGTGGAACAGCACGCCGTGCGCCCGGGCAATGGCCGCGATCTCCCGGACGGGCTGGATGGTGCCCAGCTCGTTATTGGCGGTCATAATAGAGATGAGGGCCGTGTCCTCCCGGATGGCGGCCTCCACGTCGGCAGGGGAGATGTGCCCGGATTTGTCCGGCTGGATCCGCGTGACCGCGCATCCCTCCCGTTCCAGTGCCTCCGCCGTGTGCAGGATGGCGTGATGCTCCATGGCGGAGAGGATGAGGTGCCGTTTGCCGGCGTGCTTCATAACGCCCCGCAGCACCATGTTGTCGCCCTCCGTGCCGCCGGAGGTGAAGAAGATCTCGTTCCGGTCGGCATGTAAAAGCGCGGCCACGCCGCGTCTTGCGTTCTCCACCGCCTTGCGGGCGGCCCGCCCTTCCCGATATAAAGAGGATGCATTGCCAAAGCCGCCCTCAAGCCAGGGCAGCATTTCCGCGAGAACCTCCTGCCGCAGCCGGGTGGTGGCGGCATGGTCGGCATAAATCCGGTTTTCCATGGTGTTTCTTCCTTCTTCCAAAGCTTCGTTTTCCTCATTATGCCATATTTCCGGCAAAATGTATATGCATATTCCGGAATCTTCCCGGGATTTTTCTGCGGATCGGACAATTCTATAGGAAATTGTGGAATTTGTGATGAAAAGTTGTTGACAGGAAGGCCGGGTATGTTATATAATAATCGGTGCGTGGCCGAGGGAGAATACTGCCCCTGGCCAGAATGAAAGACACTTTCAGGAGGTGTGACAAATGCTGAGAACGTATCAGCCGAAAAAACGTCAGCGCAGCCGTGAGCATGGCTTCCGCAAGAGAATGAGCACGAAGAATGGCCGCAAAGTTTTGGCCAGACGTCGCGCAAAGGGCAGAGCTCGCCTTTCTTACTAATTCGGAAGAGCTCATTGATCGTACAGAAGTGATTATGTACGAGTACCAGTGGGAGGCGTAATGCGTTACACCGTCTCGATCAATCAAAACAGGGATTTCAGAAGGCTGTATTCCTCCGGGAAATCGGCCGTGAATGCCTATCTGGCAATCTATTGCCGGCGAAATAAAACGGCAGTCAACCGTCTGGGCCTGACAGTAGGCACGAAGATCGGAAAAGCTGTGGTGCGCAATCGGGTGCGCCGCAGAATCCGGGAGGCCTATCGTCTGCGCGAAGCGAGCTTAAAGACCGGGTATGATATCGTGATCGTTGCCCGCACCCGTGCGGCGCAGAGCAGCTATCAGGAGATCGACCGCGCACTGGGTGCGCTCCTTTCAAAGCTCGGAATCAGCGAGGTACAGGCATGAACGTTCCAAAGCGGATCGTTTTGTGGTTGATCGGTTTTTATCGCCGGTATTTGTCTACTCTGAAGCCATATCCCACGTGCCGCTTCCTTCCGACCTGTTCGGAGTATGCCTTTGAAGCGGTGAGCAAATACGGTGTGCTGAAAGGCGGATATCTGGCCTTTCGGCGGATTTTGCGCTGCCATCCCTTCCATCCGGGCGGTTATGACCCGGTGCCTTAGGGCGGATCATGTCCCTACCATGCATTAAAGGAGACAAGCAAATGCCCAAAGTAACCCAGAAGAGAACACGGGGCCGCAGAGTGCTCATCGTTTTAGCGATGGCCATGATGATCTGCATGCTCTTGACCTCGTGTTATACAGACGGAAACGGCGAGACCACCAATATCTTCATTGCGGTACTGGTGCGCCCCTTCGCGTTCATCCTGCGCTGGATCTATGACTGGACCCAGTCCTTCGGATGGTCGCTGATCCTCTTCACCCTGTTCACCCGTCTGATCTTACTCCCTCTGAATATCAAGAGCAAGCAGGGTATGGCAGAGATGCAGGCTCTCCAGCCCAAACTCAAAGAACTTGAGAAGAAGTACAAGAACGACCAGCAGCGCTATCAGGAAGAGGCTGCCAAGCTTTATAAGAAAGAAGGCGTCAGTCCCATGAGCGGCTGTCTGCCCACGCTTCTGACTCTTCCGGTCATGTTCGCTCTTTACTGGCCCATCAGCCAGCCCATGAAGTATCTGATGAAGCTGACCGCCAGTCAGATCTCCCAGGTGAGAGAACAGCTGGTGCTCATCGGCGCAAAGGTGGACGGTGTTCTGATCGCCGCCAATTCTTCGGAAATGACTCTGGTCCAGGCTCTGTCCAATCACTTCGCTGACGTCAGCTTTATCTCCGAGAACATCTTCCCGATGAATCTGCAGTTCCTCGGCATGGACCTTGGCGCAGTGCCCAGCTTTACCAAGTTCAATCTGATTTTCCTGCTCCCCATCATTTCCGCCGTGACCTCCTTCCTTCTGACCCAGTTCACCACCTGGCTCCAGGAAAAGACCACCGGCACCAAGAGCACCCAGCAGAATAACGCCATGATGAAGTGGATGATGCCCATCATCTCCATCTGGATCGGTTTCACCCTTCCTGCCGGCCTGACCCTTTACTGGATCGCCTGTAACGTCATCGGCATCCTGCAGGAACTCTTCATTACCTATTACTTAAAAATGAAGAAGGAAAAAGCGTCTTCTAAATAATCAAAAAGGAGAAAGCGCCTTCCGAAGGAGGCTATTTCATCAAATGATAAAGATAGTCGAAACCACCGGCAAAACCACCGAGGATGCCGTAGCCGCCGCGCTGCGACAGCTCCGGCAGATCAGTCCGGAAATCACCGAGGCAGATGTGGATGTCGAACTTCTGGAGCGTGCCCGTTCCGGCTTCCTGGGCATCGGCAGCAGCCCCGCCAAGGTGCGCGTCACCTATGATATGCAGCCCCTTGAGAGCGCAAAGATCTTCCTCTCCGGTCTTCTCGAACACATCGGCGTCGAGGCCCTTGTGGACGGCGAAGTGAACGAGGAAGGCACCGTGGCTCTCAATGTGTCCGGCGACAACATGGGCGTTGTCATCGGCCGCCGCGGCGATACGCTGGATGCGCTCCAGTACATCACCTCCATCGTGGTCAACCGCACCGAGAAGGAACACATCCGTGTGACCGTTGACACCGAGAACTACCGCAAGAAGCGCGAAGAGTCCCTCCAGGCCCTGGCCCGCAAGGTGGCTGCCCGCGTTCTGAAGTATAAGAAAAATGTCACTCTCGAGCCCATGAACGCCAACGAGCGTCGTGTGATCCACTCTACCCTCCAGGGTATGCGCGGCATCACCACTTATTCCATGGGTAATGAGCCCAATCGCCGCGTCGTCGTGGCGACTGCCGGCGCCCGCGGCCCCAAGACCCGCGGCGGCAGAGGAGGCAGCCAGACCCGTCAGACCGAGACCCGCGAACAGCGCCCGGCACAGACCCAGCGTACTGCTGAGCCGCCCAAGGCCGCCGCGATCCCGTCTGTGGAGATGGAATGGAAATAAGCATGATGACAAGGCAGACGGCTCCCGTCTGCCTTGTTTGGTATTTTTCGTATGAAATTGTTTGAACAGTCTACTATCGCCGCTGCCGCCACGCCGCCGGTGCCCAGTGCCATCGGCATTGTACGCCTCAGCGGCCCGGACGCCCTGCCGCTTTTACAGCGGGTGTTCCATCCCGCCGCGCGCCGGGGCTTCCGCCCCCGCCGCGTTACCTTCGGCGGCATTTATGATACGGACGGCACCCGGATCGACGAGGGCCTTGCGGTCTATATGCCCGGCCCCGGCTCCTATACCGGCGAGGACACCGCAGAGATCTATTGCCACGGTTCCCCCGGCATCGTGGCGCTCCTGTTGGACACCCTTTATGCCGCCGGCGCCCGCCCCGCCGCCCCCGGCGAATACACCCGCCGTGCCTTCCTGAATGGCCGCATGGATCTTTCCCAGTCCGAGGCGGTCATCGATCTCATCGAAAGCGAGACCCGGGCCTCCGCCGCCAATGCCGCGGCGCAGCTCACCGGCGTTTTGGGAAAAAAGCTCACTGCCGCCCGGGATGGCCTCATCGCCGTGGCGTCCCAGCTTTCCGCCATGATTGACTTCCCGGAAGAGGAAGTGCCGGAACTCCAGTATGAGGAACTGGTATCCACCCTCCGCCGCATCAGTGGGGAACTGTCTGCCCTGCGGGAGAGCTATGCCCGGGGCGCATACCTGAAAAACGGCGTCCCCTGCGCCATCACCGGCCGCCCCAACGTGGGGAAGTCGTCCCTGCTCAATGCCTTCGCGGGCTTTGACCGCGCCATCGTCACCGATATCCCCGGCACCACCCGGGATGTGCTGGAGCAGACCGTAGTGGCAGACGGCGTGAAATTCTCCTTCTTTGACACTGCCGGTATCCGCGAGACCGCGGACACCGTGGAACGTATTGGCGTGGAACGCGCCGTCGATGCCATGCGCCGCGCCGCACTGGTGCTTGCCGTGTTCGACAGCTCTATGGAGCTGACGGACGAGGACGCATTCGTGCTGGAACGCGCCGCAGACTATCCGGCCGTCTGCGTACTGAATAAGGCCGATCTGCCCCGAAAAATCGACGAGAGCCGCCTGGCCGCCGTCTTTGACCGGATCTATCCGGTGAGCGCCGCCACCGGCGAAGGCGTCCCGGAACTGCTCGCCGCCATCGCGACGGATTTCGCCGCAGACCGCGCCGTGGGCGAGAGCCTTGTCACCAATCCCCGCCAGGCGGATGCCCTGTCCCGTGCTGCGGACGCGGTGGCCCGCGCCGTGGAGGCGGCGGAGCTTCTCACCGCCGACGTGGTCTGTACGGATGTGGAGCAAGCCGCGGAGATCCTTGGTGAGATCACCGGCCAGACCGCCTCCGAAGATATCATTTCACAGATCTTCTCCCGCTTCTGCGTGGGGAAATAAAGAGGAACCCCTATGGATCATTTGATTGGAAGCTATGATGTGGCCGTCATCGGCGCCGGACACGCCGGCATCGAGGCGGCGCTTGCCACGGCGCGCCTGGGTTTGCGTACGGTGTGCTTCACCATCAATCTGGACGCCGTGGGCAATATGCCCTGCAATCCCGCCATCGGCGGCACCGCAAAGGGCCATCTGGTGCGGGAGATCGATGCGCTGGGCGGCGAAATGGGTCGTGCGGCGGACGAATGCTGCATCCAGTATCGGATGCTGAACCGCGGCAAGGGCCCCGCTGTCCATTCCCTCCGCGCCCAGGCGGATCGCGCCCTCTACCGCCACCGCATGAAGCATACCCTGGAGTCCCAGCCGAATCTGGATCTCAAACAGGCGGAGATCACCGACATTCTCCTGGAGGACGGCCATGTGGCCGCCGTTCGCACCCATCTGGACGGCATCTATCGCTGCCGCGCCGCCATCATCTGCACCGGTACTTTTCTGAAGGCCCGCATCATCATCGGCGACGCCGCCTATGACGGCGGCCCGGACGGGATGTTCGGCGCCAATCGCCTGACCCAGTGCCTACTGGACATGGGGCTTTCCCTCATGCGCTTCAAGACCGGCACGCCCATGCGCGTGAATGCCCGGTCGGTACAGTATGACGCCATGCGGATCCAGCCCGGCGATGACGAGATCGTGCCCTTCTCCTTCGAGACGAAGACTCTGCCGGAAAATCGCGCCGTCTGCTGGCTCACCCACACGACTACCGAGACCCATGACATCATCCGCCGCAATCTCCACCGGTCGCCGCTTTATTCCGGCGTGATCGAGGGCGTCGGCCCCCGATACTGCCCCTCCATTGAGGATAAGATCGTCCGCTTTGCGGATCATGACCAGCATTCCCTTTTTGTGGAGCCCTGTGGCCTGCATACGGAGGAGCTCTATATCCAGGGCCTGTCCTCCTCCATGCCGGAGGATGTACAGCTTGAGATGATCCACAGCATTCCGGGTCTTGAACAGGCCGAGGTGATGCGCCCGGCCTATGCCATCGAGTATGACTGCGTGGATCCCACGGAGCTTTATCCCACCCTCGAAACGAAAAAAATCCCCGGCCTTTACGGCGCGGGGCAGTTCAACGGCAGCTCCGGCTATGAAGAGGCCGCCGCCCAGGGCCTCATGGCGGGCATCAACGCCGCCTGTAAGCTTCTGGGGCGGGAACCCATCGTGCTGGATCGCAGCGAGGCCTATATCGGCGCGCTTATCGACGATCTGGTGACCAAGGGTACGCCGGAGCCCTATCGCATGATGACCTCGAGAAGCGAGTATCGCCTCCTGCTGCGGCAGGATAACGCCGATCTGCGTCTCTCTCACATCGGTCTGCGGGCCGGTCTGGTGAGCGAGGAGCGCCATGGGCGCGTGCTGGAGAAATACGCCCGGGTGGAGCAGGAGATCGCCCGCCTGGGTGCGGTGATCTGCCCGCCCTCTCAGGAGGTCAACGAATTGCTGGGGAGCTATGGCTCTGCATTGCTTCGCAGCGGCGCCAGCATGGCGGATCTGATCCGCCGTCCGGAGCTTTCCTATGATAAGCTGGCCCCCATCGATCCCGCCCGTCCGGCGCTTCCCGCGGATATCCGGGAGGCCGTGGAGATCTCGATCCGCTATGAGGGCTATATTCGCCGCCAGAAGGCGCAGGTGGAGCAGTTCCGGCGCATGGAGAGCCGCCGCCTGCCGGAGGATATCGACTATGCCGCCATCTCCGCCCTGCGCATCGAGGCCAGACAGAAGCTCGCCGCCGTGCGGCCGCAGAATCTGGGCCAGGCCTCCCGCATCTCCGGCGTCAGTCCGGCGGACATCACCGCACTCATGATTTATCTGGAAAATCGAACCCGCGGAGGACAGGAACATGCTTGAAACCCTGCTTTTTGACGGCATGACCGCCATGGGACTGGATCCCGCCCGTCCCGGCGCAGCAAAACTCGTGCCGTATCTCGAAAAAATGCTGGAGCGCAACCGCTCCTTAAATCTCACCGCCGTGAAGGATCCCGAGGACGGCGTGCGTCTGCATCTGCTGGATTCTCTGGCGATCTTCACCCGGCTGGATCTTTCCGGTAAGCGCGTTCTGGACGTGGGCACCGGCGGCGGTATGCCCGGCGTGGCCATGGCACTCTATGAGCCGGAGGCCCAGGTCACTATGCTGGACGCCACCGCCAAGAAACTGGCCTTCATCCGGGAGGCCTGTGCGGAGCTGACCCTCTATCCCGGCTTCGTCAATGCCCGGGCGGAGGAGTATGCCGCGGAGGCCCGCGAAAGCTATGACGTGGTCACGGCCCGGGCCGTGGCGGCGCTTCCCGTGCTCTGTGAGCTGTGTCTGCCGCTCACCAGGGTCGGCGGCTGCTTCGTGGCCTATAAGAGCGCGGCCTCCGATGAGGAACTCTCCGCCGCCGAGGCCGCCATCCGCAAACTGGGCGGCGCCCCCGCGGAAGTCCATCACGTGGAAATCCCCGGCCTCGACGCCGCCCGCACTCTCATCGTGATTCGAAAAGATCGTCCTACACCCGCGCAGTATCCCAGAGCATACGCGCAGATCAAGAAGAAACCGCTGTAAAAGAAGAAGCCCCGTCCGGGAAAGAGCGGGGCGAAAGTATCAAAAAGGACTGTCCGTGAGGACAGTCCTTTTTTGTTGGGGTTAGGAATTAATAACCAATACCAGTACCACGGGTAATGATCCAAGTCCAAACGCCTGCGGTGACACCGGCGACGGTCTTGGCGGTGACCGTAACCGTCTTGGTCACGTTCAGCTGCTGGTCACCGAAGATCTGAACGGTCTGATCGCCGGTTGCCAGGGTGCTGCCGGTCAGGCCATCAATAGAATAGCTGTAAACATAACCGGTTGCGGACGGAACACTGATCGTGATATGGGTGGAAGAAATGTTGCTGGGCTGGCTGGCAATCAGGTTGCTGTAGTTGGAGGACACGGTGGGCGTCGGAGCGGCGGAGGTGTAACCGCCGGAAGCAGCCTCATAAACAACGGTCACGCTGGTCTCGGCCACAACAGCCTGGCTGTAGTTATTCACGTATCTGATAGTGAAGGTCTTGGAAGCAGCAGTGGAGACATTGTAGTTGCCGGTGAAGTTATAGGCATAACCCACGTTCACGCCATCCACAAAGTAGTATGCGGTGGTGTTGGCGGTGGAACCTGCGGAGCCGACGCTGATATAGTAGTTACCGGAAACCTTTACGGTCTTACCGGTACCTGCACAAGCCACATCGTCCACATAGATGATCGGCAGAGTGCCCAGGTAATAGGTGCCGCTGGCGGTGGCGCCAAGGGCATTGCCGTAGCTGTCAACAGCGTAAGCGGTGACGGAGATCACATTGGCGCTGGAGTAGCTGGAGAAGTAAATGCGGGTAGCGGTGGTAATCGTCTGCACAGGATATTCAGTGCCGTCCACAGTGATCTGATAGGCCACGCGGCTTGCACCGGCGGGAATGCTGATATACAGGGAGTCAGAAGCGGAGACGGAAGAACCGGAAGCAGTGCAGCTGAGGGTCGGGGCGGAGAGACCGGCGGCAGTGGAAGAACCAAAGGCGACGGTGGCGGCCTTGACGTCAGCGGCAGTACCGGTGCCGTTCACCAGGTTGCCGGAAATTGCCACGGTGTAGTTCACACCATAGGTCAGAGCACCCTTGGCGAAGTACAGGGTCAGGGTGGTGGAAGTGGCGTCTGCCACGACGGTGTAGTTCGTCAGGCGGTTCACACCGGTATCCACGGACACCAGACCGGCCAGGGTGGTGGAATTCAGTGCTGCCAGAGCCTGGGGCACTGTGGAAGAGGATGCCTGATAATACATGGCCTGATTGAAGGTGACAGTCAGGATGTTATAGGTGCTGGTGGAAGAAGAAGACAGGGTCCAGGTGGGTGCGGTGGAGTCGGACTTTGCGGGTGCATCAGTGGTCATGGCAGTAGCCACGGCAGTGATGGTGGACTTGTTATAGTAGGGGATGAGCTTGTCTGCAGAAATGGTGGAACCATACGGCACGAAGATCATACCCACATTATAGTCTGCATAGGAGCCGTTGACTGCCAGAGAGAAGGTGGCGGTGACATTGGCGGTGACAGACTGGGAGGTTCTGGCATACAGGGAGGAAGTGGAACCGATGGTGTTTGCGATGGAGTTGGCGTTCAGAGTGGCCTCGGTCTTCTTCCATGCGACCACGTACAGCGTACCGGTAGCGTTGGTCTTTACGGAGAAGTTGATGCTGCTCTGGGTGCCGTAAGAAGAAGTGGCGGAACCGCTGACGGTAGCGCTCACAATGCTGCTGGACATATGCTTGCCGGTGCCTTCGGTGTAGACGATCCCGTCAAACGTAGCGGTATAACCGGGGTAGATATAATACTCGTCGGTGATCTTCACGCCGGCGGTGGTGATGCCGTGGTCGCGGACAGCGATGTTCACGATCTCGCCTTCACCGGTGACGGAGGAATTGCGGGAACCGGTATTGAAGAGCATCTTCTTGACCAGTGCGTCCTCGTCCAGTTCGATCTCGGCGGTGGCGTTCACGTTCATGGTGTTCACTTCCGTGTCGCCGTCCAGCTCCAGCTCGGCGCCTGCGCCCTTCACGGTCAGGTAATTGACGATGGAATCCTCAATAATGATCTCGGTATCGCCGCGGACAAAGAGTTCGCCGGTAATGAAGCAGTTCTTCAGGTAAACGGCGCTGACGTCCTCGGTGATGTAGACGTTGCCGGCAAAGGTAATGCCAGAGATGTTGGCGGCATTATTGATGGTAGCGTTGGTCTTGGGGGCATTGGTATCTGCAGAGATGGCGGACTTGGTGTAGATCGCGCCGGCAGCGTTATAGAGGATCTGCAGAGCCTGCTCGCGGGTCAGAACATCCTGGGGATTGAAGTTGCCCTTCTCGTCGCCCTTGATGACACCTGCGCCAACGGCAGTCCGTGCGTAAGTACGATACTTGGAAGAGATCTTTGCGTAGTCCGGCACACGGGAGGTGGAGGCCATGTTGGTCTCTTCGTCCAGATCCAGATAACGCATCAGGAGAGCCACGGCCTCTTCACGGGTCAGCTTGCTCTCAAAATCGAAATCCTTGGCATAATCCAACAAGAAACCCTGGGCAGCGGCCTTCTCAAGATACAGGCCTTCCTTGGCCCATGCAGGCACATCGGTATAGGAAACGCGGGTGGTCTCCTTCAGACCGAAGGCAGCAACCATCATCTTGATGAACTCGATGTGGGTGACCTTGTTGGTGGGGCGGAATCTGCCGGTACCGTCGCCGGCCAGAACATTCTTGTCGGTCAGATAATAAATGGCGTCATAAGACCAGTCGGCCTTCTTGACGTCCGTGTAGGTGACAGCGCCTGCGGCGGGCACGATGCCGGCAAACAGGGTGAGCACCAGGCAGATCGACAGAATCAACGATAATGAACGCTTCATAATCAACCTCCTTGAGCTTTGTCATTTTCGTTTGTGCATCTATTAGACGCACGACCCCTGGAAAAGGTTTCATCTTTTTTCCCCGGGTCAGTATTCATTGTATCATAGATGTTATGTAAATCAAAGCGGTTTTTTGAAAAATTAAAAAAATATTTATGCTTGCCCCGTGCTGCCCCGCATACACTGTTTCGGGAGGTGGTTTTATGCAGTATCCCGTATATACGCAGGACGAGAACGTGGGTGCATTTTCCTGTGATATCCAGGGGAAAACCCTGACTTTTTCTGGGAAATACGCCTTTTTTTCCGGAATCCATCGTTTTTATGCAATTGCCGCGGATGGGGAGATCCTGCCTCTTGGCGTACTGATGCCGGAGGGAGAGGGACTGGCGCTGCGCCGCACGCTGCGCCGCCGGGATGCCGCGGCGCTTGCCGGGCGGCTCCTCTATGGTGTGATCTGCCCAGGTGATGAGGCGCCGCGGCCCATAGAACCGGCGGCAGAAAAAAAGCCGCCGGAACTTCCGACGGCAGAGACGGACGCTTTTGCGCCCCCGGTGATTCGATTAGATCGCTGGCTGGAGACCGATCATCCGGAAACACTCACGGAGGATCCCGTCCTGCAGGAGACGCTTTACGGCGCGCCCGGCGCGCTCTACCGCTATCGCGGCGGAAGGATCGAGCTGGCGCTGCCGGAGGAGGCCCATGGGCATCTCGCCCCCGCCATGACGATGGTGCGCGCCGAGGAAATCCGCGGCGCGCACTGCTTCGTTCTTACATTTGGGCCGGATGGTCTGCCGCGGCCGGCAGATGCTCCCAGCACAGATTGAAAAGCTCTGCCACCCGGTCGCCCCGGCCATCCAAGTAAAGACTGCCAAAAAGGGCCTCCAAAGCGGTGGCCAGGGCGTAATCACCGGGGGTGGCCCCGTGGGGCACCCGGTGCGCCTTGGTATTGCGGGCGCGGCGGAACACGTCCTGCTCCTGCGGGGTCAGGGCATCCTGGATCCCGCGGGCCGCCGCTGCCTGAGAGGAAGCCCGCACCAGCTCTACGGTACGCTTGTGCAGACGTTCTGCCGTCAGTTCCTGCTGGCAGAGACGGGTGCGCACCAAAAGCTCGAACACGGCGTCGCCCACATGGGCCAGGCCCAGACTGGACAGCTCGCCGCGGTGCACGGCATCATAAAGGATCGTCAGCTGACGTTCACTCATTATTCTTCGATGTACACGCGGGTCATGATCTGCTTCTTGAGAGGCACATCACGGAAGTTCTTGCGGGTGGTGGCGATTTCGTCCACGGCGTCCATGCCCTCGACGACCTGGCCGAATGCGGCATACTGGCCGTCCAGATGCGGAGCATCCTCATGAACGATGAAGAACTGGCTTCCTGCGCTGTTGGGATCGGCGGCACGGGCCATGGAGACCACGCCGCGGGTGTGCTTCAGGGGGTTGTCCACGCCGTTTGCGGCGAACTCGCCCTTGATGGTATAGCCGGGGCCGCCGGTACCGGTGCCCTGGGGGCAGCCGCCCTGGATCATGAAGCCTGCGATGACACGATGGAAGATCAGACCGTCATAAAAGCCCTCTTTTACCAGCTTCTCGAAGTTCTCGCAGGAGATGGGGGCTGCTTCGCGGTTCAGCTCGATCTTGATCTTTTTGCCGTTTTCCATTTCGATGATGACCATAATTGATACACTCTCTTTCTTCAAATAATTTATTTTTTGGTCAAACGCTCCACCAGCGCCTGGTCGGGCTGGACAATCAGCGTTTGGTATTCCTGATAGAAGACCATGCCGGTTTTTCCTTCCGGCTGGCGGCGCACATGACGCGCCTTGGTATAGTCCACGACGACCGTACCGTTGTCCCGGGCGGCGCTGTGATAGGCCGCGATGATGGCGGCCTCCTCCAGGGTGCGGTCGTCCGGCACGGCATTGCCGCACTGGATCAGCACATGGGAGCCCGGCACCTTCTGGGCGTGGAGCCAGATGTCGCTCTTCCCCGCGATCTTCAGGGAGATCTGCTCATTCTGGCGGTTATTGCGTCCGGCCAGAATGGGATAGCCGGAGGAAGAGACGAATTCCATGGGTTTCAAGGTCGGCAGTTTCTGCCGCTTGCCGCCCTTGCCCTTCGGCTGTCCCCAGCGCTGGGAGGCATAGCCGTTTTCGGAGAGCTCTGCCTTGATCTCGGTAAGCTCCCGCTCGCTGACGGCGCGGGTCAGCTCGTCCGCCACGCTGTCGAGATAGATCAGTTCCCGCTCGCCCCGGGCGATGAGTTCGTGGAGCATGGCCTCGGCGTTCTTCGCCCGGCGATACTGCTTATAATACCGCTGGGCGTTATCCTGGGGCGAAAGCTGGGGATCCAGTTTCACTTCCACCATGGGATACTGGCCGTTCTCGTCCGGCATGGCCTCATAATCCGGCAGCGCCGCCTTGCTCATGCCCCGCTCTAAAAGATAGAGGGAGGAGGTGATGAGGTCGCCCGCCCGCCGGAATTCCTCCCTGCCCTGGGACTGCGAAAGTTCCCGCCGCTGGGCCTCCAGCTTCTGCACCAGACGGCTACGGGCGCCCTTGACGGACTTCCGCACCGCGGCGGTGCGCTGCTGCATATGGCCGATGGCCTCCCGCACGGAGTAAAACTCGTCTAAGAGGGCGCAATAGCTCTCCGCCGGGACAAGCTCCCGCAGGCTGCCGTACTGGGCAATGGGAAGATAGGAGAAGTCCGCCGGCTTGCGGATGTGGCGGCCTTCCGTATCTACGCGGGTTTCATAAAGAAGATAGGGCGCGGTGTCGCCCCGGCGGATGCGCTCCGCCATTTCCGCGATGACGCGGCTGAGGGCCTCCCGCTCCGGCAGTTCCCGGATCCTGGCGCCGCTGTCGCCGCAGGCCAGATGCGCAGCCTCTCGACAGGTGATGGGGGAGAGCCACGCAAAGTGATCGAGCAGATACTTCTCAATGACGGCGTCCTCCGGTGCTTCCCGGATCCGGTCGAAAATCACTTCATCGCTGCTCTCGTCCAGGGAAAGCTTCCCCTGCAGCGTGGGATAGCGGTAGAAAAGCCCCGGCATCACCTGGCGCGAGGGACTCATGGAGGCATCCACCCGCTTCAGGCATTCCATAATGCGGCCTTCGTCGTCCACCAGAATGATGTTGGAGTATCGTCCCATCAGCTCCGCAATCAAACGGCGATGGGAGGGATAGCCAAACTCGTCGGTACAGTCCAGATGCAGCTCCGCAATGCGGTCGCCGCCGGGCTGGCGCACCTCGGTGATCAGGGCGCCGGTTAAGTATTTCCGCAGGAACATACAGAACATGGGCGCCTGCTGGGGATTTTCCCGGGGCGCATCGGTGTACTGCAGACGCGGTGCCGAGGCGTTGGCGCTCAGCAGCAGACGATGGGAGCCCGTGGGGCCGTAGAGGGTGAAGAAGATCTCATCCCGCTCCGGCTGGTTGATTTTATTGATGCGCGAGCCCGGCAGGCGCATTTCCCGCAAAAGCTCGCCTAAAAATACAGTATCAAGCATAAGTTACGATCAATCAAAAGGTGAGATAGTTCATGGGATCGTCGTGACCGGAGCGCAGGAGCACAAGCGCCGGCAGGCGGCGTCCTATCAGCTCTTCCAGACGATCCAGCACCGGGTTCTCCGTGTGGAAATGCCCGGCGTCCACAATGGTCAGTCCCGCATACGCCATCTCAAGCGATACCGGATACTTGACCTCCGCAGTCACATAGGCGTCACAGCCCGCCCGCAGCACATGTCCGCAGTCGGCAGAGTTGCCGCCCGCACCGCCACAGACCGCCACCGTGCGGATCGGCCGATTTCCCGGGAGATAGCGCACGCCCTTACAGTGAAGCGCACGTCCCACATGTGCGGCAAAGTCCGCCGCGCTCATTGCCTGCGGCAGCACGCCCCGGCGCAGGATGCCCTGTCCGCCGTCGTCTAAAAGCGTCACATCCCGAAGACCCAGCGCTTCCGCCAGCGTGTCATTCACGCCGCCTGCGGCAGCATCCAGATTGGTGTGCATACAAATGGCGGCAATGCCGTGCCGCAAAAGCGTCATCACGGCCGCGCCGTTATAATCGGCGGGGGTGACGGAATAAAGCGGGGAGAAAATCACGGGATGATGGGCCACGATGAGCTCCGCACCCGCCTCCGCCGCGGCCTTTGCCACGTCCGGCGTGATGTCCAGCGTCAGCATCACCCGGGAGACCTCTGCCTCCGGGTCGCCCACTAAGAGTCCCACGTTATCGCCCTGCATCTTGAGAAACGAGGGGGCAAATCCCTCGATGAGTTCCAGAATCTCAGATACCTTTGGCATTTTGTGCCTCCAATTCCCGCATCCGGGATAAGAGCGCTTCGGCGTCCCGGTATGCCGCGCTGTCCACCGCCATGCCCTGCATCTCCCGCTCCAGAGAGCGGCGGGCCCGCAGGAAATATCGTCCCGCGGCCTCATCCCGCTGCAGGGAGAGGGGATAGCTTATCCGGGCATAGAGGGGATCTGCGCCATGAGGGTCCTCGCCGCCTGTGACCTTCAGCACGGTATACACCCGGCTGCCGTCGATCACGGCGATTTCATCCATAATTTTGAAATGATGGGTATATAAGTATTCCCGCAGACGCCGCGCGGCGGTCTCCGGCTGGAGAATCAGGGTATGCGCGCCGTCCGCCGTCCAGGGGGCAGCGTCCAGAATGGCGGCAATGGTGTCGCCGCCCATGCCGCAGATCACGCCGTGAGTGAAGTCCTCCGGTCGGTATCCGTCAAATCCGGCACACTGTAAAAGCCGTACCTTCGTCCCCACGCCCCAGCGTTCCACGTTTTCCCGGGCCCGCCGGATGGGGTCATCCGCAATGTCGGACGCCATCACAGAGTCCGCGCGTCCGGTCTTTAGGAGCCAGATGGGCAGGCGGGCGTGATCCGTTCCGATATCCGCCACCCGTGCGCCCTCCGGCAAAAAAACCGCCGCCGTCAAAAGCCGCGCGCCTAGCGTAAATAGTCTCATAGCCGTTTCCTCACAAGAAAACAGGCGTCATAGTGTCATTCTATGACGCCCGGTCTCTTTCATCCTGAGGTGATGTCGTTATGCGTTCTTTGCTTCGAAGTGAGCATTCAGCTTTGCAATCAGCTCGTCCACGTCAACGCCGTGAACCATGCAGGCCATTTCGATGCTCTCGCCGCGGGAAGACGGGCAGCCAACGCAGTGCATACCGATATCAAAGAAGTACTGTGCAGTTTCCATATCTGCGCGAAGCACGTCAATAATCAGGGTATTCTTGGTAACAGTCATGGTGAATTACCTCCTCTTAGGTCTTTGTCTGTATTATAGCCCGAAATTCTGAAAAAATCAAGTGCAGAAGCAAAAACAGGGACGAATGGGAAAAAAGAAAGCGCAAAATGCGCGCTTTGCTGGAAATGATCCCGGTGGTCTTCCGAAAAAAGGAAAAGGGATCCCATCCTTCTTAAAAGCGCAGTCTCGCACCTCGAACGCCCAAATCGCCCGGAGCATTCTTCTAAACCTTGATATAATACTAAATTGGTATTATATCAAGACAAAAGGACATGGACCGGACGGAATTTCATTCCGATAAATATCCCCGGGCAACGGACGCGTCGATCAACTCCTCCGTCAGCGCCCAGAGTGCGGGGGCGCTTTCGCGGATGGGCGCCATGCGTCGGCGCACCGCCGCGGCCCGGACGTCGTGGGCCTTCCAGTTGGCGCCTTCATTCAGCCAGTTGGAGAGAAGCGGCTGCAGCCGGTCCATGGCGGCGGCAAAGCGCGCCTCCGGCGTCGCCCGGGACTCATATTCTTCCCAGAGCGCCCGGAACCGGGGCGTCTGATCCTCCGGCAGCAGGGCATAGAGCCGATCCGCCGAGGCGGATTCCCGCAGGTATTTGTCCTGCTTCGCCGCCTCGTCATAGGCAAAGGTATCGCCGGCGTAAATTTCAATCAGGTCGTGGGTGGCGAGAAGCTCCAGCACATGAGCGATCTCCACGTCCTCCGCCGCGTATTCCCGCAGCACCATGGCCATCACCGTCACGTGCCAGGAATGCTCCGCGTCGTTTTCCATCCGCCGCCCGGAATAAATGGAGGACTGGCGATACAGTTCTTTCATCTGATCCAGTTCAATGAGAAAGGCCATCTGTGCCCGAAGCCGCTGGTCTGCCATGAAAAATCCCTCTTTTCTGCTGGTGAACGGTACAGGAGTGTGGTATACTGAAAAGGAAAGAAGTCCCGGCCCCGAAATCGCCGGGAATCCCTGATCCCGCTTCTCAGTTTAGCAGAAAACCGGCGGGAAGTAAAGCTTCCGCCAACGGACGCGGATCAGACAGAATAGGGAGAACAAAAAAATGGCACTGAAAATTTTGGCGCTGGGCGATGTGTGCGGCAGCGCGGGTCTCGATCATATTTCCCGTAAGCTGTGGGGCCTGCGGCGGCTCTATGGCGCGGACTTTGTGGTGGCAAACGGCGAGAACGCCTCCGGCAACGGCATCACGCCGTCCCAGGCGAGAGAACTCTTTGACAGCGGCGTGGATGTGATCACGCTGGGCAATCATGCCCTTCATCGCCGGGAGATCGTGAGTTTCCTGGATGACGAGCCCCATATTGTGCGCCCGGCCAACTGGCCCGTCGGCGCGCCGGGCATGGGATATACCATATATGACACCGGCCGCTTCCGCATCTGCGTGGTGAATCTCATTGGCCGGGTGGATCTGCCCCCGGGGCCCGCGAACCCCTTTGACGTGATCGATCAGATCCTTGAAAAACAGAAAGACCGCGCCGACCTCTTCGTGGTGGATTTCCACGCGGAGGCTACCAGCGAGAAAAACGCCATGGCCTATCATCTGGATGGCCGCGCCGCCGTGCTCTTCGGCACCCACACCCATGTCCAGACCGCGGACGAGCGGGTGTTCCCCAGCGGCCTGGGGTACATCACGGATCTGGGCATGACCGGCGCCGCGGATTCCGTCATCGGCGTCCAGTGGGAGAAGAGCCTGGCTTTCTTCCGGGGCGATATGCTGGTGCGCTTTGAAGAATCCCGCCGCCGCCCCCGCATCCAGGGCGCCCTTTTCACCCTGAGCGATCAGGGTAAGTGCGAAAGTGTCGAGCGAATCAGCGTGGAATAAACGATACTTGACAGAAAAAGCAAGTCCGTGTAAGATAAAAAGGCGGCGAAATTCGCCGCCATCATCTGTCTCCGTAGCTCAGCCGGATAGAGCATCCGCCTCCTAAGCGGCAGTTGGTTCAAATCTTTCGGAGCCTAAAAATGGAATGTTTTTGTATGAGCCCCCGTAGCTCAGTTGGATAGAGCGGTCGCCTCCTAAGCGACAGGCCACTGGTTCGAACCCAGCCGGGGGTGCCAAAAACGACGCTGCAAGCCTGATTTTTTGGTTTGCAGCCTTTTTTATTTCTTTCTCTTCCGGTGGTAGTCTTGGATCCACCGGGAGTTTTTTATTCGCTCTATGCGGTATATTTGCTAATGGGACTCGAACGGTTTTTCATGTTTTTGCTAAGAAAAATCAAAAGTTTGCTAATTTGAAATTTGCAACAGTTCGAAACCTATCTGCCATCAGATTGTGCCGCAAGCAGCGCAGACACGGCGTTTGCCAACTGGGGGGACTTCTGCAGCTGTTCCATTAACCCCAAAAGATTCAGGGGTTCCGGTTTTGCGGGCTTCGGATCTTCCGGCGGACGTACATTTCGTAAATCCGGGTTCGCATAAAATGCGATCTCAAATTTCTGCGCGTTGACCTTTCGATCCTCGTCCAGAATGTGCGCGTAGATACGGGTGATCATGTCGATCTCCGCGTGTCCCGTATCGCCCTGGGTGGCTTTCAGATCACCGTGGTTAAGCTTTAACTTATAGGTGGTACTGGAATGACGCAACGAATGAAACACCACCTTGGGCAATCCCGCGTCCTCACGAAGCTTTGCAAACTCTTTCAGAATAATCCGGTCTTCACAGGGACGGCCATTGGTTAAGGCTACCACCAGATTAAAGTCCTGATATTCGTCTCCCAGGAAGCCTTTCAGCTCCTCCTGAGAGGCTTTCCATTCCCGCAGGATATAGGCCAGCGTTTTGGGCAGCCATACCTTTCGGATACTGGAATCGGTTTTCGGCTTTTTCAGGATCAGTCTGGTACTGGTGTTGGGCATCAGCGGCGTGAAGGTGTAATAGATGTCCTTTTCACCGATCACATCGATGGCCCGTTTGGAGGCCCGCGCCAGCTCTTTGTCGATATAGACGTAGGCATTATCTATGGCAATCTCTTCATCGGAGATGTGCACATTATCCCAAGTCAGACCCAGGATCTCACCCATGCGCAGCGAACAGGCAAAGGCGAGATTCATTGCCACAAAGAGCTTACTGTCGGTACAGTTATCCAAAGCAACGCGAATCATATCCGCATCCCAGATATCCCGCTTTGTATACTCCGTTTTGGGGAGGATCACATTGTCAAAGGGGTTCCGGGAAATGATTTCCCAGCGTACCGCCTGCTTGAAAGCACAGCGCAGCAGTTTGATGATTTTTTCAATGGTCTTATCGGAAACGTAGGTGGTCTGTGCTTTGCGCGTTTTCGTGGAGACGCACTTGGTGTGCTGCAGTGTCTGAATATATCCATCCACCACGCGGGGTGTCACTGCCTGCACTTCCATGTCGCCAATAATCGGGTTGATGTAGTTGGAGATCAGAGAAGTCTGGCTGTCATACATAGAGACGCCCCACCGCTTTTCCCCGTAGAGGGAAACAAAGTCATGTAGGAAATCCTGAATCGTCTGGTTGCTGGGCGGCAGAAACGTATTGGTGAACTGCTGATTCTCAATTTCCGCCTTGCGTTTCAAGGCCTCCTTATAGGTACCTCGGGTTTCCCACTTCTGCTTGGTTTCACCGTTCTCATCTACATAGTTATATACAACGGAATAGTTTTTCTTTCGCTTGATAATGGATGCCATATCGATACTTCCTTTCTAAGATCACAGCTCAAGAGAATCAAGCCACTCGTCGAATGACCGCTTAGAAATTCGTATGGCGTTTCCAATTCGCACGATTTTGAAATGCCCTTCTTTCACGAGAATGTATGCGGAGGTTCTGCCGATCCCTAGGATCTGTGCGATATCGTCTACCGTATAGGTTCTCCGTTCAGGCATTTCCTTCTTCGTGCCGTTCCATATCTGGGCCATGTGAACCCTCCTTCCAAAAAAAGAACAGCACGAATGAGGATGGGGGTAATATCACTTCCATCCTTATTATACCGCGCTGTTCCACGTTTGTCTGCTGCTAATAAAAGTTTTCGATCGATCCGTAATCGAAAAAACGATTTATGAAAAAACGAGGCAGATCGGACGGCTGCTGGCACAGCTCCACGGGAATTTCACCCCGGCCCATGCTGGTGGGTGCGGCGCGCAATGCTTTGTGAGCGTTCAACGCGCGAGTATCTGCCTGCCTGTACGTCGTCGCCCGCAAGCTGCCACGCTTGTGTTACGGCCCGGTGTAGGATCGCTCGCCTGTTTCGTAGGGGTCCTGTCCTGCGGACTTACAACAGGGTTATCGCGCACCGGCCGATCGGCTCGGCACAGACAGAATGTATCCGTCTGCCTGATACTGCACCGGAGAAATTTGCCGGGCTTTCTTTTTCAATGATCATTCCTCTTTGCGCTGATCTATCGGTGCGGGGAAAGGGAGAAACCCTTGCACCGTTTTTTCAGATCGACAGAATCTGAAAGTCTGTGACAATGCTGTAGATCAGCTTCGCCTCAAGCATAAGCCGTACGGTTTCATCGATGCACAGGTATATATTCCCGTGCCTGTCCTTTAACGGCCTTGTGGCAAGAAACCGGATGTAATTCCGATAGTGAGCAAGCACGACGGCGAGCGCATCCTCGCTGCCGTTTATGGCTGCCAGGATTACGGGAACCGGGAGCGGCATCATTTGTCCGGCCATTCAAATCCCTCCTTCATCAGATACTCGCGCAATTCTTTCAGCGTCAGAAGTCGACGTTTGGATATGGTCTGCCGAACGACATGCAGCAGCTCGCTGATCTCCCGATCATTCATACCCAGGAAGTAGGACAGTAAGATCACGTCCCGCTTGGCTTCCGGTAACTGCGACAGGGCTTCCGCCAAAAGATTGCCGGTTACGACGACCGGGAATCCCAGTACCTCAAAGACATGCTCGTCCATGAAATATTTGTCCCAGACGGCGATCTGCTGAAACTCGGAAACAGACAGCTCATCCAGAGACTTTTCCCGGTCCCGGAGACGGGCGTATTCACGCTCGATATACCTTGCTTCGTTTTTCAAAACTCTGGTGCAAAAAGCGCCAAACTGTTTTTGAATCCGTTCTTCTGAGGAGTCTTTCATTTTTTCACCTCCCTTCGCGCCGCACGGGTGCGGGGTGGTGCTTTTCCTCCCTTTTGCTTTAGTAATGCAAAAAAGGCAAAATCAGCAACTGCAGATGGAGAAAAATTTTTATGAAAGGCTCCGATATGTAAGGAAGGCCCGCATAAAACGTAAAAAACGCCCGACCGCAGTAAGCGGCCGGGCGTAACTCTATTAGTCAGAAGAGAAGTGAACTGCGATACAGATGCATGGGTGTGACCTTTCCGGAGTAAACCATGAAATTCATCTCTGCATCATATTTGATGACCTTTTCATCCGATATCATACTGTGATTCTCATTCCTTCTCGTTATGTATTTTGATACATGCAACAAGTGAATCGTGACGAATGCAATCGAAAAGAGGTGTATTGTAGAATAGATAGGGGGTGAATTGTAATGCCTGAATACGCTCGTCCATTGGGTGATGCGGTAAAGCGTGCACGCGGAAAACTGGATATGACGCAATGCGAAGTGGCCGAAGCTGCGGATATTGATGTACGCACTGTGTTGAATATAGAAAACTACAAGGGCAATCCCAAAATGGAAGTCCTATATCCTTTAGTCCGAGTCTTACAGATCGACGCGCGCGAGATTTTCAATCCGCAATTTGGGCAGGATTCGCCCGCGCTGCAGCAGCTTCGACTGCTGATCGAAGAGTGCAGCGAAGAAGAAGCCTCTGCCATCATCCCTGTCCTGCAGGCCGTACTTGCAGCTCTGCGGGAAAAACGTGTAATTGATATCAAATAATGAAAAAGAGCCAGCTGATTCGTATTACGACGATCAGCTGGCTCTGCACATATGTGACGGGCTCACTTGCTAAACACCATTTTCAGTTTTACAACGTCTATCCGCATTTCCTTCCTGCATTTCGGGCAGTAAAGCGGAAACTTTACAAGGACCGTATCCTCATACACTTTCACTCTTGTTTTCCCTCCGCAAAGCGGACAATGAATCCACCGGGAAGAATTATGCGTATCGTTCAACGAAACTCCCTCCATATAGCACAAGCTCTGCGTTAAACGTCTGGCTTACTTAGTATGATATATGGTGTGTTTTGTATTTGTTTGGACTGAGGAAAAAATATATGCTTTCTATAAAACTTCATCCATGACAAACACTACATCGCCTTGTGTGATGGGATCTGAGGCATTGATGATAATATACGCTTGCTCTGGCAGCCACTGACTCTCAATCGCAGCAGTTTTTTCATTATGTTCCAAGATGGATATGGATAATGCACGTACGTATTGTTCCATGCCAAATAATCCATCTCGTTCTTCTATGATGTATATCTGCGGATCATTTTCTGTTCCACGGATTGCAGAGAGTGGAATGGTGTTAGGATATTTTTCAGATTCATTTCTTAGTTCCAGGGAAAGCGATAAGCCCTGTAACGATATATCAGCCACAGAATATTGTGTCTCAAACCGATATTGCTGCTGTTCACTATCCCAGAATTTGATGGAAATAGGAAGCTGCACATTGCGTTCCTTTGCGGTTCCGTTTTCAATATAGGAGAATGAGACTGTACCTTCACTATTAAAATGCTTTGCTTCTTCTGCAGGCAGATACCAGATAATGGTTGGGTATGTGTCGTTTGGGATGATAGTCGCCAGCGTATCTGCGGGATAATATGTTTTCCCTTCTTTTGCGCTTACAGTCTCAATTTTTCCTGCTATTTCCGCGCGCACAATTCCATCCGCAGGATACTCTTTCTGCAAGATGTCCAATTGCATAGAAAGAATTTTGCGGTCATAGAGGAAATCTATACCGTTTTGATCGCCCAGCAACAGAATATCGCCCTCGGTTACAATGCCTCCTTCTTCTAATGCGTGTGCTGAAACTGCACCGGTATAGGGCGCGCATAAGACTTCATCTTGAATATATTCCAGCGTTCCGGACGTAACAGAAGAAATCGAGTTTTCACTTGCGTGAAATGCAGCTGTAGCGGTCATACCAGCAGTAAGCGTACCTGGGTTGTCAATCATTATGGTAACTAAAAAGCATTCTATGTTATCTATTACTGCCACTTCGTCGGAAATTGCATATAGTTCACCAATAAATGTCTCTGCGGCATCTGATACAGAAACGTCCAATGTGGTACTAATCGTCAGAAGCTCCCGATCCTGTATATCAAAGGGTAGAGTAACCAACACGATAGATCGATCCTGGAGTCTTGCGAGTTCCTCTCCTTTTGTTACCCGAATACCTTTTTCCAAGACTTTCACGTTGCATAAGGTCCCAGAAAACGGAGCTTGCAAAACTGTATCTTTTTTCAAGAACGCCAGTTGACGATCAATGGAGTTCATCTGGCGCTCCAACTGGTATTTTTGCAGATGATACTGGTCCAGATCCACGCGGAAAAGTGGTGCACCCGGCAAAACACTATCACCTTCTTCACACATAAGTTCCGCAATCTTCCATGTACCGATGGAGGATACCTCTTGCATATCCTGGTATTCTGCAACACCGATCGTACTCATCCGGTGCACAATATTGCTGCGTTCTGTTGTTTGAACGTTTACCACAGGAAGTGAAGCGTGATAGATACTTCTGGATACGAAGGTACAGAGAAGCATGAGTACAAGGAAACAGATGGTAAGTTGCCCGATTCTTTTTTGATACTTAGTGATAGGTAGCCCTCCCTCCTAAACGAAATTCAGTGTAATCCCATATACTCGATACCTTGAACCAATTCTTCCTTAAAGAAAAAGTAAAGTAAGAGTACAGGGATAATAACCAAAACACCACAGACAAAAGCAAGATCCAATCTTTGATAACTGACAGCATTCAAAAACACGGACAAAGGATATTTCTGAGAGCTTTTTAGGAACACAAGCGGTTGTTCCACCATGTTCCAACTGTCAATAAACGTGAGCAGTGCAACACTGGCGATGCCGCTTTTGCATTGAGGCAGCACAATCTGAAACAGAACCCGTATCTGGCTGGCTCCATCCAATCGTCCAGCGTCTATCATTGCATCAGAGACGCCGGCGATTACCTGTCGCATCAGAAATGCACCAAAAGGTGCAAACACACCTGGCAAAACCAGTGCGGCCGTGGTATCAATGAGTCCTAGCTTTCGAATCACCATTTCGTTTGGTACCAGTGTTACAATAAATGGCAGCATCATGAAAACGATATAGAGAAAGAAAAGACTGTTCCGGAAAGGGAACCGGAATTTTGCAAACGCATAACCTGCCATACAGGATACAAGCATTTGTCCTGCAACGATCAAGACAGAAATCGTGAGTGAATTCCAAAATTTCATGAGGTAATCCGGTCGCTCTAAAAACACGGCGTAATAGCCGGAAAGAGAGATCTTATCCGGAATGATATGAAATACCGCATTACCGTTTGCAATCTCCCCATAGTATCGACTGATCTCTGCCGTACCCATAAAGGTGTTGGAAAGCAGGTAGATAAGCGGAAAGACTGAGCAAAATGCCATGAAGAGCAGGGGGATCAGAATGAGCGTATGTATCATAAACTTTTTGATCTTCTGATGAAACACGCTTATTCCTCCATTCTGTTGCGTAGGGCGAACAAAACCCATACTAACAAGAAAATTACGAAAAACACCAGTAACGCTGCCACAGATAATCGCTGATAGTTCAGCGAGGCAAAATTATTCTGCATAAAATGCTGCAGCATGTAGATGCTGGTATGGGGATAGTTTCCTGCTAGAAGATAGGCTTCGCGGAAACTGCTGAATGAGCGAATAATGGCAATGATAAATACCATAAATGCTGTGGGCAAAATACACGGGAGGGTGATATATCGAAGGATCTGTATACTATTCGCACCATCAAGGCTGGCAGCCTGTGGATATTCCTTTGGGATTGCGTTTAGTCCTGCAAGGAATAAAATCACAGTATAACCCAGATTCTTCCAGAGATAAAATACTACCAACGCGTAAAAGGCAGCGGGTGATTTTAGAATGTTGAGCTCCTGAACACCCATAAGAGATAATAATCGTTGTACCATTCCACCATCTGCCAAGAGGATATTAAATACCATAGAAACTGAGGCTACCGGTACAACAAGAGGTAGGATGATGGCAGCGCGAAGGGCAAAGTAAGGCATTTTGAATAGCCCCAGAGCCAGTAAAAAGGACAATACACAAATCAACGGAACGCAGATCGCTTCAAAACGTAACGTGTTTTTTGCAGCAAGCAGAAAAACATCATTCTGTAAAAGGTCTATATAATTCTGGATACCAACAAAACGGACTTTTCCCACACCTTGGGTAAAGGACTGACCGATCATGATCAAAAATGGGATCAAAGAGAATAGCAGAAATCCCGCTAAAGACGGCAAAAGAAATAAAACACCTGTACCGGCCTCTCGCCGTTTCCATTTCGTATTGATAACGCATCACCTGCCTTTCCCTTGTCGTATTCAGTATGTGGTTTTCAAGCGTGTCACGAGAATTATTCGTTGAGCAGCAATGTGAGTTGGTTGGTCAGATCTGTATAACAGTCTTCAAAGTCTTTCTCCCTCGTGATATAGGGGAGCATGGCTACAAACAAATCGGTAATTGCAGGTTCGATGACACAGGCATCCACTTCATAAATAGTATCGATGATCGTGTTAACTTCTTCCAATGATACCGAACTGAATTCCAGCATACCGTATTCGGTCATTCCGCCGCGAACGCATGCAGTACTCAAGATTTTCTCGGTTTTCTCATACATCGCATTACGCAGAACAGGCAGTTCGATACCATCTGCATACATGTCTGACTGGAACTCCTCAGACAGCATGATTTTTAAGAAACGATATGCATTGAGCTGATTTGGGCTGTTTTCGCGTATATAAGCCAGTAGATTTGGGCTTCCGATCACTTTTCCATCAAAGCTTGGGATATTTACCAGGATGGGAGTCTCCGTCGTTTTCAAGGCAGAATAAGCTTGCATCATATCGCGAAGGGTGCCTTGCTGCTGAAAAATCGTTTCTCGGTTCAAAAGGCCAAATCCGTAATTAGGGATCACAGATGGCGCGTTCACGATGGATTCTACATAGAAAACATCTCGATAAGTATCTATCACATAATGAAGCTTATCGGGATCCACTGAGACCTGTTTCTCTTCGATATTTACCAGCGGCAAACCATTCCAAGGGAACATATCATTTAAAAATTGTCTGGCATATATGTTATAAAACAAGCGTTTCTCTGGATTGCTCTGCCGATAATCCTGCAGAAGATTCATGAGCGAAGTGTAATCTTGCAGATCTTCTTCGATTGTAATCCCTTCTTCCTCCAGAATCTCCTGCGTAGTCAGCCAATAAGAGCTAACGAAGGAAAGCGGTACCGCATAGCGCTTTCCCTGGAAAACACCTGCGTCCAGTACAATTTCGTGATAGTCTGACATCTGGAAGTTTTCATCGTGTTGGAAAAACGGTTCTAAATCTGCATAAACTCCGGATTCCATTCTCTTGAAAGAACCGATATTGAATGTGAATGTATCACTTTCCAGAATGATATCCGGCCCTTGCCCTGCAGCCAATTCGGCATAGAGCATCGTGTGATAAGCGGTGATATCACCATTGTTTACAGAATCAAATCGACGAAACTCTACGGATACTTCCGGATACTGCGCGCGAAACAGAGTGATTGCTTTGAGTAAGGACTCGGTCAAAAAGGGTGTATCATAAATCACCAGCGTGTCTGTTTCCTGCGGCATGACGAAGGGTTCTTCCTGCGTATCACAAGCAACAAGAGGCAATAGCAGAATCACAAGTAACAATGAAATGATTTTTCTGGTCATAGACATGATCGTTCCCTCTCTTTTCTGAGCGCATCACAGAATATACGGTCCTGTGATTGCCGGTTTATTCCTCTCATTGGAGCGTGAAGTGCCTGCGGAAGTCTGAAAGACAGTTTTCAAAATCAGCATCACCGCTTAGATACGGGATCATGGCAATAAAGTAATCAATCACTGCAGGCTCCATGACACAGGCATCTACTTCATAAATGGTGTCGATGATTGTGTTGACTTCCCCCTGTGATACCGGGCTGAATTTTACAAAACCATATTCGGTCATTCCGTCGCGCACGCATGCAGTACGCAAGATCTTCTCTGTTTTCTCATACATCGCACTCCGCAGAACAGGCAGTTCGATACCAACTGTATACATGTCTGACTGGATCTCCTCAGACAGCAGGATTTTTAAGAAACGATATGCATTGAGTTGGTTGGGGCTTTCTGCGCGGATATAGGCGCGCAGATTTGGGCTTCCTGTGACCTTTCCGTCGTAACCTGGGAGATTGATCAGAACGGGAGTCTCCGTCGTTTTCAAGGCAGAATAAGCTTGCAGCATACCGCGAAGGGTGCCTTGCTGCTGAAAAATCGTCTCTCGGTTCAAAAGACCAAATCCGTAATTGGGGATTTCGGACGGCATATTCTCGATGGAATCCGGGTAGAAGACATCCTGATAGTCATCTACCAGGTCATGCAACTTTTCTGCATTCAGTACGATTTGTCCTTCTTCCAGATTCGTCAGAGGTAATCCACACCAGGGGAACACTTCCTGAAAGAAACGACCGGCATAGATGTTATAAAATAAACGTTTTTCCGGATGTTCTTGCCGATAGTCTGACAAAAAATCCATTGCTGTGCTGTAATTCTGCAAATCGTGTTCTACATCAATGTTTTCTTCCTGCAGAATTTCCTGTGTTGTCAACCAATGTGAGCTGACAAAAGAAAGCGGTACCGTATAGCGTTTTCCCTGATAGAATCCGGCATCTAGTACAATTTCATGATAATCTGCGATCTGAAAGCTCGTATCCCACTGAAAAAACGGCTCCAAATCGGCATATAGTCCTGATTCCATATGCTTGTATTCGCTGATGTCAATAAAATCTCTTTCCAGAATAATATCCGGCCCTTGTCCGGCTTCCAGTTCTGCTGACAACCGTTCTTGATAGGCGGTAAAATCATATTCTCCTTCGAAATCGAATTCGCGGAACTCGATCGTTACCTCCGGATACATCTCCTGAAACAGAACGACTGCCTTTGTGAGAACATCTGTCAAGTATGGCGTGTCATAGATCACGAGCGTATCAGTTTCCTCCGGCGGTATGAATTCCGTCTGTGCCGTACTGGGATCTGCAGCACAGGCAACTACCGCCGTGATGCTCAGTACGAAAGCGGTTACTGTAAGCCATAGAGCCGGTTTCCGCCAGCGCAGGATATTTTGAATACGACTGCGTACTCCGGTTTCACCAAAAGCTAACGGACTAAATGAAGAAAATCGATAACCTGTCGCGACAGAAAGCAGAGATGCACTGTATTCCCGCACACTGCTACCCTCCTGACGAAGCACAGACTCATCACAGCTCATTTCCATATCCCGGCTCATTAGATAAAATGCCAACCAACATAATGGATTGAACCAATGCAAGGTCAGTAATATAAAACTGAGAGGCTTCACGATATGATCCCCTCTATGTAAATGCGTTTGCTCATGTGAGAGTACATAGTGCATTGTTTTCTCGTCCAAATGATATGGCAAATAAATGCGGGGACGGAAAAGACCAAGAATAAAAGGAGAACGTACTGACTCAGACTGAAAAATGTTCTTTTCCAGTCGAACGGCTTTCACAAGTCCGTGGCGCAGCTTCCAGAGATGAATCAGGCCGTATACCAGCAGCACCGCTATCCCTGCACACCACAAAACCATGCCAATCGTGAGAAACAGCTGCGTAGGGTCTATATCAGATGTCGGCGGTGTGAGCGGTAAAGCATCCGGAATCATCTGTTCCGGCATCTGAACATCTGTGATAATCTCCGGTTCTGTCATCCATGTGACATCTTGCGGTACATTGGTAAAAACCTCTGCAGGATCTAAAGAAACTTTGGAGCTTCGAAATGGTTGTATTCGAAACAGACTGAATGCAGACTGAAAAGAGACGGGACAGGCCAATCGAAACCCTACCACACTCCAAAGGAAATAGGAATATTTTCTGGGGGCACGACGCAAAAGCAATCGAATCAACAGTACTACAAGAATTACGATACTGCCTGTCAGACTCATTTTCAGAATCTTGATAAATAAAGATTCCACGTTAATCCTCCCTGTGTGCGTCAATGAGGCACTTCAATTCTGCAGCCTCTTCCTCGGTAATAGTTTTCCCACCAAGAAAAGCCGCTAAAAACCCAGGTAACGAACCGCGGAATGTGTGCTCCACAAAATGTTCGCTTGCATAGGTCTGTACCTTTTCTCGCGGAACGAGAGAGGAAACCACCGTATCTATATTCTGTGCAAAGCCCTTCTCACAAAGTTTTTTTAGAGTTGTATAAGTGGTAGGCTTTTTCCATCCTAATTCCGATGCACAAAGTTCCACCAATTCACGGGAATGAAGGGGCTCGTGATCCCAAATTACAGTCATAAAGTGATAATCACTTTCACAAAGTCTCAGGTTTTCCATCGTATCTATTCCTCCAATTCATGGTTTGTGGTTACCAACCATCTATAGTCTATAACTACCAACCAAATTTGTCAAGCGAAAAATCTTTAAGATTGAAGGATATGATTTCTTTGAGTGATGAAATGAGCGATGTGTTGATAGATGCACGAAATTGTGGTATCATGTAAGAAGGTTATTTGTGTGGAGAAACGTATGAGAAACAAGAAACCTCCTTTTGAAATCAC
>SVLW01000029.1 GCA_015067705.1 Oscillospiraceae bacterium
TTATTACAGTTGCAAATGATTTTGGTTTTACTATTGAGAATGCACCAAGATTTACCGCATTTGCAACAACAGAAGATAGATTAAAGTGGCATTTTTTAGGGGAACACAGACCCATGTATGCATTTTTCGATAAGGACACTATCGTGGGGTACTATTCTTTGCTATTACAAGAAAACAACGAATGTGAGTTGAATAATTTATGTGTAATCCCTTCGCGTAGACATCAAAAGATAGGGGCAGCGCTTTTGAAACATGCTTTTGATGTTGCAAAAGAATTGGGATGCAAAACAATGAATATTGGCATTGTGGAGGAAAATCAGGTATTGAGAAAGTGGTATGAGACATTTGGTTTTGTTCATACCGGAACTCAAAAATTTAATTTTTTCCCTTTCACATGCGGATATATGAAAAAAAGTTTAATATGACAAATTTAACATAACGAATTCTTGCGGTGGATATCCCACCTAAAGGCATTACTGACGAGACGGTATGCTTGTTGTCGAAACGGGGATAACCTCCGGAGGTGCTGAATGACACGATCTTTATTTCTGCAGGCAATCGGGAAATTCTTTCTGGGTGTCCTGTTGGTGGGCGTGCTGCTGTTCCTACCGGCGGGGACGCTGCACTATCCCGGTGGATGGCTCCTGATGGGCGTGCTGTTTCTGCCCATGTTTGGCGCAGGACTGCTTATGATGCGGAAGAACCCTGCACTGCTTCGAAGCCGCTTACAGGCCAGGGAATCCCGCAGGGAGCAGAACCTGGTGGTGAAGCTCAGCGGATTGATGTTTCTCCTGGGCTTTATAACAGCGGGACTGGATTTTCGCTTCGGCTGGTCCGCGCTGCCGCGGGGCGTTGTAATCGCGGCGGTGGTTGCGTTCTTTGCGGCCTATGGGCTTTATGCCGAAGTACTGCGGGAAAACACATGGCTCTCCCGCACAATCGAAGTACAGGAAAACCAGCAGGTGATCGATACCGGTCTTTATGGCATCGTGCGCCATCCCATGTACAGCGCGACACTTCTTCTGTTTTTGTCCATGCCGCTTATTCTGGGGTCTTTCTATGCGTTCCTCCTGTTCCTCTGCTATCCGGTGCTGATCGTCTGTCGGATCCGGGATGAGGAGCGTCTTTTGCAGGAGGAACTTCCGGGGTATACGGCGTATCAGAAAAAAGTAAAATATCGCCTGCTCCCCTTTATCTGGTGAAACGCGATGACGCAGAAAACTCTGCGCGCATGGGGGACAGGAAATGAAAAATATCGAGTAAATAGATAGGAGAAACACACAATGAGAGGTATGACGAGACGGGAACGGGAAGTGACGGATCTCGAGGAGATCCGCGGGATTCTGGAACGCTCCAAGGTGGTGCATCTGGGTCTGGTGGACGGTGACGAGCCCTATGTGGTGCCCATGAACTATGGCTTCACCATGGATGAGGACGGCACCTTAAAGCTTTATCTCCATGGTGCCACCCAGGGCAGAAAGATCGACGTGATGCGGGCGAATCCCAAGGTGTTCTTTGAAATGGAATGCGATGTCGAACCCTTTGAGGGGGATGTGGCCTGCCGCTACGGCATGACGTATTCCTCCCTGATGGGCCGCGGCCGCGCCGTGATCCTGGACGATCCGGCAGAGAAGATGGCCGCCATGACCCAGCTGATGGATACCCAGACCGGTAAGCATTTTGAGTTCAACGAGGCATTGGTGCACGTGGTCTGCGTGATCCGCATTGACGTGCTGGAATATACCGCCAAGCGCCGTCCTCTGCCCACGCCGAGACCCAGCGCAGAATAAAGACGATTGCAGGTGATCGTATGAGAATCGAAAAACTGAAAACCAATCATGTGACGAATCCCCTGGGCTTTGCGATGGATGCCCCTGTCTTTTCTTATGTGGTGGCGGAGTCCACCGGAAAACGCCAGCAGGCGGCCCGCATCCGCGTGGCGCGGGATGCCGCCATGCAGGACCTGGTCTATGACAGCGGATTGCGGGAGGACATTTCCTCCCTGGCTTTCCGGCCGGAACTGACGCTTTTGCCCCGCACCCGGTATTACTGGGAGGTGGAGGCGGTGGCCGATGACGGCGACCGGGGCGTGTCCGAGCCGGCATGGTTTGAGACCGGGAAGCAGGACGAGGCATGGGCCGGACAGTGGATCTGCGCGCCCTTCTCGGAACATCCTGTTTTTACCAAGTCCTTCCGGACGACGAAACCCGTCGCTTCCGCCCGGCTGTATCTCTGCGGCCTGGGCTTATACGAGGCCTATTTGGGCGGTGAAAAGGTGGGTGAGGAGTTCCTGGCCCCCTTCTTCACCAGTTATCAGCATCATGTCCAGTACCAGACCTATGACGTGACGGCGCTGCTTTCGGAGCAGAGTGAGCTGTCTGTCATGCTGGGCCGCGGATGGTATCACGGACGCTTCTGCTTCGGCGACTTCTCCGAGAAGATCTACGGCGATACCATGCAGCTCATTGCCGAGCTGCGGGTGCTGTACGAGGATGGCACGGAGGACGTGATCGCTACGGACGAGAGCTGGCAGTGTACCCATGCGCCGATCCTGGAAAGCAGTATCTATGACGGGGAGACCTATGCCCCCGGCACGCTGCCCGGGGAGCCTGTCCCGGCGATTCCGGCCGCGGCACCTGCGGGCGCGCTGCGCGCCAGACTCAGTCTGCCGGTGATCCGGCAGGAGGCCTTCCCGGAATATCGGCTGCTCCACACCCCGGCAGGGGAGCTGGTGCTGGACTTCGGCCAGGAGATCACCGGCTGGGTGGAGTTTGACGCGGATCTGCCCGCCGGACGGGAGATCCATTTCGACTACGGCGAGTTATTACAGAACGACTGCTTCTATAACGGCAATCTCCGCACGGCGCTGGCTGCCTATACTTACATTTCCGACGGCAAGGCCCGTCATGTGCGCCCCTTCTTCACCTTCTACGGCTTCCGCTATGTGCGGATCACCGGCATGACGGAGGAGGAGATCTGCGCTGCTAAATTCACTGCCTATGCGGTGTATTCCGCGCTGGACAGCACGGCATCCATTGAGACTTCCCACGATAAGGTGAATCGACTGATTCAGAATGCGGTGTGGAGCCAGAAGGGCAACTTCCTGGATGTGCCCACCGACTGCCCCCAGCGCGACGAGCGCATGGGCTGGACCGGTGATGCGGAGGTGTTTGCCTCCACCGCTGCCTATAATATGGACACGGCAGCATTCTATCGCAAGTATCTCTATGATATGAGCCTTGAACAGCAGGATCTCTCCGGCTCCATCCCTTATGTGGTGCCGGATGTGCTGATCGCCCGCCATCGGGCCGCGGGCAAGCGGGTGGAGGATATCGTGTCCGACCCGGCACTGGGCCACGGCTCCTGCGCCTGGGGCGACGCAGCCACCATCATTCCCTGGACCGTGTATCAGTATTATGGCGACCCCACCCTTCTGGAGGAGGCCTTCCCCATGATGTGCGGATGGGTGGACTATATCGGGCGGCAGATTCAGGAGAACTGCGGCGGCGGATATCTCTGGAGCTGCGGCTTCCACTTCGGCGACTGGCTGGCGCTGGACAATCCCGGTTCCACGGAGGACGACCGCCTGGGCGGTACGGACAATGTCTATGTGGCCACCGCTTATTACTACCGTTCGGCCGACCTGACTGCCAGAGCTGCACGGGTGCTGGGTCATGAGGCCGAGGCCGCGCATTACGCCGAGCTGGCAGAGAAGATCCGTGAGGCTTTCCGGGCGGAGTATTACACCGCCACCGGCCGTCTCGCCATGCCCACTCAGACCGCCCACGCCATTGCCCTGCAGTTTGGCCTGGCGCCGGAAGAATACCGGGAGCGCATGGTGCGGGATCTGAAGGCGCGTCTGGACGCCAGACACATCCATCTGGACACCGGCTTTGTGGGCACCAGTATGCTCTGCGATGTGCTGTCCCGCCACGGCCTGTCCGAATATGCACATACCCTGCTTCTGAACGAAGATTTCCCCAGTTGGCTCTATGAGGTCAATATGGGTGCCACCACCATCTGGGAGCGCTGGGACAGCGTACTGCCGGACGGCAGCATCAGCGACACCGGCATGAACTCCATGAACCATTATTCCTATGGTGCGGTGCTGGGCTGGATGTACCGCTCTATGGCGGGTCTCAACTTTGCCGAGGACGGCTATGGCTGGAAGCGCGCAGAACTGAGACCGGAGACCGACGCCCGCTTCGACTATGTGACGGCGCATTACGATTCCGCCGCCGGACGCTGGGAGAGCAGCTGGCAGCGGGAGGGCGACCGGATGATCTATCGCGTCACTGTGCCCTTTGACGCCGAGGCCGGCTTCCGCCTGCCGGCAGGTCAGTGTCTTGCCACCGTAAACGGCGCTCCGGCAGAGGGCACAGAGCTGTCCCTCACGGCCGGACAGTATGAAATCATCGCGATCCGGCAGTAAATACGAGACCAATTCCTCCAAGGTCTGATAGACCGCCCTCTCTGGAAAGGCAGTTCCAAACAAGAAAACACAGATTTTTGCCCATAAGCGAATGCTTATGGGCAAAAACGCGTCAGCGCCGAAAAAAGAGAGATTTTCGCCGGGATCGAGGCGTTTTCTCGCAGCGCTACTTTTTTGTACCGCAAGAGAAAAGAACGATGATACCGGCGAAAAGATCCTTTTTACGGGCTATGGTTTCTTGTTTGGGACTGCCTAAATAGAGAGGGCGGTTTTTGTGGGAAATTCGTCTATTTTGTGGAAGGGAAGCGTATTGACGAAGACGGGAGAAACCCGCTATAATAGGGAAAGAATGCGGCCCGCGGGAAAGAGCGGGCCAGTATCACAGAAAGAGGAGAAACCATGGATAAGTTCAAAGCGTTGAAGTCTACGTTCCAGGAAAACTCCAAATTCCGCGTGTTCCTGCTCTCCATTTTGATCACCGGTCTGTCCTATGGCCTTTATAAAGGCATGCTGGACAATTTCCTGGCCGAAGTGGTTATGATGGGCGAAGCGGATCGCGGCGTGACGGAATTTTTCCGCGAACTGCCCGGCATTGCCCTGATTTTCATTCTGGCGGCATTCTATATGCTGTCCGCCGAATCCCTCTATAAGATCGGCGCGGTCATCATGCTGATCGGTATGGCCATGCACGCCGTGCTGCCGCCCACGAAGGTGCTGGCGACGCTGGCTATCTGCATGTATTCCCTGGGTGAGCACATCCAGATCGGTATGAAGAGTACCCTCTCTTTGCAGTATGCAAAGCCCGGCCGGGGCGGCGCCGCCCTGGGTCTCCAGAACTCGGTCTCACAGATCGGTACGCTGGTGGGCTATTTCGTCATCGTGCTGGCCTTCTCGCTGATTACCGGCGACCAGCCCTATACCATGTTCTTCGCCGTGGCCGCCATTCTCGCCGGCATCAGTGCCGCCTTCACCATGCGCATCACCGGCAAAAGCGAGACCGACTCCACCAAGCGCCGCTTCTATTTCCACAAGAAGTACACCAAGTACTATATGCTGGAGATGTTCTACGGTGCCCGCAAGCAGGTGTTTTTGACCTTTGGCCCCTATGTGCTGATCCTGTTCTATGGCGCCAATGCCGCCATGATCAGCGCCCTCTTCGCTGTGTCCGCCATTGCCGGTTTCCTGCTGTCCCCGGTGATCGGCCGTATCATCGATAAGGTGGGCTATAAGAAAGTCATGGTGGCGGATACGCTGATCCTCGTGGTCGTGTGTCTCTTCTATGGTTTTGCCCATCGGATGTTCTCCATGGACGTGGCATTCATCGTCTGCTGTGTGAACTATGTGATGGACGCCATCATCTCTCTGGCATCCATGGCCTCCAATGTCTATGTGCAGGAGCTCTCCGACAGCCAGGAGGAAGTGAAGGCCACCATCTCCACCGGCGTTTCCATCAACCACGTCATCACCATTTTCATCGCGCTCTTCGGCGGCTGGATCTGGGAGGCACTGGGCATCGAGACCCTCTTCATGGTCTCCGCCGTCCTGGGTATCTTCAACAGTATCTACGCAGCCACCATCAAAACCAAAGCCCAGAGAGAAGCTGCCCTGGCGAAAAAGTAAATCGCGTATCAAAAGACCTCCGATTAGCATCGGGGGTCTTTTTTTCTTGGAGAAGCGACGGTGCGCTCTTGCAAATTACGCCAAAAAATGGCATACTGGAAAAAACAATGCTCGGAGGGGACGTTTGTGGAGAAGGATCAAATCGCACGCATCCAGCATATGGAAGAACACCTCTGTCGCATCTCCGCGGCGCAGGCCGCGCTGCGGCAGGCACTGGATGCCTACCGGACGGAGCAGGATGCCCTGCGGGAACTGACCGCGTGGTATGAGAGTCCCCTGTGGCGGGCGGATTATGAGGCCGACGAGGCCGGGCTTTTGCCCCGGGATCTGAAGCGCGGGGTGCTGTCGGAGGACGGGATCTATAATGTCCTCGCGGAGGACACCGCCCTGCGGGATGCGCTGCGGTGCTTTCCCGATGACTTGGAAGAATGGGAGGGAGCAATCGATGCTGAAACTGAAGAAAGTGACGCTTGCTGACGAAGCGGCGCTTTATGACTATATCGTAACCGTTTCGCCCAATGAAAACGGCTTTACCAATGAATATTACGGCTGCCCGAGAGAGAACTTTGCGGAGCGGGCGCTGCAGGTGATGATCAATCGCTCTCTGGGGCTGGATCTCCCGGAGGGGCATGTGCCGGACACCCACTATTTCCTCTGGGACGACGATGTGGTAGTGGGATGGTTCCGTCTGCGGCATTATCTCTGTCCGTCCCTGGTGGAGGGCTCCGGCCACATTGGCTACAGCATCCGGGAGGGATACCGCGGTATGGGTTATGCCACGGCGGGTCTCCGTCTGCTCTTAAAGGAAGCTGCCGCCATTGTGCCGGAGGAGGAATATTATTTGCGGGTGATGAAAAGTAATCCCGCCTCCCGCCGCGTCATGGAGAAAAACGGCGGCTATCTCCACCACGAGGACGACACGCACTGGTTTGTGCGGATTAGAAAGGATAGCTTATGAAAAATCTGCTGCATCTTCGCGCCCCCGGCAACTGGATCAATGACCCAAACGGTATGATTTATTACCGTGGGCAGTATCATCTTTTCTATCAGTACTTCCCCTATGAGCCTCGTTGGGGCACCATGCACTGGGGCCATGCCGTGAGCCGGGATCTTCTCACCTGGGAACATCAGCGCATCGCGCTTTATCCCAGTGTCTATGCCGATCAGAACGGCTGTTTCTCCGGAAGCGCCATCGAGCGGGACGGAGAATTGGTGCTTTATTACACCGGTGTCCGGTATGAAGTATTGAATCCGGAGGACATCCATCGTCACGTGAATGGCCAGTATGAGCCCAGCCAGTTGATGCTGGTAAGTCCCGACGGCATACGGTTTGATAATACAAAGAAGCGCGTTGTGGTGCCAACCATTTTGGATGCCGCTATCGGCGACCGCCGCAATACCCGCGATCCCAAGGTTTGGCGGGATGAGCAAGGTGTGTATCATATGGTGCTGGGCACCACCTATGAGGGACGCGGGCGGCTGCTCTTTTATTGCAGTACGGACGGTGATACCTGGGAATATCAGAACTGCTGTACCGCGCCGAATGATACCCTTGGCAGGATGTGGGAGTGTCCCGATCTCTTCCGGGTAGGGGGATCCTGGGTGGTGCATCTGTCGCCTATGGCAATGGAGATCGACGGTGCGCCTGCCTATCAGGCGGCCTGTGCGGTCGTGGAGTTTGACGAGGAGAATGCCAAGATGACGCCGCCGCAGTCGCTTTCCCGAATTGACTATGGCTGGGATCTTTATGCGCCCCAGACTTGTCTCGATCGGGAGGGACGGCGCATGATGATCGGCTGGATGCGGATGCCGGCGGTGGTGGATGCGGAAGTGCCGTGGCGGGGCATGATGACGGCACCGCGTCTGGTGGAAGTGCGGGACGGACGCGTGTGCTATCCGCTGCATCCTGATGTGCGCGAGGCATTTACGCGGGAAATCCCGGCGGATGCACCTTATTCCGGCGGAGAACCCCGGCTTTACACGCTGTGCCTTTCGGAAGGCGAGACCGCCGTGATCGGCGGATTCCGTATCTTCCGGGAAAATGGCAGTATCGTGGCCGACCGCTGCGTCTGCTGCCCCGGGATCGAGACCGAAAAACCGCTGGTTTCCTCACCCGCCGCGGAGGGTGATGAGGTGCTGGAAGTACTAGTGAATGACAACATTGTGGAATGTTATGTAAACCGTGGCGCAGCCGTGCTCAGCCAGACGGTGTATCGCTTCACCGGCGAGATGCAGTTGCCGGCGGGTGCACGCTGTTACGGAATGGAGGCAGGCAGATGAAGGTTTTTGTGGTCTATTGCCATCCCCATGCGGAGAGTTTTACCCATCAGGTGTTGGAACGCTTTACTGCAGGACTCCGGGACGGGGGACATGAGGTGCGGATTTCCGATCTCTATGCCATGGATTTCCGTACAGATCTGACCGAGGAAGAATATTTGCGGGAAACCTTTTATCGGGCGGATCTGCCTCTGGCGTTGGATGTGGCTGCGGAGCAGGAGAAAATCGAGTGGTGCGAGGGCATTGTGTTTATATATCCGGTGTTTTGGACAGAGGCACCCGCGAAACTGGTGGGATGGTTCGACCGGGTGTGGACGACGGGTTATGCCTATACGCCGGAGCCTACCATGAAAAAACTAAAGAAGGCGCTCTGTATTGCCTGCGCCGGTAAGACGCTGGATGCACTCGAGGAGACCGGAGAATTGCAGGCCATGGAAACCGTCATGCTGGGCGACCGCATCCGGGAGCGCGCGGAGCAGAAGCAGATGCTGGTACTGGACGGCATCACCCATTGGAATGAATCTCAGCGGGAGATACTGCTGCCCCGGCATTTGGAAACCGCCTATTGCGCGGGCCGGGATTTTGGCGTATGATGAAGTTGAATAGAGTTTGATCTGAAAAAGAGTATGAGCATAAATTTGTTAAAAATTGAAACCTGTACTGCCGATCTCTGGTCGGATGTCAATCGAGCAAATGAGCCGTTTTTGATGATTGGCAGAGTCTGCCCTACCTATGAAAATAGACAGTGGCAGTATATGGAAGACCTTTGGTCATCATCTGTTCCAAAGCAATATCCCAATGATGATTGGGAGAGAGAAACTTACCTGGATTCTGAGGATCATGTGATTTTTTTGGCATACCGGGAAAAGAAGATTGTTGGGCAGATTGTGCTGCGGAAGGATTGGAATCGGTATGCCTTTATCGAGGATATTTGTGTGGCAGCTTCGGCGCGGGGACAAGGCGTTGGGTCTGCGCTCATAGAGCGAGCAAAACAATGGGCAGAGGAACAGTATCTTTGCGGATTGGCGCTGGAAACGCAGGACACTAATGTTCTGGCCTGTCGTTTTTATCGAAAATGTGGGTTTTCTATTGGCGGCGTGAATACGATGCTGTACCGTGGCTTTGAAAAGCCCTGGTCTGAAGAAATCGCAATTTACTGGTATTTAACTTGGAAATAAAATAGATATAGAAGGAGTATCACTATGACTTATACAAAAGCATGGCTGAATTACCAGCCGGTGAAGGACGCACCGAAAAGCGTGGGCGTGGTGCTGCCGGAGATGGGGCCTATTGCGGAGAGCATTGGCCAGGAACTGATTCTCGCCTGTGAGGGCATGTACGGCGTGACGCCGGTGTTTGACGGCACGGCATTCATGGCAGAGCTGCAGATCCTCTTTATCCGGGATCAGTCCGGCGACTTCGGTGAGGAAGGCTATCGCATTGAGGCAAGCCCCGAGAGCATCAACATCATCGCGGGCGGCCAGCGCGGTATGCTCTATGGCATGTTCCGTGTGCTGGAGCGTCTGCGCCTGCGGGGCAGAAAGCGCTATACCATCGAGAGCATTCCGTCCAATCCCTTCCGTATGCTGGATCACTGGGACAATCTGGACGGCTCTATCGAGCGGGGATATTCGGGCCTTTCCTTCTTCTTCCGGGACAATGAAATGACCGTGACCCAGCGTATCCGGGATTATGCCCGCATGGTGGCCTCCATCGGCATCAACGCGGTGTGCATCAATAACGTGAATGTCCGCGGCGTGGCGGCAGAGCTCATCACAGAGCGCTTCCGTAAGCCTTTGATCGAAGTCGCCGAGATTTTTGAGGCCTACGGCATTAAACTGTATCTCTCCCTGAATTTTGCTTCTCCCAAGCGTCTGGGCGGTCTGGATACCTCCGATCCCTGCGATGAGCAGGTGCGTGCTTTCTGGAAAGAGCGCATTGACGATATGTTTACGAACGTGCCGAACTTCGGCGGCTTTGTGGTGAAGGCCGACTCTGAGGGTGAGCCCGGCCCCTTTGCCTATGGCCGTACCCATGCCGACGGCGCCAATATGCTGGCGGAGTTCGCCGCGCCCCATGGCGGCATCATCATCTGGCGCTGCTTCGTCTATAACTGCCAGCAGGACTGGCGCGACCAGAAGACCGATCGCGCCCGTTCCGGCTATGATAACTTCATCGGTCACGACGGCGAGTTCGCCGAGAATGTGATCCTGCAGATCAAGAACGGCCCCATGGACTTCCAGGTGCGGGAGCCTGTGCATCCCCTCTTCGGCGGCATGAAGAACACCAACCTCATGCTGGAAGTGCAGATCGCCCAGGAATATACCGGCCAGCAGCGCCATGTGTGCTATCTCATGCCTATGTTCCGCGGCATTCTGGACTTCAAGACCTATTCCGGCGCCGAGGCAGACACCGTGGCGGATATCGTGTCCGGCCGCGCCTATGGCAACCGTAATTGCGGCATGGTGGCCGTCACCAATACCGGCGACGACGAGAACTGGACGGGCCATGACCTGGCCGCCGCCAATCTCTACGGCTTCGGCCGCCTGGCCTTTGATACTACGCTCAGCCCTGAGCGCATTGCCGAGGACTGGATCGGACTGACCTTCGGCACGGATCCCAAGGTGAAGGAAAACGTCATGCGGATCCTCATGATGTCCTGGCCGGCCTATGAGAAGTACACCAGCCCCCTGGGCATTGGATGGATGATCAAGCCCAGCGTACACTATGGCCCGGACGTGGAGGGCTATGAGTACGACCGCTGGGGCACCTATCATCGGGCCAATCACATGGGCATCGGCGTGGACCGCACCCCGGGTGGTACCGGCTATACCACCCAGTATCCGGAGCCTCTGGCGTCCCTCTATGCCGATCCCGCCACCTGTCCCGAAGAACTTCTCCTCTTCTTCCATCATATGCCCTATGCCCACGTGCTGAAGTCCGGCAAGACCATTATCCAGCACATCTATGACACCCACTTCGAGGGCGCGGAGGAAGCGGCAGAGATGCAGAAGCTCTGGGAAGAACTGGAAGATCTCGTGGAGCCTGCGGCCTATGCCCGCGCCCTTGCCCGCTTCCAGCACCAGACCGAGCACGCCGCCGAATGGCGCGACCGCATCAACACCTACTTCCACCGCATCTCCTGGATCGAGGATGAAAAGGGAAGAAAGATCTACGACTAAGTTGACATAACACAAAACACCGCCCATCAGAATTGGTTACCATAATTCTGATGGGCGGTGTTTTTGCGGTTTACGATAATCTGTATTGCTGGGTCACTAGTTACTTGTTTAGTATACATAACACTGTATATTTACAATAAATAAGTAAACATAATATTTAATGGTTTACAGGAATTTAATTACCATAATCTAACTTACGCGCTTTGATAACGAACGTGGCGGGAACTTGTTTTGCTTTTTCAGAGAATACACCGGGATTTGCGGCCAAAAGGGCATCTTCCGATTCCTCCACCAGTTTTTCCAGGATAAATCCGGCCTCCGCCAGCGCGTTCAGATAAGTAGACAGCTTACGATCCGATAAAGACAGCGTACCGCCAGGTGTCGCCGCCTGATACCACCGCTCGTCGAAGTAGCTTTTCTTCCACAGAAGCAGATCATTCTCGATGGCAATGCACTTATGAATGGGATGCGACCAGCTGAACACAAATGTCCCGCTGGGCTTCATCGCGTCATGGATGCGCCTGAATGTGCGGGGAAGATCCGTGCTCCATCCGATGCCGTAGATGGAGACTACACAGTCGAAATAATTCTGCGGAAGGGCTGAGCCATCCTCCATGGGAGACAGAATCAGCTTCGCAGATGTGCCTGCGTTCCGAAGGTTTTCCTCTGCCCGTTTCAGCTGTTCCGGCGAGATATCCAGTCCCCAGAGTTCTCTGGCTCCCTGTCCATTCAGCCAGACAAGGGATTCACCCGCGCCGCAGCCGATTTCCAGAATCTTTTGTCCGGAGAGATCACCCAAAAGCTGACAGTGATCTTCTGTGATAAAGGCGCCGTATTTCGGAAGTGAAATGGCACCCAGATACTCCGCGGCACCCTCATCCCAGAATTTACGATTGACCTCATGGATCGTGTCGGTTTGCGCTTCCCGGATGAGGCCATAGCCTGCCTGTCCTGCGCCGATGATGTTGCTGCGATAAGCGGTATCTCGCCCGCTTTTTTCATCCATCAATACCAACCTGAAGTCCAGACGCGGAAAGGGCCGCAGCATGGTCTCCGATTCCCGGGCAGAGGCGGGTGTGACGCCATGCCAGTTACGGAATGCCCGGGAGAAGGCCGCCTGAGATTCATAGCCATAGCGCAGCGCTGTGTCAAGAATCGCCGCACCTGCCTGAATCTCCCGGCCCGCTTCCGTGAGTCGTCTGCGGCGGATGTACTCCGAAATCGGGATTCCTGTGATAAAGGAAAAGAGCCGACAGAATTCATGGGAAGAGCAAGGTACACACGCTGCAATGGCGGTGAGTTCTACAGTGTCTGTCAAATGCTCCTCAATATAGTCCATGGCGTTTGCTATGCCGTTTTGCCAGTTCATATGATCGCCTCCTTGTCTTTGATGATATCACAGAATCTGCCATACTGTTTTGCAGCAGCGTACAGAATCATGCAAAAACCCCGCTTTGTAGATACAAAGCGGGGTTTTATCATTTCACCTTATGCGTTGCACTTGGCAAGCAGCTCTTTCACCAGAGCTTCGGTGCGGTCGGCGATTTCTTCCAGGGTGGGCTTTTCGGCCACGCTCTTGTCGCGGGTGGACAGTTCGCAGACACCGGCCTTCATATTACGCGGGGAGACGGTGACGCGCACCGGCACGCCCAACAGGTCTGCATCGGAGAACATGACGCCGGCGCTGACCTTACGGTCATCATAGATGACCTCGATGCCGCGCGTCATCAGTTCTGCATACAGGCCATCAGCAAAGGCACGGGCCTCTGCATCGTCACTGCGGATGCAGCACAGCTGCACCTGCCACGGAGCAATGGACATGGGCCAGATGGGACCGTAGTCATCGTGGCTGACCTCGCACACGGAGGCGGCCAGACGGCCGACGCCGATGCCGTAGCAGCCCATGATGGGATTGTGGGTCTTGCCTTCCTGATCCAGATAGGTCATGTTCATGGACTTGGTGTACTTGGTGCCAAGCTGGAAGATGTTGCCCACTTCGATGCCGCGGGACACGGTGATGGCGGGCTTGCCGCACTTGGGGCAGATGCCGCCGTCGGCGATCTTGGCGAAGTCGAAGTACTCCACGCCCGGCACATCGCGGTCGAGATCAAGACCGGTGTAGTGGTACTCTTCCTCGTTTGCGCCGCAGGAGAGGTTATTGGTGTTCTGGAGGGACTTGTCAAAGAGCACGGTCATGCCCTCGGGCAGGCCCACCGGACCGATGTAACCGGCGTTCAGGCCGCATTCGGGAGTGATGACAGCGGGATGAATCTCTTCGCCGATATAGTTGCGGAGCTTGGTCTCGTTGGCTTCCAGATCGCCGCGGAGGAAGAGCACGATGTAGGAATCATCGCGGTTGCGCTGGTACACCACGGCTTTACAGCTCTTAGTTTCCGGCATATGGAGGAAATTGCAGACGTCTTCAATGGTGTGGATATCGGGGGTGTAAACCTTGGTAAGGGGCTCGGAGACCTCGTCGCGGGTGTTCACGATGACGCTCTCGGCGGCTTCCATATTGGCGCGATAGTCGCACTCGCCGCAGACGGCGATGGAGTCCTCGCCGATGGGAGTCAGCAGCATGAACTCATGGGACAGATTGCCGCCCATCATGCCGTTATCGGAAGCAACGGAGATAACTTCCGGAATGCCCGCACGGGCAAAAATACGCTCATATGCCTTGTGACAGAGATCGTAATAGGCTTCCAGATCCTCCTGGGAGGTATGGAAGGAATAGGCGTCCTTCATGGTGAACTCGCGCACGCGGATGAGACCGGCGCGGGGACGGGCTTCGTCACGGAACTTGGTCTGGATCTGATAGATCATGAAGGGGTACTTCGTATAGCTCTGGCCATATTCGCGCACCAGATGCACGGCGGCCTCTTCGTGGGTCATACCCAGCACCATGTCGTTGTCATTACGATCCTTGATACGCATCAGCTCGCTGCCGACGCTCTCAAAACGGCCGGACTCCTCCCACAGGGAAGCGGGCAGCACCACCGGGAACAGGACTTCCTGTCCGTCGATGGCGTCCATCTCTTCACGGATGATCTGCTCGATCTTGCGGGTGATGCGGCGCAGGGGCATATAGGAAGAATAAATGCCGCTGGCAACGCCTTTCATATAGCCGCCGCGCAGCATGAGGGCATGGCTGTCGGTGACACATTCCGAGGGACGCTCCTTAAAGCGATCGCCTACCAGTTTTTCCAGTTTCATATGAATAACTCCTTTCGGTATAGAAACAAATAAAAACGCCCTAAGACATTGTCTTAGGGCGAACTAAACGATAGTCCGCGGTACCACCTAAGTTCGGCTTCTGCCGCACTTTTCAGGATGCTTTCGCACCGCATATCCTGTAACGGGAACACCCGGCGAAGTCTAACAGCGCTTCAACTTCACAGCTCCGAGACGGGTTCGGTTCGCCGCACCGAAAGACTTGCACCATCCGTCTTCTCTCTATACCGGCCGCAGAACCTACTGCTTCTCTTCACAGCTTTTTGCCTAATGAAAATATTATATGCGGGAATGTGGAAAATGTCAATGGGGAAATCGCGGTTTAGTCCACGCCGATCACCGTCGCGCGGCCATCCGCCACCCGGAAATGTACGTCATATCCTGCAAAGCGCATACTGTACACCCGTTCGGGGTCGTCCTGATAGCTGGGGCGAGGATCCTCTGAAAGACAGGCGAGGACGGCCTCCCGCTTCTCGGGCGGCAGCATTGCAAGCAGTTCTTCCGGGAAGTCTACGTCGAGCCGGTGTCCGGCCTCCTGGTCGGCATAGCCGCCGACGGCCTCCGGATGGGCGTCTGCGAAGGGGAGATAGGGCTTGATATCATAGATCGGCGTGCCGTCCAGAAGATCCACGCCGGAGACGATGAGCACGTCGCCCTCCTCCGCGTGATGCTCCACGCGCTCCAGTTTTACGCAGGAGAGGCCCAGGGGATTGGGACGGAAGGGAGAACGGCTGGCGAACACGCCCACCCGTCGATTGCCGCCCAGTCGGGGCGGACGCACCGTGGGCGACCAGGTATCCCGGTGGGCCATAGAGAAGTCAAAGATCAGCCAGAGATGGGAAAAGCTCTCGATCTCCCGCAGGGCGTCTGGATTGCGGAATTCCGGCCGGAACACAATGCGGCCGGAAAGCGCGGGCACCCGTCCGCTCTGGCGGGGGATACCGAACTTGTCCTGAAAGTCCGTTTCGATATGCGCGATGGGACGAATCAGAAGAGAATCAGCCATAACGGCCTCCTTATGAAAACCGGGTTCAGATATTGTCTTTCGTGATGTTTTTCAGCCAGCTCCGCTTTTTATAATGCCGGATGATGACGGGCATCTTCACAAATTCGTCCAGACACAGGACGAAATAGACCCACATCTCGGGAATTTTGAAAACAAAAGCGCAGAGCAGACCAATGGGGACCGCATAGCCCCACATGGCGAAGATGTCGCAGATCAGGCCGAACTTCACATCGCCGCCGGAACGGAAAATGCCGCAGATCAGCATGGTGTTCACGGACTGGCCCAGAATATAGTAGGCATTGATATAAAGCATCAGGTTCAGTTCTTCCCGCACCACGTCGGTGACAGTCACATAGAGGTGCATGAACTGGAGTACCAGCGGGCGGCAGAGCAGGATCACCACGCCGCCGGCCAGGGCGGTCAGAATACTGAGCCAGGCAAAGCGCGTGCCATAGACCCGGGCTTCCTCCAGACGGTTATCGCCCATGGCCTTGCCCAGAATGATGGCGGCACTGGAGGACATGCCAAAGCACACCACCGTGCCCAGATTCCGCACCACGGATGCCACGGAATTGGCGGCCACGATGTCAGAACTTAAATGTCCCAGAATGATGGAATAGACGCTGAAGGCCAGGCCCCAGATGATATCGTTGGCGGCGGCCGGAACGGAGAAGCGGATGAAGTCCCGCATCAATTCGCCGCCCTTTGCAAACAGGTCTTTCAGATGCAGGCGCACGATTTTGCAGAGACGGGTATCGACAAGACAGATCACGGTCTCCACCGCACGGGTGATGGAGGTGGCCAGGGCAACACCGGTGATGCCCAGAACCGGGAAGGGCCCGATGCCAAAAATAAAGCAGGCATTCAAGACCACGTTCATGATGACGGCGGTGCAGTGGATGGCAGCGCTGACCTTCACGCGCTCCACGCTGCGCATGACGGCCAGATACACGGTGCAGAAGCCACCCAGCACATAGGCGGGGGAGAGGGCACGGAGATATTCGATACCGGCGGCGATCAGGGCGGCATCATTTGTGAAGATCCGCATCAGAAGCTGTGGGACAAATGCCGCGGCTAGGGAAAAGAGCAGACCCACGCCGATGGACACCCGCAGGGACAGACCCATGACGCGCTCCACCGCTCTGCGGTCGCCCTTGCCCCAATACTGGGCGGACAGTACCGACGCGCCGGAGGAGATGCCGAAGAGCAGCATCTGCATGACAAACATCACCTGACCCGCCAAAGAAGAGGCGGCCAGCGCCGTCTGGCTGACAAAGGAGAGCATGATCACGTCCGCGGAACCCACGGCGGCATCCATGAAATTCTGCAGGGCGATGGGGGCGGTGATCCGGAACGTATGCTTGTAGAAGGCGCGCTTTTCCGCGCGGGAGCCCAGCGGCAGGGCGGCAGCTTCGGCCATGATGGTATCCTCCGTAATACTGACGATCAATCGCTTTATTCTACACGATATTTCTCCCTACATCAAGCGGATACCGAAAAAAAGACGGAAGATGCGCGCATTCTGTCCCGCCCCGGGGGAAAGGTCTTGCGGCATGGGATATTCGGTACTATAATGGATGCAGGAAAATGATACGTTTCGCGTTTACTGTGCATGCGAAACCATATGATGGAGGATTCCGTATGAAAATAACGTTTATGGGTGCCGGCAGCACCGTATTTGCCAGAAACGTCATCGGCGACTGTATGTGTACGCCTGCCCTGCGGGACAGCGAGATCGCCCTTTATGATATCGATGCCGAACGCCTGGAGGAGAGCTATCTCATTCTCTCCGCCATGAACCACAATATCAACGAGGACCGCTGTGTGATCAAAAAGTATTGCGGCGTCGAGAACCGTAAGGAGGCGCTTCGCGGCGCCAACTTCGTGGTGAATGCCATTCAGGTGGGCTTTTATGATCCCTGCACCATCATCGACTTTGAAATCCCCAAGAAGTTCGGCCTGCGCCAGACCATTGCCGATACTCTGGGCATCGGCGGCATCATGCGCGGCCTGCGCACGATCCCCGTTATGCGGGACTTTGCCCGGGATATGGAGGAGGTCTGCCCGGATGCGTGGTTCCTCAATTACACCAATCCCATGTCCATCCTCACCGGCTATATGCAGCGCTATACCGGCGTGAAAACCATCGGTCTCTGCCACAGTGTCCAGGTCTGCTCGGAGCATCTTCTGAAGAATCTGGGCATGGAGGATAAACTGGAGGGCAGACGGGAGCTCATCGCCGGTATCAACCACATGGCATGGCTTCTGGAGATCCGCGACCGGGAGGGCCGCGATCTCTATCCGGAGATCCGCCGCCGCGCCGCCGAGAAGAACGCCAATGAAAAGCACTATGACATGGTGCGCTATGACTATATCCGTAACTTCGGCTATTACTGCACCGAGTCCAGCGAGCACAATGCCGAGTATAACCCCTTCTACATCAAGTCCCGCTATCCGGAACTGATCGAGCGTTTCAACATCCCGCTTGACGAGTATCCCCGCCGCTGTGTGGCGCAGATCGAGGGATGGAAGGAAGAAAAGGCCAATATCATGAATAACGGCAAGATCACTCATGAGCGCGGCCACGAGTATGCCTCCTATATTATGGAGGCCATCACCACCGGCAATCCCTACCAGATCGGCGCAAACGTGCTGAACACCGGCCTGATTGATAATCTGCCCGCAGAGGCCTGTGTGGAGGTGCCCTGTCTCGTGAACGGCTATGGCATCACGCCCACCCATGTGGGTCGTCTGCCCCTGCAGCTGGCCGCCATGAATATGACCAACATCAATTCCCAGCTTCTGACCATCAACGCCGCCGTCACCCAGAAGCGCGAGGATATCTACATGGCCGCCATGCTGGAACCCCACACCGCCGCAGAGCTCTCCATCGACGATATCAAGGCAATGGTGGACGAGATGATCGAGGCCCACGGCGACTATATGAAGGAATATCGCTGAAATGCGAAAAAGTTCCCGGCGGACTTCGTCGGGAACTTGCTTTTCTGATCCTATTTTTCGGAAAGGAGAGTCTACACTTGATTTTAGAAACGGAACGCCTGATCCTGCGGGAATACACCATGGCGGACTATGACGCGCTGTCCCAAATCCTCACGGATCCCGAGGCCATGCAGCATTACCCCAAACCCTATGACGCGGCGGGCGTCACACGCTGGATCAACTGGAGCCTCGAAAACTATGATAAGTATGGCTTCGGCCTGTGGGCGGTTGTGCGGAAGGAAACCGGGGAATTCATCGGCGACTGCGGTATTACCTTACAGCCCATTGACGGCGAATGGCTGCCGGAGATCGGCTATCATATCCACAAATCTCATTGGCGGCGCGGCTATGCCAGAGAGGCGGCGGGCGCCGTCCGGGACTGGGCCTTCACCCATACGGATTATCCCGCCCTCTATTCCTATATGGCGTACACGAACCTGCCCTCCTACCGTACGGCGGAGTCCGCAGGCATGACCCGCCGGAAAGAATATGCCGACGAGAAAAACGGCACTACGCTGGTCTATTCCATTACAAGGGCGGAATGGGAAGCGTTGATTCAGAAGTAAACAAAAAGGAGATGCCATCGCATCTCCTTTTTGTTTACAGTATTTTAATTTACAATGTTTGGGTTGACAAGAATTTAAGTTACAGGAATAAAAGAAACAATATATATGTTTACATAATTTTTGTGAGGAGCCCTGTTTCCTTTTGAATCAGCTCTGCGATGGGCTTCAATTCTTCGGCCGTGGGCGGGGTGATGGGGTCGGTGTATTCTGTGATGCCCAGGCCCTCCCGCTTGGAGATGCCGATGTTGTGATAGGGCTCCAGGTGGATCTCCCGCAGATTTTTCAGGGATTTTGCGGTGGAAATGATACCGTTACTATGCGTTTCATTCAGATTATATCCCGGCACCATGGGACAGCGCAGGATGATGGCGGCGCCGGCTTCGTCCAGCGCGGCGAGATTCCGCAGGATCTGCGCCTGGGTGACGCCGGTGAATGCCCGATGCATCTCATCTCCCGTGGCCTTATAGTCAAAGAGAAAGAGATCTACAAAGTTTACATAATTAAGAAGCTGTTCTTGTTGACATAGTCCGGATGTTTCGATGGCAACGTGCAGCCCGGCCTCCTTTGCAGCCTGTGCCAGTGCCAGGGAGAACGCGGGCTGGAAGAGGGGCTCTCCGCCGGACAGGGTGATGCCGCCGCCGGAGCTTTCATAGAAAAAACGATCCTCTAAAACTTCCGCAAGCACTTCCTCCACCGTCATGGTTTTTCCTGCGGCGGCCAACGCCTGGTTGGGGCAGCGGGCCGCACAGAGGCCGCAGGCCGTGCAGCGGCTGCGATCAAAGTGATGCACGCCGTTTTCGATGTGGTGGCAGCCATTGGGGCACACCGCGGCGCAGAGGCCGCAGGCAGTACACCGGCCGGTATAGTAGAAGAGCTGCGGTGCGGCAGAATAGGACTCCGGATTGTGGCACCAGAGACAGCGCAGGGGACAGCCCTTCAGAAATACCGTGGTGCGGATGCCGGGCCCGTCGCTGACGGAAAAATGCTGGATATCAAAGACCGTCCCGGTCACAGTCATGTCGCTCATACGGCGTAGAGATTGCGGGCGATGATCTCATCCTGTACGGTTGGATTCAGCGCGGTGAAATAGGCGGACAGGCCGCAGATGCGGACGATGAGGTTCTTGTGCTGTTCGGGATGCACCTTGGCGTCCTGCAGTTCTTCTAAGGACACCACGTTGGGCTGCAGCGTGGGACAGCTGTACTGCCGACAGGCGCGGGCGAAGGAGGCAAAGAGGTCCGGCGTCAGGTGATTGGTGGCGGGAAGCTGTACATCCAGCACGGCGCTGCCGCCCCGGCACACGGAGAAGTCCATGCGCTGCATGGATTTCAGCGGAGTGGTGAGATCGCGGATGGGACGGATGCCGCTGGGACCGGAACCGGAACTCATGATCTCCCAGTCATGTCTGCCGTCCGGCGTGGCACGCAGGGCCTTCGACAGGGTCTCGAACTGATAATAGGCGAAAAGACTGGGGATATACTGTCCGCCCCGCTCGTTTTTGCGGGCGCAGATGATGCCCGACAGCGCGGAAAGGAAGTCGTTGGCCAGTGCGTCGGCCTCGGGGTCATTGTGGCCGTATTTCGGCAGGGCGACCGCCTCCTGCCGCAGGGATTCATACCCCGCCCAGTTCTGCGCCAGAATCTCCTGGAGCTCGTCAAGCGTTACGAGCCGCTTTTCATAGACCAGAGCACGGACCGCATAGAGAATATCCGCCGCGGTGCCGAGACCTACTAAAGAGAAGGTGGAGAAATTATACTTGGCGCCGCCGCAGGTATAGTCCCGGCCGGTCTCGATACAGCCCGTCTGGGTGGCGGAGAACAGGGGACTCACCAGCATTTTCTTGAGATACTGCTCCCGGGTGTTGCGCTGGTCGGTGAATAAATTGATAAAATACCGCAGCGTATCCAGGAATCTCGCATAGAATTCCTCAAAAGTATCGGCGCTTTCAATGGGTGCGTATAGGTCAAATCTCTCGTCGCCCCGGAGGAAGAGATCCAAAAGCCGGGGGATCGATACATAACAGGCCACGCCCTCGGTGTGGCCACAGCCCTCGATCATGGTCTCCTGACAGCCGCCGTTGACAAAGAGGCGGGCATCCTCGATCTCGACGCCGCTCTCCAAAAGACCGGAGAGGATGATGTCATCGTTGATCAGCACAAAGTTATTATGTCCGGCAAGCACTGCCTCGCCTATGAGCTTCAGATATTCGTCGGGGGAGTCCTTGCAGTAGCGGCAGTTTAACTTGGGACTCACCAGATGGAGGCGGTGGTGCTCCTCAATGAACATCCGGGTGACCATATTATAGACTGCTGCCCCCGTTTCGTCACAGCCGCCCAGCTGGACGCAGGTGCTGGTCTCCGGCCATTCGGTATTTTCCAGATCGAACTTGATATCCGTGTGGAGCATCCAGATGCCCACCAGCTCTCTGGCCTCCGCTTCTGTGATGCGGCCCGCCGCCAGATCGGCTTCATAAAGACCGCCCAGGAGACGGTCCAGATGACCGATCTGGGAAATGCCCACGTTTTCCATGGTGGCGATCGCTTCACGGGTGAAGAGCAGCATGCAAAGACCCTCATAGAAGGTCTCCGGAGGATTTGCAGGAATGCGGCGGGCGGCCCGGGCCATCATGGAGAGGTATTTCCGCTCCTGTTCGCCGCCGCAGCCGCAGGCCAGCTTCCCTTCGGCACGATCGGCGAATTTCTCCGCAACCCGGATCAGCGCCAGCAGGCTCTCCTCCGCGGCCAGACAGTAGGCATATTCCTCGCTGTCCTCCGCAAACTGGTCCCGGCTCTTCCGGGCTTTCTCGAGAAGGCCGTTCACGCCGATTTTCATGAGTTCCGTATAGCCCAGGGTGTGATGGTCGGTGTCGAAGGTGGCGGTGCTGCTGAGTAAGCCCAGATTCCGCACGTCGTAAAGGTTGGCAAAGCGGCGCTCCAGTTCATTGATAATGGGATGCGCCTCCCGGATCTCCGGGCCCAGACGCTCCCGGATCCAACAGGCCGGCGTCAGGCCGCTGAGGCCCCAGGAATCGGCCTCCCGCATACCGATCTCGAAGAAGAAAGGATGCTCCGGGAAGATCACGGGCTCGCAGTATTTTGCCATCAGGGTGTGGATGTGGCTCTTGAGCCGCACGGAGGGCAGATCGGGATGGGCGGCATAATATGCGTCCATCTCGGCAAAAATGGCGGATCGGACCTTCTGGAAGGCGGCATCTGCCGCAGGATCGGCATAGCCCTTGCCCGCCAGCTTGGTTTTTCTATAATAGGAGGTCATAGCATTTTTCTGGTATTCGTACATATGGATTCTCCCTTATCAGGTTCTTTTGCTTTCATTATATCGGATTCTTCCCGAAATACAATCCTTCCGGAAAGAAATGCGGGAAAAAAACCGCCCTCCGGTTTCCGGAGGGCGGAGGGCTTGGCGCTTATGCCTGGAAGAGCACTTTCAGGGAGTTATAGTAGTAATAGGGAACGAGAAGATCAGTGTGGGTGAAGTTGGACAGGGCGAAGAAGATGTTGTTCTTCTGGGGATCCTTACCGTAAGAGAAGCACGGGGACTTCGTGATATATTTCATCTGCTCGGTCATCTTGGCCACATCCTTGGGATAGCCGTTGGAGGCAAAGATATAGAAGGGCAGGTCGGGGTTGGCCTTGATGGGCGCCTGGATGTAGTCCAGCACCACGTCCTCGGAGATCTCCTCGCGGATGTGATGATCGGCGGTGGTGTGGCAGCTCATGGGAGCGTACCAGCGGAAGTATTCGAAGTCATAGTGGAATACCTTCCAGGTGCAGACGCTGCCGCGGGAATAGCCGCTGAAGGCGCGATGGTCGCGGGTGGCCTTGATGCCCTCGCGGGAGGGATCGGTGAGGTAAGTGTTATACTTCATCTCAACGGCGGGGATCAGATCCTCCACGATCTCCTGGTAGAAGTTACCGGGCACGCCCTCGAAGTTGCCGTCGCCTGCGGGCACATAGCCGGTGCGCTTGCGCTCGTCCACGTCCTTCGTCACGTCGAAGTAATAGGTGGAGGACACGATGATGCAGGGCTCGATCTCACCGGTGGCGAAGAGGTTATCAAAGAGCTTCTGGGTCTCGGGGGTATTGAAGATCTCGGGATCGCAGGTATTGCCGTGCTGGTAATAGAGCACGTTATATTTCTTTTCCTTATCGTTCTCGTCGTAGCCGTAGGGGAGATAGACATTGGCGTACTTCGGATACGTCACGCCGTCCTCATAGACGTCGGTGGTGTAGTCTACACGCTCCATGCGGCCCTTCTTCACCGGTTCGGCGTCCAGTTCCATATTCTCCTCAAAAATCGTCTCAAAATCAATGATCTCGCCGGGACGGGTGGTAATCAGCTTTTTCATAATCGGTGCTCCTTTCGTCAACGGGTTTGATTTGATTTTATTATAGCACCAGGGCAGGATGCACACAATGTGAAGATATGGGCAGAAAAATCGGCGCACGGATGATTCCGTGCGCCGAAAGATCGGATATTTATTCCATCACTTCAAAGAACGTATATCTGCCGGGCCATACGGGGAGCTCGAAGGCGTATTCGGTGGGCTCCTCGATAATGGTGGTGGCGTCGCCGCGGCAGGCGGGCTTCGGCAGGGTCAGGCACTCGGCGTACTCCCGGCCGCTCTCGATATCGCGGAGACCCTTGCATGCACCGCGCACGATGACCTGTACCTTGTCGGACATGGGACGATAGGACTCTACACCATAGACATTGTTGTCATAGGCGAAGAGGTTCACCTTGGGTCGGCAGCCCAGGTACACCCGCTGACCCATGGAGAGATGCTTGTTGATGCCGCGGATGACCTCCAGCGGCAATTTATAGAGGTCTGCAAAGTTCTCCGGCAGATTCAGAATGAAGAAGCGGCCCCGGCCGTAGTTGTCCTCCGTCATGATGGGGAAGTTGTGCTCTCCGGCAATGAGGGTCACGTCGGAGACGGTGGCGTTGGTCTTATAATTCAGAATCTCGAAGAGCACAGGATCCGCGCCCTTGCAGTAATGGGTGGAGGTGTAGTTGGAGTGGTCGATCATGTATTCGTTGCCGATGACATGACGGCCGGTGAGACGCACGGAGGTGAGATCCTTGATGCCGCGGTCATACATCTCCCGGAAGAATCCGGTGGTGACCACGGCGTTGCCGCCCTTACGCACATAGGCCTCCAGCTGTTCCATGGCGTCCGGCGCGTGCGCCGTGGACTGGGTGAAGAGCACCACGGGTGCGTCGGGGTTCATATAGGGCGAAGGCTCGATGGCGGCGCCGCACATGCCGAGATAGTTATAGGCCTGGTCTTCGCCGTCGCCGTCATAGGGCTCCCATGCCCAGACGCCCACAGGCTCGCCCAGACGGCCCACCAGACGATCCACACGGCGGAATTCGTTGCCCAGGGCGGGCAGGGCATTGGTGTCCACCATGGAGGAGAAGTTGAAGAGCATCAGCTCTCTTGCCTTGGCGAACATGGTCAGGTCGGCCTGTTCCAGATAAATATTGAGATTATCGGAGGAACCGCCCAGATCGATCCATCCGCCGCCGTTTCTGCCCGGCGCAGTGTTTTCGAGAAGCCGGATCAGGGAATAGGACTCATAGCGCTGGAGATGCTGTGCAGAATAGATGGGATCACGGGTCTCCGTACCGGTATAGATCATATCGAAGATGTCCCGCTGCTTGCCGGGGTTATAGCCGGTCTCCTGATAGGATTCGTACCAGTTGGGATACTTGATGATGAAATTCATTTTGGGATTGATGGAGCGGGCCAGATCCACGATCTCGTGGGAGACCTCTTCCATCAAATCGAGACGATACTCCGCCCAGCTCTTTTTGCCCTTGGCCTCGATACACATCTCACAGCGGCAGGCCGTGAAGAAAAAGTCGTCCAGAATGATCTCGTCAAAGACCTGGGAGAGCTCCGACACGATGCGGCGGTATTCCGCCCGGTGCGCGGGATCGGTGAAGCAGAAGGTGTCAAAATAGGAGGGCTTGCGGATGCCGTTCACATTCTGGGTAGAGGTGATGCCGCCGGAGGTTTCGATGCCGTTTTTCTCAAAGAGCGCCTTCACTTCCCGCAGGCGCTTCACCGGGATATCCACCTTGCCCCGGTGGTTCTCGATATACACTTTATCGAGATGGATGTACTGCCGGTAGAAATCAATGCCCCGCTGGATCTCGGCGTCATCGGCCTTGTCCAGATAATAGGCAAAGACATATGCGGCAATTTTGAAGTTTTTACACGGTTCCATGCGTCTTCCCCCTTTTCTCTGTTATATGGGTGTTTCGGTATCTCCAGAATAACACCAAGGCGGGCCGCCGTCAATATGTATTCAGTTGTCCGGAAAGCATTTGATAAAAGCCGAACTTCCGATAAAATCCAGTCAGTCTTTCCTCATAGATCACGGAGATCATATAGATCCGGCGTTCCTTCAGCACGGCGATCATCCGCTGCATCAGTTCCGTGCCGATACCCTGCCCCTGATACGCGGGATGCACCATAAGATCCTGGATATAGGCATCGGTGACGCCGTTTGACACGGAATCGATATAGCCGATCAGTTTGTCGCCGTCATATACCGCAATATGGTAGTAAGAGGCTAATGCAGAGTTCCCGTACTCCGCATCCATCCGATCCCACCCCACCGTTTCCCGCAGGTCAGAGAGCAGGATAGGGGAGACAGGCGCGTTTGATAAGTAGGTCATGGGCGGTGGTCCTTTCTGAAAATGTGAAGTATCGACTTCGTCGAAGAGAAGTAGTGCGTGATGTTTCAATGATATATCGCTGTCGCGATATGATATACGGCCTGTGCCGTATGATGTATTTTCGCAGGGCGAAAAAATGATGTAATATCCGTTCCTTCATATGCCGCAGGCATATATCATCGCGGGAAGCGCGATATCATATCGAAGATATATCACCCGTGACCACAGGGAACGGATATCATTGAAAAAAGCACTTGCTTATGCAAGTGCTTTTTTCTGGCGGAGAAGGAGGGAATCGAACCCTCGCGCCGGTTTCCCGACCTACTCCCTTAGCAGGGGAGCCCCGTCACCGCTTGGGTACTTCTCCATATTCGGTTGATCCAGAATCAATTGGCGGAGAGAGAGGGATTCGAACCCCCGGCCCCTTGCGGAGTCACTGGTTTTCAAGACCAGCTCCATAAACCACTCGGACATCTCTCCGCATAGACGCCAATCAATGGACGACGATTATTCTAGCATAGCTTTCCTGCTTTGTCAACTGTTTTTGGAAAAAAGGCAGGACAAACTCACACCCCCGAGAGATCAAAGGGCGGCGTGTACTCCTCTTTTGCGCTGGAAAGCTCCTGCATATAACCGGCGAAGCATTCCTCACCCTCTACAAAGCGGAGGATGCGGTCATATTCCGCCTGGGTCAGGCGGCGATTCAGGGGCGGCGTTCTGCAGCCGTGCCCATGGGCGTATACTGCGCCATGATGCTGTAGATCACGCCCTCCGGCAGATGATCCCGGCAGTATCGGAGCACCTGCAGAGAATCCGCCGTATAGCCCGGCAGCACCAGATGCCGCACAATAACGCCCCGGCGCAGCAATCCGTCCGCGTCATAGACCGCGGGCCCCACCTGGCGCACCATTTCCCCGATGGCTTGTACTGCCACCTCAAAATAGTCCGGCGCGTCCGAATATTTCCCGGACAGGCGGGAAGAAACGTACTTCAGATCGGTGAGATATACGTCAACACACCCCTCGATCTGCCGCAGGGTCTCCGCCCGGTCATAGCCGCCGGTATTATAAACGATGGGAAGGCCCTCCGGCGCGTGCGCCCGGATGAAGGGGAGGAGATGGGCATAATGGGTGGGATTCACGAGATTGATGTTGTGGGCGCCCTGCGCAGCCAGCTCCTGCATGATCTCCGCCAGGCGCTCTAAAGACACGGTTATACCGAAGCATTCGTGGCTGAGGGCATAGTTCTGGCAATAGGTACAGCCCAGAGAACAGCCGGAGAAAAAGATCGTGCCGGATCCGCGGCTGCCGCTGATGCAGGGCTCTTCCCAGTGATGCAGCGCCGCTCTTGCCAGCCGGGGCAGAGCGGGCGCACCGCAGTATCCTGCGCCGGATTCATCCCGTCTTTCCGCGCCGCAGGCCCGGGGACAGGCCGTGCAAATAAATTCCATACGATCCCACCTTTCCTGATCACGTTTTCCATTATAGCACGGAAGCGGGCGGAAGGGAAAGATGTCCCGAAAAAATAAAGAAGAGGCCGCCGCCCGCCTGTCCAACGCCATTTATTCATATTCCATTCATATACAGTAAAAAAGTTAAAAATAATTTATACTTTCCAGAAAATGGGAAATATAGAAAATCGGCGTGACAGGCACTTGTTTTCTGGTATTCACAAATGGTTCACAACGTATTCATATCCCGTTGCATTGACATTTTATTGCATAAATATTAAACTAACAACGCTTTCGTTTCGGAAGCTATTTTCAGACCTTTATGCGTTTTGAACGCATTTTGGTAAAATATTTTTAGGAGGGTCAAACGATGACCATGAAGAGACTGCTCGCTCTCTTGCTCGCTGTGCTGATGATGGTCACCCTGTTCAGTGCCTGCGCCAATGACGACGACACTGCAAAGGATGATGCAGCCACCTCCACCGACGACAAGAAGGACGACACCGCAAAGGACGAGAGCGACGCTCCCGCCGAGACCGACCCCATGAAGATTACTTACATGGGTCAGGAATCCCACAACTGGACTTTCACTTATGAAGA
>SVLW01000030.1 GCA_015067705.1 Oscillospiraceae bacterium
CGCCGCATCTTTGAAGAGCGTCTGAATGCATCCGGATATGAACTGAGTGACTTTTACAGAGAAGTATCCATCAGCAGCTTTGTCTCCATCAAGGCCTTGGTTGCCAGCGGAATCGGTATCAGCTTTCTGTACCAGTCCGTTGTTACCAATGAAAGTGACATCGGTACATTTACCCTGGACGGAATCACAGAACCTCATGCATTCCATGTGGTCTATACACGCAACACGAACGCACGGAACTACGCAGAACAGTTTCTTGGGAAGCACACAGAGTGTGCCCTAAAACTGCAGAAAGAGTCAAAAGGGGAATAGCGTAATGCAGAGTATCTATTTATACTCCTCAAGCCACCTCAAGTCGTCACAGCAATTCCGCTGTGACGACTTTTTTGCACCCCAAAAGAGCCCGGAAGCCTTTCGTCTTCCGGGCTCTTTTCCTCCTCGCAGATTCCAAATCCGCGCTTACTCCGACTTCTTCAAGCGATTGCGGGCTTCCTCCACGCTCTCCCCCTCGCGGGCGAGGAACTGCTCGATAAACTTGTCCTCCAGTTTTGTGTACCCGCCGACGGTACCTTCTTCGATCTTTCGATACCCTTCTACTACGCCGGCCTCGATTTTCTGATAGCCCTCAGTGACGGCCTTTGCGATTTTCTCATTTGCCTGAACGATTTTCGATTTTGCCATGGTAATTTGTTTTCCTCCTATTAAGTCCAGTCCCAACAGCGCGGTCAGCAGATAGACCGCCGTTCCTGTCAACGCGTTCATCAGCCGGATATCGCCCGCGCTCATCCCGGTGAATGTGACCAGCATGGATCTCTGCAATGCAAAAATCGAGACCGCCGCATCGGCCAGCGTCAGACTGCGCATACATCTCTGCGCCGGACGACGATTCCGCCCTCGCCGCGCCATCCGAATGACTGCCATGGTGATTTTCGAGAAGGCATACAGCGCTATGGTGATCATCACGATCACGTGATGCCGCGTTCCCCGCTCATCCAAAAGGGATAAATAGGTAATCCCAGCCAGCGTAACCGCAAGAAACAGACACATCCCACCGGTAAAGCGCGTCACAAAGCGCTCCGTTTCCTCTTCCGCACTTCTCAGCGCGAGCAGCACGGAAAACCGCATGACAGCCAGAACGATATAATATGCCGCCAGCGCCAGAAACCACCACGACTGCTCCACTGCGCCCATAACGCCCGTATAGACGCCGTAAAGCGCATTGATGCCAAATCCGATCCACGCCGTGTCTGCACGGCGTTTCATTTCAGTCCCTTCGTCATGGGAATCAGCGACAGCAGCATGACAATGCCCACAAGTCCGATCACCGTGCCAAGAACGATATTCTCCCACACCATGCAGAAACACATTCCAAGACCCAGAATCAGTGCGCCAAGCACGCCAAAAATGGCAAAGAGAAGATTTCTGCCGTTCACTTTCACCGGCTGCTTGCCCTCCATCTTCCGCCAGACGATCAGGGTGACAAGTCCAAGCACGATACCGATTACGCCAAAAATGATTCCCTCCCGGAACGCATTCCACTCCGGCAACAGCGCCATGCACATTCCCAGTGCAAACAAAACCCCGCTCACGGTGCCCAGAATCATTGCAGCAAAACTACTCTTTTTCATCAGTTACTCCTTTCATAAATCCAACACTTGTCTATTTATTACATTTGTAGTATACTTTTTGTGGAGATAAAAAACAATCATCAATTCTCGGACAAGTGTTGGAATAAAAAGGAGCCGCGGAAGATGAACACCAAAAACAACAAACGTCGTCGGGAATCCGTAGAGAAAATCGAAAAAGCGTTTGTCCGGCTGCTGCAATCAACGGAGCTGAAGAAAATCTCCGTTGCCGACATCTGTAAGGAAACCGGCCTCAACCGCAGTACCTTTTACGCCAATTACCTGGATATTTACGACCTGGCCGACCGGCTGCGTCACAGGCTGGAAACGGAATTTTCACAGCTTTTCGCCGATTACGACTATTTTAACGAGCGTTCCGGCGTCTTAAAGATGTTTGCACATATCAAAGAAAACCAACTGTTCTATACCACCTACTTCAAGCTGTGCTACGACGAAAGCCACAAGATTTCCATCTATGACCCGAGACGTGCAGAGGCGGAACACATTGACCGAAACATCCACTATCACATTGAATTTTTCCGAAGCGGCCTGAACACCATCATCAAAATGTGGCTGGCAGACGGCTGTAAGGAATCGCCCGAGGAAATGGCGGAAATCCTGCGCTCCGAATATCGCGGCCGATAACACCTGCCGCACCCAGTCAGTCCCCCGACCCGAACGACACAGTATCCGCGCCATTCCCCTTTCCATGACATCCTGCAAAGTAGAGGTGATCCCCATGAATACGCCAAACGGCGCATTTCCCGCCGCCCAGCCCGAGCTGATCCCCATCACGCCCGCTCTGCGCCTGCGGAAATACGACGGTCATTACGCGCTTTTCCTGCCCGGGTATCAGGACCCGGTGGTCTATCAGAATTCGGAGGGCATCTTCGACGAGGCAGACATTCCCACGCTTTCCTATGTGAAAAGGATGTGCGAGTATCTTTCCATCCACGGCGAACTTTATTATATCGAAGTCCTGGAGGACGGCGGCTTTCGTCCCGTCGGCGACGTCACCGTAAAGCCCGAGAACCCGCCCATTGCCATTTGGCAGGCCGCATACCGCGGCCGTGGCATCGGCAGACTGGTGATGCAGACCGTGATGGCACGTCTGCACGCGCTGGGTTTCCCCAGAATCACCGGCACCACCGTCTATCGCTGGAACACCGCCTCCCAAAAACTGCACGAATCCCTGGGCTTTGTCAAAACCGCAGAGTCCGAAACCGAATTATTCTATGAATGTGACCTTTCGGGGTCATTGATCAACCCATCATCTAAAGAAAGCGAGGCATCCCAATGAAACACCGCATTCTCTCCCTCTCCCTCCTCCTGGCCCTCCTGCTGGCCTCCACCCTCCCCGCCTTCGCTGCGGAGGATCCCATCGTCATCTACTACACAAACGATGTCCACAGTTATATCGATAACGCTCGGGACGATGCGGCCGGTCTGACGTATTCCCGGGTGGCCGCATGGAAGGCCGCCACGCCCGGCGCGCTGCTCCTGGATGCCGGCGATCACCTGCAGGGCACCGCATACGGCGGACTGGATCAGGGCGTCACCATTACGGCTCTGATGAATGCCGCCGGTTACGACGCCGCCACCTTGGGCAATCACGAATTCGACTACGGCATGGCGGGCTGTCTGGCCGCCATCGACCGGGCGGATTTTCCCTATCTTTCCTGCAATTTCCGTCATGAGGCCGCCGGCATCCCCGGCGACACCGTGCTGGAACCCTTTGCGCTCTATGAGTGCGGCGGCAAAACCGTCGCCGTCCTGGGCATCACCACGCCGGAGACCATCACTTCCTCCGCCCCCTCCTATTTCCAGGACGAAGAAGGGAACTTTATTTACGGCATTGACGGCGGAAGCGACGGCCGCGCTCTCTATGCCGCGGTTCAGTCTGCCATTGATGCTGCCCGCGCAAGCGGCGCGGACTATGTGATCGCCCTGGGGCATTTGGGCGTGGACCCCTCCTCCGGCCCCTGGACCAGTCGGAACGTCATTGCAAACACCTCCGGCCTGGACGCCTTTCTGGATGGCCATTCCCACACCACCATCGAGGAAGAATTCGTCACCGACCGTGACGGCTGCCCCGTCCTTCTGACCCAGACCGGTTCTTACTTAAACGCCGTGGGCAAACTGACCATTTCCACCGACGGCCGCCTTTCCGCAGAGCTGCTGTCCGGAGAGGATCTGACCGCGCTAAGCCCCGACGCAGAGGTGCAGACTCTGGAAGATGCCTGGATCGCCGAGATCGAAGACCGCCTGGGCCAGGTGATCGGCCGCGCCGAGATCACGCTCGATAACTTCGACGCAGATGGCACTCGCCTGGTGCGGCGTCAGAGCACCAACACCGGCGACTTCGCCGCCGACGCGCTTTATGCCTTGTTCGATGAAATGGACATGGAGGTGGATCTCGCCGTGATGAACGGCGGCGGCGTCCGCAACGGTACCGTCACGGGAGACCTGACCTACCTCACCTGCAAGGAGATCCACACCTTTGGCAATGTGGCCTGCCTCCTCCGCGTCACTGGCCAGCAGATCCTGGATATGCTGGAATGGGGCTCCAAGGGCCTCAACGCCGAGGGTACTGCGGAAAACGGCAGTCTGCTCCACGTCTCCGGCGCCCGCTACACCCTGGATCTCAGCCGTCCCTCCACCGTCCAGTCCGATGAAAACGATATCTGGACCGGCCCGCCCACCGGCAAATACCGGGTGCAGGACGTATGGATCTATGACCGTGACTCCGGTGAATACCTCCCGCTGGACCCCGACGCCACCTATCACCTGGCCGGATATAACTACACCCTGCGGGATCTGGGCGGCGGCTTCAATATGCTGAAGGACGCCGTCAACGTGCTGGACTATGTGATGGAGGATTACATGGTGCTGGCGAATTATATCAAGACCTTCCCCGTGGATCCGGACACCGGCCTGCCCACCCTCTCCGCCGGCTGCGGCTATGACGATATCCACGGCAGCGGCCGTATCACCCTCCTGCAGGAACCCCATGCAGAAGCCGAACCCGCCGCCCCTACGGAATATCTGGTGCGTCCCGGCGATTCCCTCTGGAAAATCGCCGCTGCCCACTACGGCGACGGCAATGCCTGGCGCATCCTCTATGACGCAAACTGCAGCGAGATCGCCTCCCCCGGCCTGATCTACGCCGGTCAGACCCTCATCCTCCCCGCCGCATAAGGCAGTCCAGAATACGCAAAAACCAGCTTCGGAAGATCCGAAGCTGGTTTCATTATACTTTTCATCAACTTTTTAATGTGTATCATAAAAAAACACTTGACAACTTCTCATCCACTTGCTATACTTAATTTAACGATAAACATTAAATATTTGATGTAAGGAGTGCGTTTATGTCTATCAAAAAACTTTCCGTCACCGCCAAACGTCTGGACACGTTCTTCCGTATCCTCCAAAAATTCCTGATCGTCTGTCTGATTGCAGTCCCTTCGGCACTGCTGGTATTGACTATTGCAACTGTCATCCGTCCCGGCATCACCATCGGCACCAATCTCAATGTGATTGACTTTGGCAACATTTCCATCACCCTTGCTGAAGCATATACGCCCGAAAACAATAAAATCCTGTTTTATTCCTGGATCATCTCCGTGCTTGCTGCCTGCGGTTCCCTCATTGTCTATCTGGGCCTCCGCTGCATCCGCAGAATCCTGGCACCCATGATCGAGGGCAAACCCTTCCATCAGGACATCTCCCGGGAACTCCGAAAGCTCAGTTTTCTCAGTCTGGCCCTTGGCATCCTGCAGAATATCACTTCGGCCGCCGCAACCTTCACCGGACTTTATGCATTCAATCTCCATCGTCTTCTGGAAAGCGGCGTGATCCAGTCCGTCAACACCAATTTACAGATCGACCTCACTTTCCTGATTGCCTTCTTCCTCCTGCTTCTCATGTCCTACATTTTCTCCTACGGCGCAGAACTGCAAAAACTCTCCGACGAAACACTCTAAGGAGGTCTCCCATGCCCATCATTCTTCGACTGGACCGCGTCATGGCGGATCGCAAAATGTCCTTAAACGAGCTTTCCGAAAAAGTTGGCGTTGCCAACGTCAATCTCTCCAAGTTAAAAAATGGCCACGTCAGTGCTGTTCGCTTCTCCACACTGGAGGCCATCTGTGAAGCCCTGGACTGCCAACCCGGCGACATTCTGGAATATCAGAAGCCGGAAAGGAACGAATAAAAAAACCGCCCCTCCCGGAGCTCCGGGAAGGGCGGTACTTTTTTTACTTCTTGCCGGCAAATCTTGCCTTCATACGCAGGTCGCAGTTCAAGATGCGCTTGCGGATGCGGAGATTCTTCGGCGTAACTTCGATGAGCTCGTCATCTGCCAAAAACTCGATGCAGTTTTCCAGGCTCATGATGCGGGGCGGCGTGAGACGCAGGGCCTCGTCGGCGTTGGAGGAACGCATATTGGTGGCATGCTTGCGCTTGCACACGTTCACGTTCAGATCCTCGTCCTTGGGGGACTCGCCCACCACCATGCCTTCATACACCGGCGTACCGGCACCAATGAAGAGGGTGCCGCGCTCCTGAGCGTTGAAGAGGCCATAGGTGACGGCCTCGCCGGTTTCGAATGCCACCAGGGCGCCCGTGAGACGGCCAGGGATATCGCCCTTATAGGGCGTATAGGAATCAAACACGGTATTCATGATACCCTCGCCGCGGGTATCGGTGAGCATCTCATTGCGATAACCAAAGAGACCGCGGGACGGCACCAGGAACTCGATCTTCATGCGGTCGCCGGAGGGCGCCATCTCCACCAGCTCGCCCTTGCGGGAAGAGAGCTTGCTCATGACGCTGCCCACGGCGTCGGCGGGCACATCCATAAACACCCGCTCCACCGGCTCAGACAGCTGGCCGTCGATCTCCTTGAGGAGCGCCTTCGGCGCACCCACTGCAAATTCATAGCCTTCGCGGCGCATATTTTCGATCAGGATGGCCAGATGCATCTCGCCGCGGCCGGACACCTTAAAGCTCTCGGTGGTGTCGGTCTCGGACACGCGCAGGGACACGTCCTTCAAAAGCTCGCGGTTCAAGCGATCACGCAGGTGACGGGAGGTGACATACTTGCCCTCGCGGCCTGCAAAGGGGGAATCGTTGACGGAGAAGGTCATCTCCACCGTGGGCTCGGAGATCTTCACGAACGGCACCGGATCCTCCACGCCCAGGGCGCAGATGGTGTCGCCGATATTGATATCCGCAATACCGGACAGGCACACGATGTCGCCGGCAGAAGCCTCATCCACGGGGGTACGCTCCAGACCATTGATGGTGTAGAGGTTCACCACCTTGGCGCGATAGGGCTCGTGGGAGCCGTGATACTCGCAGATGGTCACGTCCTGACCCTTCCGGATCACACCGCGTTCCACCTTACCGATGCAGAGACGACCCACATAGTCGTTATAGTCCACGCTGGATACCAGCATCTGGGTCTCGGCTTCCACCTCCACCTCCGGTGCCGGCATATGCTCCAGAATCGTATCAAGCAGCGGGCAGAGATTTTCAAAGGGGCCTTCCGGCGTCAGGGAGGCCGTGCCGTCGCGGCCGGAGCAGAAGAGCACCGGGCTGTCCAGCTGTTCGTCGTTTGCGTCCAGTGCGATCAGCAGATCCAGCACCTCGTCCACCACTTCATAAATACGCTGGTCGGGACGGTCGATCTTGTTCACCGCCACGATGACGCGGTGACCCATTTCAAGAGCCTTGGACAGCACAAAGCGGGTCTGGGGCATGGGGCCCTCCGCCGCATCCACCAGCAGCAGCACGCCATCCACCATCTTGAGCACGCGCTCCACCTCGCCGGAGAAGTCCGCGTGGCCGGGCGTGTCGATGACGTTGATTTTCGTATCTTGATAAAAAATAGAAGTATTCTTTGCAAGGATCGTGATGCCGCGCTCCCGCTCCAGATCGCCGGAGTCCATGACGCGGTCTGCCACCACCTGATTCTCCCGGAAGATGCCGCTCTGCTTCAGCATTTCATCCACCAGCGTGGTCTTGCCGTGGTCAACGTGGGCAACGATTGCAATATTGCGTAAATCCGTTCTCAGCACTTTCGTTTCCTGCCAATCTTTAGAATTTTCACCAGTTTCAAATTATAAAACTCTGCAAAAACAATGTCAATGGAAGGATTGCCAAAATTATCGCCCGCAAAACGCAGAAAAGCGGCAAGCTGTCGCCCGCCGCCCCGGTTCCGCGTTTTTTCCCGCGCCCGCATGGTTGTCCTGCGCATGGACTTGTGCTATACTGAAGAAAATAAGCAGGAAAAGAGCGAACGAAATCATGGCTACCGCAAGCGCAAAGCAAAACGACTTCACCAAAGGCAGCATTGCCGCCAATATCCTAAAGATGGCCATTCCCATGACCATTGCCCAGATCGTCAATGTCCTCTATAATATCGTGGACCGGATGTTCATCGGCAATCTGCCGGGAGACGGCATGCTGGCCCTCACGGGCCTGGGCCTCACCTTTCCGGTGATCTCCATCATCACCGCATTTGCCAATCTCTGCGGCTCCGGCGGTGCGCCCCTCTGCTCCATCGCCCGCGGCGAGGGCGATAAAGAAAAGGCCGAGACCATCATGGGCAACGCCTTCTCCATGCTTCTGATCCTGGGCGTAGTGCTCACCGGCGCGGTGCTGCTTTTTAAGGAACCGGTTTTATACGCCTTCGGCGCCAGTATCGACACCTTCCCCTACGCCAACGCCTATCTCACCATTTACTGTCTGGGCACACTTTTCATGATGACGGGCCTTGGCATGAATGCCTTCATCAATTCCCAGGGTTTCGGCAAATTCGGCATGGCCACCGTCTGCATCGGCGCCGTCACCAATCTGATCCTGGATCCCATCTTCATCTATGTATTCCACATGGGCGTCCGGGGCGCGGCCCTTGCCACCATCCTGTCCCAGCTGGTCTCTGCCATCTGGGTGCTGCGCTTCCTCACGTCCCGCCGGGCCATTCTCCGGCTGCGGCTCTCCCGTATGCGCCTGCGCTGGCCCATCGTGCGGCGCATCATCGGCCTGGGTACGTCGAACTTCACCATGGCCATGACCAACTCCGCCGTGCAGGTGATGTGCAATTCCACGCTGCAGTTCTTCGGCGGCGACCTCTACGTTGCCATCATGACCGTCATCAACTCCATCCGCGAGGTCATCTTCATGCCCATCTCCGGCACCACCCAGGGTGCACTGCCCGTCATGGGCTATAACTACGGCGCGAAGAACTATCTCCGCGTACGCCAGAGCATCGTCTTTATCACCAAGGTCTGCGTGATCTACGCCACCGCCGCCTGCATCTTCCTGCTGGCCGTGCCGGAAGTCATGATCCGCATCTTCAACGACAATCCCGCCCTCATCGAGGAGGGCGCCAAATGCGTCCGCATTTATTCCTGCTGTTATTTCATGATGTCCCTCCAGATGGCGGGACAGAACACCTTCCTGGCCCTGGGCCGCTCGAAACAGGCCATCTTCTTCTCCCTGCTCCGCAAGGCCATCATCGTGGTGCCTCTGGTCTACATCCTGCCCCGCATCGGGAATCTGGGCGTCTACGGCGTGTTCCTGTCAGAGCCCATTTCCGATATCATCGGCGGCCTTGCCTGCTTCACCACCATGATGCTTACCGTCTGGAGGGAGCTGCGGCAGAAAGAACAAACCGAACCCGTAACCAATCAATGAGGTGAAACTATGCAGTCCCTGCGCTATTTATTCCGAATCGGCATCGGCCCCTCCTCTTCCCATACCATGGGCCCCAAAACTGCGGCGGAGCGCTTCCTCTCCGAGTTTCCGAATGCCGAAGCATATCGGGTGATCCTCTATGGCTCCCTGGCCAAAACCGGAAAGGGCCATATGACCGATGACGTGCTCTATCAGGTGTTTCATGACCGCACCTGTGAAGTCCTCATGGACTTCGAGACCGAAACCCCTGTCCATCCCAACACCATGGATATTCTGGCATTTTCCGGCGATCAGGAAGTCGCCCGGCGGCGCTATTACAGCATCGGCGGCGGCGAAGTGGTGGCCGAGGGCGACGCCCCCATCGAACACGGCGAAGTCTATCCCTTAAATTCCTTCACTGCCATCTCCGAATACTGCCGGGAGCGGGAGATCCGCCTGTGGCAGTATGTGGAAGAATGCGAAGGCCCCGGCATCTGGGAGTATTTTGCCGAGGTCTGGCAGGTGATGCAGGACGCCATCCGGGACGGCCTCCGGGCGGAGGGCATCCTCCACGGCGGCATCGGCACCCAGCGCAAGGCCCGCTATCTCTATCGCCAGAAGCACATCGACGAAAGCGAAGAGACAAAGCAGAACCGCCTGATCTGTGCCTACGCCTTCGCCGTCAGCGAGCACAATTCCTCCGGCGGCCTCATCGTCACGGCGCCCACCTGCGGCGCCTGCGGCGTACTGCCCGCCGTTCTGAAATTCTTACAGACCAAGCGGAATTTCACCGACACCCAGATCATCCACGCCATTGCCGCCGCCGGCGTCATCGGCAATCTCATCAAGACCAATGCCTCCATCAGCGGCGCGGAATGCGGCTGTCAGGCGGAGATCGGCACCGCCTGCGCCATGGCGGCGGCCGCCGCCGCAGAGCTTTACGAGCTGGATCTGGACCAGATCGAATACGCCGCCGAAATGTCCATCGAGCATCATCTGGGTCTCACCTGTGACCCCATTCTGGGTCTGGTGCAGATCCCCTGTATCGAGCGCAACGCCATCGCCGCCATGCGTGCTCTAAACGCCGTGAATCTGGCGGACTTCCTGGCAGACTCCCGGAAGATCTCCTTTGACATGATCGTGGAGACTATGTACGAAACCGGTAAGGATCTCAAGGTCATGTACCGGGAGACCGCCGAGGGCGGCCTTGCCAAATCCTATCGCAAATAACGAAATTTGAATAAAACCGAGGAATATCTATGAAACCCATCGATCTCGTCTTATTTGACCTGGACGGCACCATCACCGATCCCGCCGAGGGCATCGTCAACTCCATCTCCCACGCCCTCTCCGCCATGAATCACCCCATGATCCCCCGCGAGACCTGCTGCCGCTTCATCGGTCCGGCCCTCCTCGATTCCTTCCAGCGGTACTGCGGCATGAGCGCTGACGAAGCACGCGAGGCCATCCGGCTCTTCCGGGAATACTATGGCCCCCATGGCATGTTTGAATGCTATGTCTTCCCCGGCATCCGGGAGCTCTTTATCCGCCTGAAGGCCGCAGGAAAGCGCATTGCCGTGGCCACCGCCAAGGCAGAGCCCTTCGCCATAGAACTTCTGGACCATTACGGCCTCACGGAATACTTTGACTGCATTGCCGCCGCCTCCCTGGACGGCAGCCGCTCCGATAAGGCCGATATCATCGACCACGGCCTCGCCATGCTGGGCATCACCGACCGCGCCGCCGTCATCATGGTGGGCGACCGGGAGTACGACGTCATCGGCGCCCACGACGCCGGCATGCAGGCCATCGGCGTCACCTGGGGCTATGGCCCGCTGGCCGAATTGCAGCAGGCCGGCGCCGACTATATCGCCGCCACCCCCGAAGAAGTGGCCGACCTGATCCTTTCCGAATAAAAAGACCCCCGGCCGGAAGCATCCGGCCGGGGGTTTCCTTATGCCACGGTGCCTGCTTTATTCTCGTACTGTTCGTAGGCTTTTGTCTCCATAATGGTTTTCAGCCGCGCCACCAGGTCATAGACATCCTGATACCGCACATAGAGCGGCACCGGCGCCAGACGGATGACATTGGGATACCGGAAATCCGGCACCACGTCCGCCGCCTTGAGTGCCTCATTGATCCGCGCCGCCTCCGGATGCTCCAGCGCCACATGACCGCCGCGCACCGCATCCTCGCGGGGATTGCCGATGGTAAATCCATAGCCCGAAAGCTCCGTCTCGATCAGATACATGAGATAGGCCGTGAGATCCAGACTCTTTTCCCGCACGTCCGCCATATCGAGATCCCGATAGACCTCCAGCGCCCCGTCAATGGCCGCCATGGACAGGACGGAGCCCGTACCGGTCTGCCAGCCGCCGGCATTCTCCGCGTGCTCAAAGCGGTTCCGCAGCTCGAACTGCGTGTCCTTTCGATTGCCCCACCAGCCGGAAAGCCCCGGCTCCCGGCCGAAATGCCGGCGATTGATATAAAGTCCCGCGACGGCGCCCGGGCCGCCGGAGAGATACTTATAATTGCACCACAGCGCAAAGTCACAGTCGATCTTTTCCAAATCATGATCCACATTGCCGATGGAATGGCAGAGGTCAAATCCGATCACGATCCCCCTCGCGTGTGCCGCCTTCGTCAGGCGCGCAAGATCCAGAAGCTGTGCACTGCGGTATAAAACCGAGGGCAGCAGCACCAGGGCCACATCCTCCGTCATGGCGGCAATGATCTCCTCCTCCGAGAGCGTCTTGCCGTCCCCGCTCTCCACCACTTTGATCACATCCTCCGGATCCATACCACGGGTACGCACCTGACTGGTGACGGCGTAGCGATCCGTGGGGAAGTTCAGGTTATCGATCAAAATGCGGTATTTCGTTGCCGTGGGCTTCCAGAAGGTGGCGATGCACTGGTGCACATTCAGCGTGGTATTGCCGCACACCGTCACTTCCTCCGGGCGGGCATGGATCAGCCGGGCGATCTTTTCCCCGATCACATCATGATAGAGGAAATAATTGGTCGGGGCCCCCGTCCAGATGCCGATGCCGTACTGCTTCCAGTCGGACACGGCCCGCAGCACCGCCGCCTCCGCATCCTGGGAACAAAGCCCCAGCGAATTGCCGTCCATATAGATCTGTCCCTCTTTGGTATAAAAGCGCTCCCGCACCCGGGCGAGCCGATCCTCCCGGTCCCGCTGTTCCGCATAAGCGCGTCCCGCCTGATACTGCCGCATAAGTGTTCCTCCTGCATTCGTTCTGCCTTTCATTCTATCAAACCCCGCACCAAAGTGCAAGCCGCCCACCTTGCGATGCGCCCGCAGATCTGCTATACTGGGCATAGAATCACCCACCGGGAAAGGAGGCTTCCCCATGCCCGCCCAGTATGTCAGCAAACTGCTCTTTGACGACGCCGGCGATACCCCGTCCTATCTGGACGATCTTCCCGTGATCCGTCATCTCCGCCGGGCCGGCGAGCTGGCCTTTACGAAAAACGTCACCTTCTTCGCGGGTGAAAACGGTTCCGGCAAGTCCACACTGCTGGAGGCCATCGCCGTGGCCTGCGGCTTTAATGCCGAGGGCGGCACCCGCAATTTCCGCTTCACCACCCGGGCCACCCATTCCGCCCTGTGGCGCCAGATCCGGGTCATCCGCCGGGACTATGCCCCGGACGGCTTCTTCCTCCGGGCAGAGAGCCTTTATAATACCGCGTCCTATATCGATGAGGTGCAGGCCGTGGGCAGCTACGGCGGCATCTCCCTCCACGACCAGTCCCACGGCGAAAGCTTTCTCGCCATCGTGGAGAATCGCTTCCACCCCGGCGGGCTCTATCTCCTGGACGAGCCGGAGGCCGCCCTCTCCCCCATGCGCCAGCTCACCTTTCTTGCCGAGCTTCATGAGCTTGCGAAAACCGGCGCGCAATTCCTCATTGCCACCCACTCCCCCATTCTCATGGCCTGTCCCGACGCCGAGATCCTCTTCTTCTCCGAGGACGGTATCTCTCCCATCCCCTACCGGGACACGCCCCATTACCGGCTCACCCGGCAGTTTTTAGAAAATCCCGACCGTATGCTCCACTATCTTCTGGACGATCCGGACTGAAAAAACACTATTTTCAAACCAAAGGAGGCGAAGGGCATGACGCTTTCCCGCGAGGGTATCCCGCTTGCCGCAGATGTCATTGCTCCGCGCAAGGCCTGATCGGGCGGCCTTACCCGGAGCAGAATCCCAACCAAATCCCCGCCCGCCATGGCTTTGCGCTTTTCAAAAAACCATTTATTTTGAAAAGGAGCATTGCTATGAAACATCTGAATACGTTCCGGGAGCTGCGCAGCTTCCTGCTTTTATGGGGTTCCCAGACCATTTCCTCTCTGGGCACCGCCATGACCGAATATGCCCTGACCATCTGGGTCTACGGCGAAACCGGCAGAGCCTCCAGTCTGACGACGCTGACCCTCTGCATCTTCCTGCCCACGATTCTCTTCCGCTTTGCGGCAGGCACTCTGGCGGATCGCTGGGACAAGCGCCGCATCATGCTCTGCGCCGATCTCTTTGCCGCCTGCGGCACCGGCGCGATCCTGCTGCTCTTCCAGAGCGGCAGCCTTAGGATCTGGATGCTCTATCTCATCAACATCCTCTTAAGCTTCATGAACGCCTTCCAGGCCCCCGCCGCCTTTGTGGCCACCAGTCTCCTGGTGCCCCAGAAGCACTATACGAGAGCCAGCGGCCTGCAGGGCTTTTCCGGCGCGGCCGTGTCCATCCTGGCCCCTGTACTGGGCAGTATCTTCCTGACCCTCGGCGGACTGCGGCTGGTGCTCATGCTGGATCTTCTGAGCTTTGCCGTGGCTTTCCTGACGCTCTTCTGCTTCATCCGCATTCCCGCCGTTCCTCACGCAGAGGAGGAAAAAGCGGAATCCTTCTGGGAGAGCTGCCGCTCCGGCTTCCGCTATCTGCGGGAGCACCGCACCATTCTCCGCATCACGCTCTTCATGACCGCCATCAATTTCCTGGCGAAGCTGGGCAACGACGGCATGCTGGCGCCCTTCGTCCTGGGCAGAACCGGCAACAACCAGCAGATCCTCGGCATGGTGCAGAGCAGCGTTGCCATCGGCCTCCTGATCGGCAGTCTTATCGTCACCGGCATGAAGCCCGCCCGGGACAAGGTGCGCGTGATCTACGGCACCTGCGCCCTGATCTTCTGTGGCAATCTGGTGCAGAGCCTGTCCATGAGCCCCGTGGTCTGGTGCGCCGCCGCCATTGGCAGCTATATCGTGGCAGTCATCATGAACGCCAATCTCACGGTCTTCCTGCGGGAACAGGTGCCCGTGGCGCTCCAGGGCAGAGTCTTTTCCGTCCGGGACACCCTGCAAAACGGCGCCATCCCCCTGTCGCTCTTCCTGGGCGGCATCCTGGCCGACCAGGTATTCGCGCCCCTGATGGCCTCCGACACGCCCCTGCAGGCGCTGCTCGCGCCCCTTTTCGGCAGCGACAGCGGCTCCGGCGTTGCCCTCCTGGTCTTCCTCTCCGGCGCCCTCGGCGTCACGTTGAGTCTTGTGTTCTTCCTGCGAAAGCACAAAGATACGCCGTAATCTCCAAAATGCAAAAGAGCTCCCTGCCGCAGCAGGGAGCTCTTTTTGATCGACGAACACAAAGGAAAAAGCACTTGCGATTGCAAGTGCTTTTTCTGGCGCGCTTGAAGGGACTCGAACCCCTGACCTACTGGTTCGTAGCCAGTCACTCTATCCAGCTGAGCTACAAGCGCTTATTCACTTTCGTTCTCTCGAACGCATGACATAGTATATCAGCAAGTCCCTCTTTTGTCAAGCCTTTTTTCAAAAAACTTTTTTCTTTTTCCCTTTCTTTCAGAAGCGCCCCTCTTGCGCATTCCGGCAATACCGGGTAAAATAGAAACGGCAAAGCCTCAGCTTCGCCGCATCCTGATCCCGCTGCCGTGTTGGGAGATCAATAAGTCCCGCACCGCTTCCGCGTCCCGGTCATCCACGTCCAGTACCAGTCGTGCCGCGGCACTGCCCGGCGCCTCCAGACGCACATGACCCGACATGGGATAAAAACTGGCCCCCGGCGTGATCACATCCACCCGGGATACCATGCCCGAATAAAACTCTGCCGCCGCGGGAAAGTAAAAATGCTCCGTGGGCAGGTGGGAACCCACTTCCTCCGGCACACCGGTGCTTACTACCCGACGCTGCCGCAGCCGGATCCCCTGCTCATGAATTCCCCGGGCAGCCATCTCTGCCTGATCCGTATTTTCAAATATCGCACTGATTTGCATACTCTGATCCCTCCGGATCCAGTATGCCCCGATCCTCCCTCTCTTACCCACAGAAAGGAACTGCGTCATGGATATCAAGCTCAATGACATTCTGGAACTGAAGAAAGAACATCCCTGCGGCGGAAAAACATGGCTGGTTCTGCGCGTCGGCATGGACTTCCGCCTCCGCTGCACCACCTGCGGCCACGAACTCATGGTCCCCCGCCGCAAAGTAGAAAAGTCCATCCGAAAAGTGATCAGGGAAGAGTCCAAAATTGAAAATTGAAAATTGCGGTGTCGCTGCGCGACAGATGATATCCGCCGCGTAACCCATTTTTCATTTCATCGCCTCTGGCGATTCCTTCATTTTCAATTATCAATTATCAACTTTCCATTTATAAACGAGGTGTTTTCATGTACACTCCACTTGCGGATCGGATCCGCCCCAGGACGCTGGACGACGTGGTGGGCCAGCAGCATATTTTAGGCAAATCCGGCCTTCTGCGCCGCATCGTGGAGAGCGGCCGCGTCCCGAATCTGATCTTCTACGGCCCCTCCGGCACCGGAAAAACCACCGTGGCGGAGATCATCGCCCAGCGCACCAACCGCGTCCTGCGGAAATTAAACGCCACCACCGCCTCCACCGCCGATATCCGGGAGATCATTGAGGAGCTGAATGGCTTCACCGGTCTCTCCGGCGTTCTGCTTTATCTGGACGAGATCCAGTATTTTAATAAAAAACAGCAGCAGAGCCTGCTGGAATTCATCGAGGACGGCCGCATCACCCTCATCGCCTCCACCACGGAGAACCCCTACTTCGCTATCTTCGGCGCGGTGCTCTCCCGCTCCACGGTGTTTGAGTTCAAGTCCGTCTCCCCCGCCGAGATGCGCCCCGCCTTTGACCGGGCCCTGCATCTGGCCTATGAGGAGCGCGGCAGCGTGCCCACCATGGACGAGGGCGTGGCAGAGTATCTCTGCTCTGCTTCCGGCGGCGACGTGCGGAAGATGATCAATTCCGTGGATCTTCTCTCCTCCGTTTCCCCCGCGCACATCACCATGGCGGACGCCGAGACCGTGGCCCAGCGCAGCGCCATGCGCTATGACAGAGAGGGCGACGCCCATTACGATATCCTCTCCGCCCTGCAGAAATCCATCCGCGGCTCCGATCCGGACGCCGCCGTGCACTATCTGGCGCGGCTTTTGGAGGCGGGCGACCTGCTCTCTGCCTGCCGCCGCCTGATGGTCATTGCCGCCGAGGACATCGGCCTGGCCTATCCCCAGGCCATTCCCATTGTCAAGGCCTGCGTGGACAGCGCCACCGCCGTGGGCATGCCGGAGGCCGCTCTTCCCCTGGCCGACGCTGCCATCCTGCTGGCCACCGCGCCCAAGTCCAATTCCGGCCACGACGCCATCAATGCCGCCCTTGCCGATATCCGCATGGGCCGCACCGGCGCCATCCCCCGCCATCTCCAGAACGTCCACGCCGACGGCACGGGATTTGAGCGGGAACAGGGCTATCTCTATCCCCACGACTTCCCCAATCATTGGACGCCCCAGCAGTATCTCCCCGACGAACTCCTGGGCCGCCGCTATTACGAATACGGCCCTAACAAAACCGAACAGGCCGCACGCGCCTATTGGGACAAGATCCGCGGCGCCATCCCGGAAAAGAAATAAAAAGGCAGTTCCAAATAAGAAAACATAGATTTTGGCCCATAAGCAAATGCTTATGGGCCAAAACGCGTCAGCGCCGAAAAGATCCTTTTTACGGGCTATGGTTTCTTGTTTGGGACTGCCTAATGCTCCCCGTTACCATAAACGGGAAGCTATTTTCTTATTTCGAGCCGATCAGGATGGCGGAATCGTCCACCTGATAGAAGTTGGTCAGCATGGGGTCATAGGTCTCGGTGGGCCGGTCGTCCTTGGGCGGGAAGCCCTTGAAACGCACATAGGCCTTATAGAACGTGGAATAATCCTGGAAACCGGAATCCGTTGCCGCCTCCTTATTGCTCATGCCCGCCTGCATCTGATAGAACGCATGGCTCAGACGCTTGCAGGTGATGTAATTCCACAGGGTAAATCCGGTGCCGTTTTTGATGAGTCGGTTCAACTGGGACCGGGACACATAAAACCGTGCCGCCAGTGCCTCCGGCTCCAGATCCTCGCCCGCCAGATGGGAATTGATATAGTCGAGAATCTTCACCGTCAGGGGATCCCGCTCCTCGGGCTCCTTGAAATTCTCCGGCCGGTGCGCCCGCAAAAGCTCCAGGAGAACCAGTTCCATGGCGCCCATCACGGCAATGCGCCGGGTGTAGGTGTCGTGGGTCGTGGCCACATGATCAAAGGCCGCCTTCAAAAGCTCATGATTCACCGCAGAGGCCTTCAGCACATTCCCCACGCCAAGCTGCCGCTCCACAAAGGGCCGATACAGACGATACTCCGGATCCACGATCCGGAAATAATGGAGACTGAATGACATATCATAAAATTCCGTGGGGAAACGCGTCACGCGCACCACATGCCCCTCCGACTCCCGCATGATGCAGATCTCACCGGGATTCAGAAGATAGCGCGATCCCTCGGACTGGATCTCCATCTGACCTTCCAGACAGTAATAGATTGCATGGGCGGAAATCATTCGGAATGTTTCCCGGTAGGGAAACGGATTCTCACGATAGATCTGTTCCGTTTCATATCGATCCCTGACAAAAAACAGGAATCGGTCCCGATAGCCATAGCTGTACATTCCGGCATGCCCCCTTTCCTCATCAATCGCCGGTCTGACGCTGTATTCCGAGTATCTTATTGAAAAACAGCGCAGGATTGATTATATATCAAATTATATTACAAATTATTTCAAAAGTAAATACCAAATTATTTTGGGTTTCTCCCAGAAAATTGGGAACATTCAACGGTCAAAAATCTCTGTCCCAAAAGAACCTGCCGTCCTGTGCAAGATGACACAGTTTGCATATATACGCATCCGGAAGGCGATTTATTTGGAATTACGGCGCATTTTCCGCGGCCAGTCTCCGGTCAATTTCCGGGAAATATGCCTTGAATGCCGAGGGCAGGGTATAGTTCTCCCGCACATCCTCTCCGCTTGCCCAGATATAGCCGGGGCTCTCTTCCCGACACACGCCCGCATAGGCCGTCAGATGCCACTCCACATGGGTGAAGATATGCTTGGCCCCGGGCAGCGCTTCCAGCGATTCCACCTGGATCCCCCGCGCGGCCAGCCATTCCTCCGCCCCAGACCGGTCAAGCCATTCCTCCGCCCCGGGTAGCTCCCACAGGCCAGCCAGCAGGCCCTGCTCGCCCCGCCGGGACAACGCCATCCGCCCGCCGCAGAGCAGCAGAAACACGGTGCGCTGTTCGATTCTGCGGGCTTTTTTCTTTGCCCGCACCGGCAGTTCCGTCTCCCGCCCCGCCTCATGGGCGCGGCACAGACCGCAGAGCGGGCATTCCTCACAGTGGGGCGCGCCGTTTGGCACGCACACCGTGGCGCCCAGCTCCATAAGCGCCTGATTGAACGCCCCGGGATCCTCCTGCGGCATCACGGCGCGCAGGTCTTCCTCCATGCGTTTTTTCACCTTCGGGTCGGTGATCTCCTCTTCCCGCAAAAGCACCCGGGACAATACCCGCAGCACATTGCCGTCCACCGCCGGTTCCGGAATGCCGAAGGCAATGGAGGCAATGGCCCCCGCCGTATAGCTGCCGATGCCGGGCAGTGCCAGGAGTGCCTGATAATCCGCCGGGATCTCGCCGCCGTGGCGGCGCATCACTTCCTGCGCCCCCTTCTGGAGATTCCGCACCCGGCTGTAATACCCGAGCCCCTGCCAGAGCTTCAGGATCTGTGCCTCCGGTGCCTCCGCCAGGGCCCGCACATCCGGCAGTTCTTCGATAAACCGCGCAAAATACGGCTTCACCGCCTCCACGCGGGTCTGCTGCAGCATGATCTCCGACACCCACACCCGATAAGGCGTGGGCACCGTCCGCCAGGGCAGCACCCTGGCATTGGCCGCAAACCATGCAGTCAGCGGTTTTATGATGGTTTGGAGCAAGGTATCCATAGCTGCTCTCTTTCGTCAGATATTGGTAAAGAAGGTCAGCGCGCCGGCCACCGCCAGGAAGAAATAAATCACGCGCTTCAACTGTTCGATATTGATGCGGTCAATGATCTTCAGGCCGATCGATTTGCCGATGATCTGACCGATGAGGCCGGGAATGGCCAGGAGCAGCACCTCTTTCGTGATGATGCCGTTTGCCGCCCGGGACACGATATTGCTGATGCCGGTAAAGAGGAAAAACATCTGGAGACTGCCCAGATATTTCAACTTATCCTCCCCCGCCACCGCCAGATAGTAGAGCACCATGGGCGGCCCGCCGATGCCGAAAAAGCCCGACGCCGCGCCGGACAGCGTGCTGCACACCGTGGCGGAGCCCGCATTGGCCCGGAGATGGATCCTCTTTGAGAAGAAGATGAAATACACCGCCACCAGGATCAAAAACAGGCCGAAATAGGCCTTCAGTCCGCCCATATTCACCCGGGTGGACCAGGTAATACAGAGCGTCGATACCACCATATAGACCGCCACCGGCAGCCACAGCGAGCGATAATCCGCATGCTTCCGATACCGCCACGCCAGAGTGGCACTGAGCCACATCCCGATCATGGACGAAAGCGCCGACGCCTGCAAAAGCGGCAGAAAAAGCGGGAAGAACAGCATCACAAATATGCCGTAGCCAAAGCCCGTCGTGGTCTGGATCACGCCGCCGCCCACCGACGCCGCCAATACATAAAAGAAATTCCAAAGATTCCCCATACTCTTATCCTTTTTCTCCATTTCGGCAATCCCTGCCGAAGAACAGTATACCGAAAAGCCCCGCATCTTGCAAGCACCGCAGAAAAAAAGGACGGACCCGGATAGTCCGTCCTTTTTGATTCCATTCGGTTCCTGGCTTACTGGGCTGCCGCGGCGTCAGTAGTGGTGCCGGTGGTAGCGGCGGAATTCACGGATGCCAGATAGGCAAAGGCGCTGGCGGCCTGGGTGAAGTCCACTTCATAATAGGCCTGGAGATACTCGGGATCGTACTGGATCATCTCGTCCATGAGGAAGTTCGAGAACTCCATCTCCACATAAGTGGCATAGGCGGTGCCGTTTTCAAACACGGAATCCAGATAGCTCTCCTGCACCGGCAGACGCTTGTAGATGAAGAAGCCGGCTTCGGTCTCCACCACTTCGCTGATCTCGTCGATGCCCAGATTGAAGAGTGCCTCATCGATGACGTCGCTGCCGGAGTCACCCTGGGCCAGATAATAACCGTCCTCGGGATGTGCGGCCATGTACTCGTCATCGCCGTATTCCTTGATGAGTGCGGAGAAGTCCTCGCCGGCAACGGCGCGGGCATGGGCCTCGTCGGCCTTGGCACGCAGGGCGTCACGATCCTCTACGGTCTCCACGTTCTCGGTGGAGATGAAGATATGTGCCTCGTGGGCGTAAAGATCGCTGTAGATCTGGCGAACTTCTTCCTCGGTGATATATTCGCTGCCGCCCTCGCCGAAGTAATACTCAAAGAGCTGGGTATACATGGGGGAGATGGCAAGAATTTCACGATGGAGCTTATCGGTGAGGCCGATGGTCTTTAAGAAGGCCGCATAGCCTGCCTGGCCGCCCAGTGCCTCGATACGGGCCGCACGCATATCCTCGATATAGGCCTCATCCTCGGCGGTGAGCTTCATGCCGTTGCGCTCGAAGAGCTTATAAATGGCCACGTGCTGGAAGAGACTGGTGATGGTGTAATACTGCACCGTGCTCTCGCCGTAGTTTTCAAAATAGTTATAGTAGTTATAGCCGTAATAATAGCCGTAAATACCCTGACGGATCTTTACATCGTCAATCATCATGACATAGGGCTTGGTTGCACAACCGGACAGCATGGTCACAAAGAGACAGACCGCCAGGAGCAGTGCCAGTACGCGAGTTCTTGTTTTCATAAAAACCACCGTATTCCTTGTAAATTACTTAGCAGTTATCAAAATATATCACAAAATCGGGAAAACTTCAAGGCCAAATTATGAATTATCATGAAGAATCCCGGAAATGATGCCGCCGCCCACGACTTTTTCGCCCGAATAGAGCACGGCGCTCTGTCCCGGCGCGGGAATCCCCGCCTCCGGCGTCACCCGCAGGAGGACGCCGTCCGGCCCAATGGCGCGCACTTCCGCCTCTCCCATGCGCCGGGAATGCCGCACCCGGCAGCCGTAAGTCCGTCCCATTTCCGGCAGCTCGTACCAGCATTCTTCCCGCAGCTGCAGCAGCTGAGCCCTAGGCTCCACGGCCGGCGAGAGCACCACCTGATTGCGCTCGGGATCGATCTTCCGCACATACATCCGCTGGCCCAGGGCGATGCCCAGGCGCTTTCGCATCCCCACGGTATAGCGGTGGATGCCCTGATGCCGGCCTAAGACCCGACCCTCGTCGTCCACAAAGTCCCCCGGCGGCGGACAGATGCCGTGGCTTTCCATGAATTCCGGATGCCGCCCCTCGGGAATGAAGCAGATCTCCATGCTGGCGGCCGCCTGACTGGTGCGGTCGGGCACTCGTCCCGCCGCCACCCGGCGCACCTGGTCCTTCTCCTCAAATTCGCCCAGAGGGAAGATACAGCGGCGGATCCACGCCCCCGGCAGACGATAGAGCATATAGCTCTGGTCATGCCGCCCCTTCCCCTGATAAAGCCTCCCGTCGATGACCCGGGCGTAATGCCCCGTGGCCACATAGTCACAGCCATGGGCATCCGCATAATCGAAAAGCGTGCGGAATTTCACCGCGGGATTGCAGAGAATACAGGGGTTCGGCGTCTCGCCCCGGAGATAGCTCTCAAAAAAGGGGGCGATCACCTGTGCCTGAAACGCCGCCGTGCGGTCATCCACCGAGAAATGCAGACCCAGCATCTCCGCACAGGCCGCGGCGCGCGCCGGACTGCCCTCGCCGTTTGCCATATAGAGCGCATGCACCTCATGCCCCATTTCCTGCAGCAGGATCGCCGCCGCCGCACTGTCCACACCGCCGGACAGACCCAGCACCACTCTGGCCAGAAGAACCCCTCCCTTGACACGTCTTTTCTCATTCACTATAATTTGAATCAGTATACCACAGGATCCGGGATCCTGCAAGGAAAGGGGGAAAATGACGAGCCCTATGGACTGGAAAAACGCGATCCGATCTTCCGGCGCTGCCGCCTGCGGCGTGGTCAGCCGCGGGGCGCTGCTGCCGTGGATGCGGGAGGACGCCCGCCTCCGGCTGGAGGCCGACGTCCCGGACTGGCAGAGCGTCCTTGTGGCGGCCTATCCCTATTACGTCCGCGCCGACGCCCCCTCCCCCGCCCTCTCCCGCTATGCCTGGGGCACGGATTACCACGCCGTACTCACCCAGGCAATGATGCCCGTCGCCGAGCAGTTCCGCGCCGCGGGACACCACGCTGAAATTTTCGCCGACGTGTCCCCCATCCCGGAGCGCATCGCCGCCGCGCTCGCCGGTCTTGGCGTCCTGGGAAAAAACGGCCTGCTGCTCCTGCCGGACTACGGAAGCTACTGCTTCATCGGCTGCATCGTCACCACGGCGGTGCTGCCCGCCAATGATGCCCCCATCCGCTCCTGCGAGGCCTGCGGCGCCTGCATCCGTGCCTGTCCCACCGGCGCACTGAGCGCCGACGGCTATGACGTCAATCGCTGCCTCTCCCACATTTCCCAGAAAAAGGGCGAACTCTCTATGGCAGAAGCAGCGCTTCTCCGGGAAAACCGCTGCCTCTGGGGCTGTGACGTCTGCCAGAGTGCCTGCCCGCATAATGAACACTCCCGGGAAACCGCCATCCCCGCCTTCCGGGAACAGCTCGTGAAAACCCTCACCGCCGACGACCTCGCCCATCACACCAACCGCAGCTTCCGGGAGGCCTACGGCGATCGCGCCTTCGCCTGGCGCGGCCCCGCCGTCCTCCGGCGGAATCTTGCCATCCTGTCCGAACCTCAAATAGAAGATAAAGGAGAATGAATCATGAACTGGAAAATCGGTGCCACTGCCTGGTCCCTGCCCGGCACACCCTTAGAGGCCATGAAGGCCGCCGCAGAACTGCATCTCAGCTGTATCCAGCTGGATCTGGGCTCCTCCAAGGACGGCTATGCCCTGCAGGATCCCGCCGCCCAGCAGGAATTTTTGAAAATATCCAAGGAAAGCGGCGTGGAGATCGTGTCCGTGGTGCTCAATGATCTCTGCGGCTGCGGCTTCGTCCACGGCCCGGAGGATCCCTGCACCAAAACCGCCTATGAGACCATCGCGGCCGGCATCAAAACCGCCGCTGCCATGCACGTCCCCACCATCTGTATGCCCAGCTTTTTCCATAACGCCGTCACGGACGAGGTGACCTAAGCCCGCACCGTGGAGGCTGTGCAGTACGCCTGCCGCCTGGGTCGGGAGTACGGCGTCACGGTCTTTACGGAGAACGTATTCCCGGCGGAAAAGCTGCTGCAGTTCTTCGCCGACGTGGGCGACCCTGCGCTCCATCTGCTCTTTGACTCCCAGAACTATCACCAGATGGCGGGCCTCGACTGCGTTCCCGTCTGGGAGGCCGCACACACCCGCGTGGGCGATTTCCTCCATGTGAAGGACGGCAACGAAAAGCTCAGCGAATGTCCTCTGGGCCAGGGCAGTTCCCGATTCCTCCGCACCCTGGACGCCATCGTAAAGACCGGCTTCCGTGGGCATTTTATCCTGGAAAACCACTATGACGACCTCGCCGCCGCAAGAGCCGAGATCGCCGCCCTCCGCGCCATGCTGGACGCCGCCGCCAACTGACGCCCGCCTTCTCAAAACTTGACAAATTCTATCGAAAAGAGTAGAGTGCATACCAGATAAAAAAGAATCGAGGCGTAATCCGTATCCTATGACACACGCAAAAAAGCCGCGCATCAGGCGCGCCACCTCCCGCATTATGACAGAAGGGGTGATCTGGAAGCAGCTGGTGTTTTTTGCCATCCCGCTATTAATCGGCAATCTCTTCCAGCAGCTCTATAACACCGTTGACTCCGTGGTGGTCGGCAATTTCGTGGGCAAACAGGCCCTTGCCGCCGTGGGCTCCACCGGCCCCATCATCAATACGCTGGTGGGCTTCTTCATGGGTCTGGCCACCGGCGCCAGCGTGGTGATCTCCCAGTATTTCGGCGCCCGCGACCATAAAAACCTGCGCCTGGCCGTCCACACGACGCTTCTCATGACCTTCGGCCTTTCCGTGATTTTCACCTTTTTGGGAATGGCCATCGTCCCCACCATGCTGCGGCTGATGAAAACGCCGGAGGATGTGTTCCCGGAGTCTTTACAGTATCTCAGGATCTTCTTCGCCGGTGTATCCGGCATGATGGTCTATAACGTGGGCGCCGGAATCTTGCGCGCTGTGGGCGATTCCCGCCGTCCCCTCTACTTCCTGTGCATCTCCTCCGCCGTGAATATCGTGCTGGACCTGCTCTTTGTAGTGGTGTTTGAGATGGGCATCGCGGGCGTGGCCTATGCCACCATCATTGCCCAGTTCGTCTCCGCCATTTTGGTGCTTTACGTCCTGACGGCATCCGGCGAGCCCTATTCCATCGTCTGGCGGGAGCTGCGCCTGTCCCCGGCGATTTTGAAGGTGATCTTCCGCATCGGCCTTCCGGCGGGCTTACAGCAGGCCGTGACCTCTTTCTCAAACGTCTTTGTACAGGGCTATATCAATGCCTTCGGCTCCTCCTGTATGGCGGGCTGGACCTCCTATGCCAAGATCGACCAGTTCGTCATGCTGCCCATGCAGAGCCTTGCTCTGGCCTCCACCACCTTTGTGGGCCAGAACCTGGGCGCCCACCAGCTGGAGCGCGCCAAAACCGGCATGAAGACCTCCCTGAAGCTGGCGATCGGCGCCACGCTGTTCCTGGCGGTGCTGCTCAATATCTTCGCGCCCACGCTGCTCCGCCTCTTCAATCAGGATCCGGAGGTGCTGTCCTACGGCCTGATCTTCGTCCGCTTCATGTCCCCGTTCTATGTGCTGTGCTGCTGGAACCAGATCTACTGCGGCGCTCTGCGCGGCGCCGGCGACTCCACAGGCCCCATGATCATCCTGCTGTCGAGCTTTGTGGTCTTCCGCCAAGTCTATCTGGCGCTGGCCTCCTGGCTGTCTGATTCCATTTATGTCACGGCCCTGGCCTATCCCATGGGCTGGCTGCTGTGCAGCGTGCTGGTCTATCTCCGCTACCGCCAGGGAAAATGGGAGAAAAACTACTCTCTGGTAGATGCCGCAAAAGAATCCTGATCCCCCACCCCGCAGAGCAATCTGCGGGGTGATTTTTTATATTGAAGGGATATCCCCCGTCAAAAACGCGTCCATCATTACAAGATTGTGTAAGATCGATAAATCCGCACTTACAACATTGTGTAAGATGACATCTTTACAAAATCGTCATTACATGATAGTGTAAGTATAGGATCGATCCCGATTCGAATCGACAATCCCAAGCAAAAGAAACCCTCAGGAGGTGATCCCCATGCCGGAACGCATTCCGCATCTGGGCGAAGCGGAACTGGAAATCATGATGATCCTTTGGAGCGCCGAGGAGCCGGTGCCCTCCACCTGGATCCACAAGCGGCTGCTCGAGAGCCGCAATTGGTCGCTCTCCACGCTGATGTACTCCCTCTCCCGCCTGGCGGAGAAGCAGGTGGTGCTGTGCGACCGTTCCACCCGCTCCAATCTCTATTCCCCGCTCATTTCCGAAGCAGCATATAAACAAAGCGTCAGCCGCTCGTTCCTCGACCGGCTTTACGGCAATTCCCTGCCCGGCCTCGTCATGAGTTTATACGACGGCAAGGCCATCAGCCGCGCCGATCTTGACGAACTCCGTGCGTTTTTAGACGAGCTGGAAGGGGAGACGAAGAATGACTGAATTCTTCTTAAGAACGCTTCTGTCTCTCATCGGCACGTCGCTCTGTCTCGTGGCGGCGCTGCTGTTCCTGCCCCGGATGCGCATCCGGGCGGGAATGCGCCGCGTGATCTGGGTGCTCTTTGCCCTGCGGCTCCTGCTGCCCTTCGCGCTGCCCATGCCCGGCGCACCCGCCATTACCCTGCCGGAACGGGAGAGCGTGCATACCACTGTATCACGACCCACGGAAACCGTCACCGCACCCCGTCCCACCGCGCCGACGCCGGAAACCAAGCCCGCCGCGCCGCAGCAATCCGCCGCGCCCGCCCCCACGACGCCCCAGACCGCGCCGAAGACAGCCCCCGCCATCAGTCTGAAGGCCTGCCTGTTGACGCTTTGGGCGGCCGGTGCCCTGCTCTTTGCCGGGTGGCACATCGCCGGGCACTTTCTGGTGCGCCGCCGCCTGCTG
>SVLW01000031.1 GCA_015067705.1 Oscillospiraceae bacterium
TTGCAATTGGCAGAATGGAAACCTTTTTTCGATCTGACGGCCTATGATCTGGTGGAGATTGTTGTGGCGTCTGCATACCAGAACAAAGGTGTTGGCACAAAGATGATGGCAGAACTGGAAGCGCGCGTGAAAGCGCTGGGAGCTACTATGGTTCAGCTGATTTCCGTCAATGATGAAATGCACGAGCATTTTTATCGGAAGCTTGGATATGGCGATGCTACGAATTTGAAATTAAAATCAAAGTTTTTATAAAGCCGTCTTACATAGGATGAAATGCCCGGATATAGCGGGATGGTCGATACCGTCTCCTTCCGGCAGAATAAAAAAACCGACCTGTGATCGTAACCATAGGTCGGTTTTTTTGTATGGGCTTCGATAACCGCGGTGGGGTCAGGGCGCGTTTCGATCTGAATGACTGTCAAAATCCAGGCAAACACCGGGAACGGGAAAGCGGATCGGCAGATCACGAAAACGAAAACCTCGCAAACGTCTCATATCCCAGTCTGGCATACCAGAAGTCGATATGGGTGTAGGAGATATACGCCTTGTCACAGCCCTTCTCCTGTAAATACAGGGTCGCCAGATCCACCATCCGCAGGCCGATGCCACGGCTTCGATATGCCGGCGACGTGCCGACACAGCCAATACTGCCCACCCGGATGTCGGGGCGGGACAGCATCGTGTCCGCATCCGGATCAACGATGCAGAAGGAAACGACCTTCCCGTCGATCATGCCGCAAAAGATCGGCAGCTTTCCGTGAAAATACTTCACCCAGCCGTCATCCACGGCAGCGACAAGCTCCTGCAGATCCTCTGCATTGCCGGGATAAAAGCCAAAGGAAACCGCGTCGATGGGCGCGGTCTTTTCCTGATATGTGCCCAGGTCCATGCTCATTTCCGCAAACGCACCGTCGTCACAGAACACACAGCCCAGCCGTTCCGCCATGGCGGCGCGGCGTGCCTCGTCGATTCTTTCCGGTTTCATGGGTGCTTACTTGTTTCCGCAGGCGGCGGGGCAGCAGCTGCAGTCGCCGCTGCAGTCGGCGATGGTGGAGGACAGCACGGCGCTGGCTTCCTCATTGCTTTCTTCCAGTGCGGTCTCTGCACAGCCGGGGCAGGGGATACCGCCCTTTTCCCATTCTTCCTCTGTCAGGGACAGACGGAAGGTGAATCCGCAATTTTTGCAGGTCAGTGTCTTTTCAAGCATTCTGATCATTCCTCGCATCTCATATGATACCTTCATTATACCCTTTGCCGCCCCGAAAGACAAGTGCGGCGAAAGATTTGTGTTTTTGCGCGGTCTGTGGTATACTGAATTCAGGTACTACTCATGACGGAGCGTGTTTATGAAAAAACAGGTTTTCAAACGGTCCCTTGCGGTGCTTCTGGTACTGGCGATGTGCTTCCTGTGGGGCATTTCCGCCGATACTTCCGCGATTTTTGTCAATGGCCAGTGGGTGATCTATACCATCACCAACGACGCCATCCATCCGCTGTCCTATCAGACCATGCCCTTTATGCACAGCAGTGTGCTGTATATTCCCTATACGGTGTTTTCCCAGCATATGGGCTTCCGGGAGATCTATAATGACCGGGAGAATATCCTGATCCTCTCAAACGGAGACCGCACGCTCTTCTTTGACCTGGATCAGGGCATCGCCTATGATGACAATTCCTACACCTATGCCCGCAGCGCCCTGGCGCAGAACGGGATGATCTATCTGCCCGCCCGCTTTACGGCGGAGTATTTCGGTCTGGAATACGTCTATGACGCGGAAAAGGCCGTGGTACGCCTGACGGACAGCAGTGCAAAATATTCCATGGAGAGCATTCTGCTCTTCTACAGCAAGACCTTTGATGCGCTTCTGGCGGATTACCAGACGCTCCCGCCGCCGCTTCCCGATCCCGAAACGTCGGATCCCGTGCCCGTGTATCTGACCTTTGCCGGAGCACTGAGCGGGGAGACGGAGGATATCCTGGATTTCTTAAAGGAAAACGGCCTGAAGGCCACCTTTTTCCTGACGGCGGACACTATCCTGCAGCATGAGGAACTGGTGCGCCGCATCTATGTGGACGGACACACCATCGGACTGGGCTCTGCGTCCGGCCTGCCGGCCTCTCCTGAGGCGCTGCTTTCGGAGTTCCAGGCGGCCAATGCCGCGCTGTTCCGTGTGCTGCGCACCGTGAGCCGCATGGTCTATCTCCCGGGCGGCAGCGTCCACGAACATTATGACGCCGCCTATTTCACCGCGCTGGAGCAGGCGGGTTATCAGATCTGGGATCTCACCATTATCCCGAACGATACGGCCCCGGATGCCGTGGGCGGGGAGATTGCGGATGAGATCATCATGGCGCTGATCACCACGGAAACCGAGCAGACCCTGGCTCTCCACAGCACCGCCGCGGCCCATGACGCCCTGGCGCCGCTTCTCGACTACATCCATCGCCGCAGCGGCGAGATCCGCACCGCAGATCTCCTGACACAGCCGGTCAGATGGGATCGATAACAGTAAAAAACCCAGGAAGCATCTGCTTCCTGGGTTTTTATGATATATCGCTGTCGCGATATGATGTACGGCTGCGCCGTATGATATATTTGCGCTGCAAATATGATATAATATCCGTTCCGACATACGCGAAGCGTACATCATCTGCAAAGCAGATATCATAGCGCCAGCTATATCATCCGTGACCGCAGGGAACGGATATCATTGAAAAAGACCTCTTTTGTCCTCAGACAAAAGAGGTCTTTTTCATGGAGCTAATGGCCGGATTCGAACCGGCGACCTGCTGATTACGAATCAGCTGCTCTACCGACTGAGCCACATTAGCAAAAGGATCGAGCGTCGGAATTTCCTGACGCTCGTATATCTTAGCATAAATTGTACGTTAAGTCAAGAGGAAATCTTCCAAAACCGGGAAAACCCGTCTTACTGGGCCATTTCCATGTCCTCCGGGCGGGCTTCGCCTGTGGGCCGGCAGAGGAACACACCCTCATACCGGGGCAGCAGCGCCGCATAGGCCGCGTGCGCGGAGGCGGCGTCCCGGAAGATCCCGAACACAGTGGGGCCGCTGCCGCTCATCACAGCGCCCAGGGCGCCGTGGGAAAGCAGCTCAGTCTTGATGGCGTCGATTTCCGGATGCTCGGCGGCAGTGACCAGCTCCATCACATTATAGAGCTCCTGCGCTACGCCGGGGAGATCCTGCCGCAGAAGCACCGCCGCCATGGCGTCCGCATCGGGGCGGCGGGTAATGGTCATCTGATCCAGCGCCCGGAATACATAGGGCGTGGACATGGAAAATTCCGGCTTTACCAGCACCAGGACACAGTCCGACAGAGCGGGCAGGGGAGAGAGCACCTCACCCACGCCTTCCGCCAGCTTCGTGCCGCCCACCAGACAGAAGGGCACGTCCGCACCGATCTTCAGGCCGATAGCCCGCAGTTCCTCCGCCGTCAGGCGGGTGTTATAGATCCGGTCGAGACCCCGGATCACTGCGGCGGCGTCGGTACTGCCGCCGGCAAGACCCGCGGCGGCGGGGATCCGCTTTTCGATCGCCACAGAGATGCCGTCCGGCGTCACGCCGGTGGCCTCGTAAAATGCCAGAATGGCGCGATGTACCAGATTGCGCTCGTCACAAGGGATACCGGGTACGTTGCAGCGCAGGGAGATTTCCTCCGTACCAGTGCCGGTTTCGATGGCCAGACGGTCACAGAGATTCACGCTCTGCATGACCATCCGCAGATTATGATATCCGTCCGGGCGGGTGCCCAGAACGTCCAGAGTCAGATTGATTTTCGCATAGGCGGGAATGACCAGACGCATAATGCTCCTCCGAATCAAAGAATGACGGGTTCGTGCCGCACAAAATAAGAGATCGGCTGCAGGCCGTTGGCCTGGGCGATCATGGCGGCCTCCCGGATGCCGGCGCCTACGTCCTCGGCCTTATGGGCGTCGCTGCCCAGCGTGACGAGATGACCGCCCAGATCCCGGTAAAGCGGCAATGTCCACTCCGGCGGAGAAATCCGGCCGTACCAATTCCGCAGACCATGAGTATTGCATTCCAGCGGAATGTTCCACCGGATCATTTCCTCAAAAAGCGCCGCGATTTCGTCCCGGTAGGCCTCCAGAGAAAGATCGAAATCCAGGTTTTTCATCAGCCGCACCGGCTGGTCGATATGACCCACGGCGTCCGCCATGCCGCTTTTCACCAGTTCCAGTTCCTGGGCAAAGCATTCGTGCATCAGCGCCACGGGATCCAGCTCGTCGTAGTTCAAGAGATAATAATCCTTTCCCTCGCCGTTTAAGTGCTGGGAGGTCAGGACAAAGTCAAAGTCATGGGCGGCGAGAAATGCCCGGGCTTCCTCCGGGAAAAGCTGCGGCTGGCCCAGCTCCACGCCATAGACGATGCGGAGCCGATCGCCATAGCGCTCCCGCGCCTCTTCAATGGCGGGGAAGAGCTCTGCCTCGTGGAGCAGCCAGAAATCCCGGGAATCCATAAAGTGGGGCGCGTATCCCGGATCCTTCATGCCGGGCGGGAAAGCGTCCCAATGGTCGGTGATAGCGATGGCGGAAAGACCCTGCGCCAGTGCCGCCCGGCACATGGCGTCCACGGTTTCGCTGCCGTCAATGGAAAGCTTTGTGTGCGTATGTAAATCAGAAAGAATCATATGATACCTCATTCCTCGTCGGGGAAAATATCCGGGGTGCGTCTGGTGGTACGGGGCGTCTGTCTGAACTGCCGGTCGGGGATGGCCTGATGCTGCTTCTCCTGCCGGGAGAGGGGAATGATCTCCGACACCGGCGTGCCCCGCAAAAAACACATCAGTTCATAATCCAAGGACTCAAGCCGCCGCCGCATGGTATCCAGATCCACCCGGTAATGCGCCGCCAGAAGCCCCGTGATCTGCACAGGATCCTGCCGATAGCGCCGCCGGAAAGCGGCCGCACGGGGGAGCAGGTCCCGATAGGGCATGAGAAGTTCTGCCGCGCCCTCGTCGGCCTGGTATTCCATGCCGCTGTGATGGGAAAAGGCCGTGCCCTGCTCGCCGTAGTGAAGCTCCAGATGCACCAGCTCGTGAGTCAGCGTGAGACGCTGTTCCGCCTGGGAAAGCCGGGGATCCAGCACCACGCCGCAGGCGCCGCCGGAACGCACCAGGATGCCCTTGAGCGCAGGATTTGAGAAGGCATGATACTGCACCGGGATCTCATGCTCCGCCGCAAAGGCGAAGGGATCAAAGCGTCCCCGTATCCCGTATTTCCGGCGCATGGCGTCGATGCGGCGATAGAGCACGCCGCGGGTCATCACCGCCATTATTTCTGCCGGTCTCTGGCCTGCAGTTTTTCTGCAAAGTCCAGAATGAACTCAATGTCCTGCTGGCTGAGCCGCAGCTCCCGGTCCCGGGCGGCCCGGGCCAGGTTCAGGTATACTTCCTCAAGCTGTTCTTCCTTTTTGGAATGGCCCAGCACTTCGTCCAGCGTCACGCCGAAAAAATCTGCCAGACGGTGCGCGGAGGAAACGTCCGGGTCGGTTCGTCCGGTCTCCCACTGGGACACCGCAGTCTGGTGAACGCCAAGCTCTGCCGCAAGCTGTGACTGCAGAAGGCCCCGCGCTTTCCGCAGTTTCTTGATTTGATTCATCCCGTTTCCTCCTTTATCAGTGATCTGCTATTATAATAGCATAAGCACCGGGGAAAGGCAAGGAAAATCCAAGATAAATAGAACATCAGTTCGCTTTTGGCTGCGATGACTGCTGAGACCGACCGTTCGCGACGCCGGGAAAAGGAGGGGAACGTGATGCAGATCGCGGCTTTTCAGTGGGGATCAGGCGTCCTGATTTCGGGATTATGTTAATCAATCAGACAGCGCTTAGGGTGTTTTCATGAAAATTACGGAAACATTTCGTTTGATTTATGAAAAATTCAACATATTTGCTCTTGTATGTCGGGAACGTGTGGTATATAATATGGGTATCATCAACATAGGAGGAACCTACCCATGTCTGTTAAAGTTGCTATTAACGGTTTCGGTCGTATCGGCCGTCTTGCTTTCCGCCAGATGTTCGGCGCTGAAGGCTACGAAGTCGTCGCTATCAACGACCTGACCAGCCCGAAGATGCTGGCTCATCTTCTGAAGTATGACTCTGCACAGGGCCGCTACGGCAAGTGCGTTGAGGCTACTGAGGATTCCATCATTGTCGAAGGCAAGGAAATCAAGATCTACGCCATCAAGGACGCTGCTGAGTGCCCCTGGGGTGAGCTGGGTGTCGACGTTGTTCTCGAGTGCACCGGTTTCTACACCTCCAAGGAAAAGGCTTCCGCTCATGTGAAGGCTGGCGCCAAGAAGGTCGTCATCTCTGCTCCCGCAGGCAATGACCTCCCCACCATCGTCTACAATGTCAACCATGAGACTCTGAAGGCTGAGGACACCGTTATCTCCGCTGCTTCCTGCACCACCAACTGCCTGGCTCCCATGGCTAAGGCTCTCAACGACTACGCTGCTATCCAGAGCGGTATCATGACCACCGTTCATGCTTACACCGGCGACCAGATGATCCTGGACGGCCCGCAGCGTAAGGGCGATCTCCGTCGTGCACGTGCCGGCGCTGTCAACATCGTCCCCAACTCCACCGGCGCAGCTAAGGCTATCGGCCTGGTTATTCCGGAACTGAACGGCAAGCTCATCGGCTCCGCTCAGCGTGTTCCCACCCCCACCGGCTCCACCACCATCCTGGTTGCAGTCGTGAAGGGCGCTAACGTCACCAAGGACGGCATCAATGCTGCTATGAAGGCTGCTGCTACCGAGTCCTTCGGCTACACCGAGGAAGAGCTCGTCTCCAGCGACATCATCGGCATCACCTACGGTTCCCTGTTTGACGCTACCCAGACCATGGTCGCCAAGATCGACGACGATACCTATCAGGTTCAGGTCGTTTCCTGGTACGACAATGAGAACTCCTACACTTCTCAGATGGTCCGCACCATCAAGTACTTCGCAGAGCTGAAGTAAGCTTGATTCTTTGAACGGTTCGTACTCTCCGGAGATTTCATTCTCCGGAGAGTATTTTCCGGTAACGCCATGGTGGCCCGACAGAGCGAAAAAAGCAGATTATTTTTCACGGAAATGCTTGACAAATGGGGATTGCTGTGTTATGATAATCAAGCGCTCGATAATGTGCGGGTGTGGCTCAATGGTAGAGCGCCAGCCTTCCAAGCTGGACGCGTGGGTTCGATTCCCATCACCCGCTCCATCAAGAGCCCGCGAATGAAGGATATGCGCCTGTAGCTCAGCTGGATAGAGCAACTGCCTTCTAAGCAGTGGGCCAGGGGTTCGAGTCCCTTCAGGCGCGCCATTTCCCTTTATAGTTTCTTGAATATGGTGGATGTAGTTCAGTTGGCTAGAGCGCCAGATTGTGGCTCTGGAGGTCGCCGGTTCGAGCCCGGTCATCCACCCCAAAGCAAGTGGAGAGTGGTTTTATTTCCACTCTCCATCTTCTTTTATTCTATATTGGGATGTAGCCAAGCCGGTAAAGGCACCAGACTTTGACTCTGGCATGCGTAGGTTCGAATCCTGCCATCCCAGCCACTCAAATCTTTTTCCGGCCTTGGAAAAAGATCGCAGATCAACCGGAAACGGTTTATATAGGAATATGACTTAGTAGCTCAGTCGGCAGAGCATCTGCCTTTTAAGCAGAGGGTCCGGGGTTCGAATCCCCGCTGAGTCACCAACAAAAAACCTCTTTTGTCCAGACAAAAGAGGTTTTTTGCATGATGTTTGCCTACGGCAAATGATATTGGCTGTGCCAATGATGTTTCCTTCGGAAATGAGGTTGCTTCGCGAATGTATCGGGGCAAACATCGCATCATTGCGAGTGAAACGAGCAACATCATGATGCAAAGCATCACATCATTTTGGCAACAGCCGATCCATCATAAAAAGAGACCATTTTTTACTCAGGAGGTGTCTGCATGCCAAAAGAATACTGGGACATTCTCACCGAAACCGGTGCGAAAACCGGGCGGATCCATGAGCGCGGGCTTCCTATGCGGGAGGGTGAGTATCACTTGTCGGTCACGGTCTGGATTCGGAATTCCCGCGGGGAGTTTTTGATCTCACAACGTGCGCCCACGAAAAACCAGCCCCTGATGTGGGAACCAACCGGCGGCGGCGTGATTGCCGGAGAAGATGGTCTGACCGCGGCCCTTCGGGAGGTGCGGGAGGAACTGGGAATCGAGCTCTGTCCGGATTGTGGTTATGTATGGCGCCGTTATCCCTGGCCGCATTCCGACGGAAGTGGCGCAGCGCTGATCGAACTCTGGATTTTTGACCACGAAGCAGAGCTTTCGGAATTGACACTCTGTCCGGAAGAAACCTGTGCCGCCATGTGGGCGAATGCAGAACAGATCCGGGAAATGATCTCCCGCGGGGAGATGATCCCGTACACCTATACGGAGGACTTGCTGTCGGAGACATTATCATAAAAAAAAGAACCGAGGCTTTATGGCCTCGGTTCTTTTCTCTTTACAGATTATAATACTTGTCAAATTCTGCCGGGTGCGGGATCTTGGACATCTCGCTGCACTCTTCGCGCTTGGCCTTGATGAAGTTCTTCAGAAGCTCTTCGGGGAACACGCCGCCTGCGGTGAGGTAGTCGTGATCGGCCTCCAGGGCGTTAAGTGCCTCAGGGAGGGAGGTCGGCAGACCGGTGAGCTTTGCCTTCTCCTCTTCGGGCAGGTGGAAGAGATTGAAATCGTAGGGGCCCCAGCCATTTGCGTGCGGGTCGATCTTGTTCTTGATGCCGTCAAGACCGGCCATCAGGATGGCTGCATAGCAGAAATAGGGGTTGCAGGTGGCATCGGGGTTACGCAGCTCAAAGCGGCGCTTCTCCGGGCTCTTGGCGTAGGCCGGGATACGGATGACGGCGCTGCGGTTGGAGGTGGCATAGCCCACGGTGACGGGGGCCTCAAAGCCCGGGACCAGACGCTTGAAGGAATTGGTGCTGGGGTTGGTCAGGGCGCAGAGGGAAGCGATGTGCTTCAGAAGGCCGCCCATGAAATAATGTGCGGTTTCGCTCAGGTGGGCATAGCCGTTATCGTCGGAGAACACCGGCTGGCCGTCCTTCATGAGGAGCATATGCACATGCATGCCGCTGCCGGCCTCGCCGTAAATGGGCTTTGGCATGAAGGTGGCGGTCTTGCCGTACTTGAGGGCAGTGTTGTGGATGATATACTTGATCATCATGGTGGCGTCGGCCATGTGGACGACTTCGCCCAGCTGGGGCTCGATCTCGAACTGACCGGAGGCGGCCACCTCGGGATGGTGGTAGTTGATATCAATACCGGCGTCCTTCATGTGCAGACACATCTCGCTGCGGCACTCGTAGGAAATGTCAAAGGGCTTTGCAATGTGATAGTTCTTCTGCTTGGGCACCACAACGCCCATGCCTTCCACGCTGCTGTTCCAATAGGACTGCTTGGCGTCTACAAAGGCGCTGATCTCGCGGCCGCTGACTTCCCAGCCCACCTGGTCGAAGAGATAGAACTCAAACTCGGGGAGGATCAGCATGGTGTCCGCCACGCCCAGGTCCTTCATCTGCTGCACGGCGGCGCGGATGATGTTGCGGGGATACTGTGCCAGAGGACGGTTTTCGGGGCTGTCGATGATCATGGCATTGCCGGTCATGGACAGGGTGGGAATTTCGCAGAAGGGATCGATGACGGCGGTGTCGGGATCGGGGATAAAGACCATGTCGCTCTTCTCCACCACGGCGTAACCATAGTTGGAGGCGTCAAAGCCGATGCCGCTCTTCATAGTGTCCTCGGAGAAATTCTCCGCAGGGATGGTGACGTGACGGTACTGACCGTTAATGTCCACCATCTTGAAGTCCACCATTTTAATGCCCTTTTCTGCAATGAGATTCAGAATATCCTGGATGCTTTTCGCCATAAATTCCGCTCCATTCTGCCGCAGTGCGGCGTAGATTCCATTTTGCTCGAATTGTAGTTATTTTATCACATGAATCCGGGAATTACAAGAGATTCTTTCCGTTTTCTGAACACACTCTGATAAAGCGATAAAGAAACACAGGTGGACTCGTATGGCAGCCGGTTGCAATCTGCACGAAACTGTGCTATAGTGTTTCCAATACGAAAAAAAGGTAATCCCCGGAGGAACAAAGTATGCTTCGATTCAACAGCGACTATATGGAGGGCGCACATCCTGAGATTCTGGCGCGCCTGACGGAAATGAATTTTGACAAGCAGATCGGCTATGGCAAGGACGAGATCTGTGAGGAGGCCAAGCGCCGGGTGCTTTCGGCCTGCGGCTGCCCGGAGGGCGAGGCCTGGTTTTTGGTGGGCGGCACCCAGACCAATGCCACGGTGATCGACGCCCTGCTGCGTCCTTACCAGTCTGTGATCGCCGCACAGTGCGGCCACATCAATGCCCATGAATCCGGCGCCATAGAGGCCGCAGGACACAAAATTGTGGGTTTGCCCCATGAATCCGGTATCCTGGATGCAGAGGTGCTCCGCGCCTATCTCACGGCCTTCTACGCCGATCCCACCTATGATCACCAGCCCATCCCCGGCATGGTCTATATTTCCCATCCCAGCGAGTACGGCACGATCTATACCAAGGCAGGACTGGAGGCGCTTTCTGCCGTGTGCCGGGAGTTTGGTCTCTATCTCTTTATGGATGGTGCCCGCATGGGCTATGGCCTTACGGCCGCCGGTGCGGATCTGACCCTCTCCGATATTGCCGCCTGCTGCGACGCTTTCTATATCGGCGGCACCAAGGTGGGCGCGCTCTTCGGTGAAGCCGTGGTGTTCCCGAAGAAGGACACCTGCCGGCATTTCTTCACCACCATCAAGCAGCATGGCGCCCTGCTGGCCAAGGGATGGCTTCTGGGCGTGCAGTTTGATACGCTCTTCACCGATGATCTCTATCTGAAGATTGCCGCCAATGCCATTGAAAAAGCCATGAAGCTGCGGGAGATGTTCTGCCGCCATGGTTATCGCCTTTACGCCGATTCCCCCACCAACCAGCAGTTCTTCGTCATTTCCCGCGCCCGCTATACGGAGCTGCGCCGGCACGTCAGCTTTGAGCTGATCGACCCGCTGCCGGGTGACGAGGTGGTGGTGCGCTTTGTCACCAGCTGGGCCACCACGGATGAACAGCTCGACGAACTGGAAGCATTGCTGTAAGAATTTCCATCGGAAATGGAAGGAGGAAAAACAATGCTGGGGAAGCTTCGTAATATGACCTCTATCTATCTGTTCAAAGACGATCAGGTCTTGCTTTTGTTCCGTCAGGGCGGAAGTGTCGTCAATGAAGTGTGGACGGGCTCTGCAGGCGGCCATTTCGAGGATTATGAGCTGAACGATGCAAAGGCCTGTGTGCTGAGAGAACTGGAAGAGGAACTTGGCCTTTGTGAAAGCGATATCGAGAATCTTGTCCTCAGATATATCACCTTACGAAATGTAAAGGGAGAGATCCGGCAAAACTATTATTTCTTTGCTGATCTGAAAGCACATACAGGCGATACCTTGTGCTCGAATGAAGGAACGTTACAGTGGTTTCCGCTTTCGGAAATCGGTGTACTGGAAATGCCGTACACCGCAAAGTATGTCATGCGCCACTATACGGAGGTGGGGCAATTCACGGATCGGTTATATGCCGGTGCGACAAATGAAAATGGAGTAAGCTTCATCGAACTTGCGGAGTATTAATCAAAAACCCTCCCTACGATTTTAATCGTAGGGAGGGTTTCTTGCTTTTATGCCTTTTTCCGATCCGCCTTCATGCGGCGATAGGCGGCCTGCCGATCCTCCACTTCGGCAATTTCCTTTTCACTGGAGAAGGTGCGCCATTTCAGCACCAGCAGGAGACCCAGGGCGGCAATGGTGATACCGCGGGCCAGGGTGGTGAGCTGGACGGCGTAGATCTCAAGACCCAGGAAGGGGAAGGTGACGTCGCCGCCGTGGATGGAACTCATCCAGGTGCCGGTGAGGAGACCCAGCGCCGCGCACACATTCACGCCGATATTATGGAAGGTGATGTAGGAGGTGGAATTTTCCTCCGGCAGATTCATGTAGAGCACATTCGCGCCCGCCAGGGTGAAGCCTGCGGTGGTGAGGTGCTGGTAGGTGCAGTTGGGTACATAGATCCAGGAGGTATCCTTGGTCATGCAGAAGAAGATGAATTCCGTAGGCATAAAGGCCAGCATGGAAATACCAAAGGTTTTGATCCAGGAATAGCGCCGCAGGATCTTTTTCCACACCGGCATGACGAAGATCAGAAGCACCGCCTGGATCACCGTCACCAGATTGATCAGCGTATAGGAGAACTCCATGTGATTCAGAAGGTGATAGTTCCAGAGACCGTTATTCAGGTTGTTGATATAGCTCCAGAAGAAGAGCAGCAGGGCGCAGTAGAGAAATTTCCGCTGCTGAAACGGCAGGGTGAACACGCCGGTGAGGGTGACCCGTTCGGTCTCCCGATAGGGATATTCCTTCGCCCGGGACTGGCAAAGCACATCTACCACGGCCAGAAGGAAGGCAAAATAGCGGAAGAAGAGGATGAGCTGATCCTGATAAGGAGAGCTTGCCAGTGCATCCGTCAGCCATCCGCTGCCGATCAGGACAATGGCAGAGAGGATCATGGAGAAAATCGGCATCAGCATCAGGAAACGGGAACGCTGTTCGTGGTCGGCGGGATAGAAATTATAAAACCAGGTGGTGAAGCCCGAGCTGAACAGGGCATAGAACGCGGTGGCGATAAAGGACAGCGCCACGAACCAGGTCATGCGTGCCTGCGGATCCGTCACAAACTGCGGCATCACGGTGATCAGCACCACATAGATGGCGTAGTAAATCACCTTGGCGGAGCAGAGAACCAGCTTGCGCCGCTTGAAATGACTGAGAATGGCGGGGGAGAACACGGAGAAGAGATTGGCCAGGAACGGCACGAACATCAGAATGCCGGTGTCCGTAATGGTCATCCCGTACATGGTCAGGAAGCCGGTATAGAAGATACCGGTGATAAAGACGTTATATACCGTGGTCAGGAGATTGGAGGTCAGCGTGATCACACGGCCCTTGGCTTCCTCGCTTCGAAAACTGAAGATCTCGGTAAAATTGCCGATGGCATTTGCAAGCATCTGTTTCATAAGCCCGCACGCTCCTTTTTTCTTCGCCCGAATTTCACACACATTCTAGCAAAGCTTTCGCGCAATAGCAAGAGCCGGAACAAATTTTTTTCGACGGCGTTTGCGGTGTTTGCACTTCTGCGGGAAATTTTGAAAAGGCTGGGAATTCCTGTGAGTTTCTGGTATACTGATACCGGAAATGAAGAGAAAGAGGAGGCACCCTCATGCAGATATTGGTAGTAAACGGCAGTCCGAAGGGCGAAAACAGCATTACCCTGCAGACCGTGCATTATCTGGAAAAACGATTCCCCACCCACCGCTTTGAAATCCTCCACGCCGGACAGCGGATCCACAGTCTCGAGCGGGATTTCACCCCGGCGCTGGACGCGCTGCGTCAGGCGGATCTGCTGCTTTTTTCCTATCCGGTCTATACCTTCATTGCCCCTTACCAGCTTCATCGCTTTCTGGAGCTTTTGAAAGCATCCGGCGTCTCTCTTGCCGGGAAATATGCCACCCAGCTCACCACCTCCAAGCATTTCTATGACGTGACGGCTCATGCCTATGTGGAGGAAAACTGTCATGATCTGGGGCTTCGGGTGATTCGCGGGCTTTCTGCGGATATGGATGACCTGACCACGGAAAAGGGCAGAAAGGAAGCGGAGGACTTCTTCCGCTATGTGGAGTTCTCTGTGGCGCATGGCTATGCGGAGCCTGTCCCGATGGCGCAGCCGGCGCCTGCCCATGCGGCAGTGACCGTGCCGGAGGCACCGGGTACGGAGAAGTCTGGCGACGTGGTGATCGTCACGGATCTGTCGCCGGAGGATCACCAGCTTGCCGCAATGATTGCCCGGTTCCGGGCGGTTTTACCGAAAAAGACCCGGGTGGTGAATCTCCGGGACTGTGATATCCGGGGCGGCTGCCTTGGCTGCTTTGGCTGTGCCGTCAGTGGGAAGTGCGTCTATACCGATGGCTTTGACGCTTTCCTGCGGGAACAGATCCAGACCGCCGAGAGCATTGTCTACGCCTTCACGATCCGCGACCATTCCATGGGCGCGCTCTTTAAGAAATACGATGATCGCCAGTTCTGCAACGGACACCGCACAGTCACCATGGGGATGCCCGTGGGCTATTTGGTCAGCGGCAATTACCGCCTGGAGCAGAATCTCTGCACCATCGTGGAGGGCCGGGCACAGGTGGGCGGCAATTTCCTGGCGGGCGTCGCCACCGATGAGGAAGATCCCGACCGCTCCATCGACCAACTGGCAGATACCCTCCTCTATGCGCTGGAGCACCGCTATAACCCGCCGCGGAATTTCCTGGGCGTCGGCGGCATGAAGATCTTCCGGGATCTCATTTGGCTGATGCAGGGCATGATGCGTGCGGATCACAAGTTCTATAAGGCACACGGACAGTACGATTTCCCCCAGAAGAACTGGGGCAGAATGCTCGCTATGTATCTGGTGGGCGCCATGATGGCCAGCCCCAAGCTGCAGGCCAAGGCCGGCAGCAAAATGACCGAAGGTATGCTGATGCCCTATCAAAAGGTACTGGAAAAAACAGATGGGAAGAAATAAAAACACACCCGCAGGAGAGCATCCTGCGGGTGTTTATCATTTTAGAGAATCGTGCGGCGCAGTTCTTCGCCGCTCTTGGGGGAGAGCAGTGCCGGGGCAACGTCCAGCACGGTGCGGGCGCCGGTCTCGCCCCGGGCGGCCATCTTTGCGGCGGCGCGGGCATAGGCCACGATGGCGCTGGAGGTGAACTGAGGGTTCGAGGCCATGTGGAGGGCGTACTCGATGGTGCAGGCCTCGCCGGCGGCGGTCTTGCCGCTGCGGATCACGAATCCGGCGTGGGGCATACCGCTGTGGTCACGGGCAAGCTCTTCCTTGGTGATGAAATGTACGGTGGTATCGTACTGATCAAAGTAGTTGGGCATGGTGACGATCTGGCGCTCGATCTCGGCCAGGTCAGCGCCCTCTTCTGCTACCACCCAGCATTCGCGGGTGTGCTTATCACGGGTAGAAAGCTGGGGATTCTCGCCGCGGCGGACGGCATCCATGGCGGCTTCTACAGGGATGGTGTACTGTCTGGCGTCCAAAACGCCGGGGATGCGGCGGATGGCGTCGGAATGGCCCTGGCTGATGCCGCGGCCCCAGAAGGTATAGTCCTCACCGTCCGGCAGCACTGCGCCGGCCATCATGCGGTTCAGGGAGAAAAGACCGGGATCCCAGCCCACACTGATGATGCCTAAGTGGCCTGCGGCGCGGTGCGCCTCGTCCATGGCGGCATAATACTCCGGCACACGGGCGTGGGTGTCAAAGCTGTCGATGGTGTTGAAATACTTGGCGTAACGGGGACCCTGGTCGGGCAGATCGGTGGCGGAGCCGCCGCACAGGATCATGATATCGATTTTACCGGCCCATTCGGCGATCTTGTCTTCATGTACCACGGGAACGCCGGGCGTTGCGATTTTTAAGGAAGCGGGATCGCGGCGGGTGAACACTGCCGCCAGTTCCATATCGGGGCAGAGCGTCAGCGCACTTTCTGCGCCGCGGCCCAGATTGCCATAACCGGAAATACCTACTCGGATCATATTCTATACTCCTTTTTTCGTAAAGGTGATATCTGGCAGATCGATTGCAGATGAAGTCGGCTGCTTTGCCGATTCAGTACGATAAATTATATCATACCGATTATCCCCTTGCAAGGGTGATGCTGACGAAAGCGCGGTTGCATGACAGGGCTTTTCATGGTAAAATAAAACATTATGGGGCGTCTGCCCCGGTGATTTGAGTTCTTTGGAAAGCCGCCCTTTTCGGATGGGCGCAGATGAGGTTTTTTGTGAGAATCGGTTCGGTAGAGATCCAGGGATATTGTGCGCTGGCCCCCATGGCAGGTGTGGCGGACGCGGCGTTCCGCCGCATCGCCCGGGAGTTCGGCGCGTCTTATACGGTAACGGAAATGATCAGCGCCAAGGCACTGATGTATCATGATAAAAAAACGGCGGAGCTGATGCGTCTGGCCCCGGGAGAGCATCCCGTGGCGGTGCAGATCTTTGGCTCTGATGTGGAGGCCATCCGCATCGGCGTGCCCATGGCGGTGGAGGGTTCCGGCGCGGATATCCTCGATATCAATATGGGCTGTCCCACGCCAAAGATCGTGAATAACGGCGACGGCAGCGCATTGATGCGTGATCTGCGGAAGGCCGAGGCGGTGATCCGCGCGGCGGTGGAGACCTCTCGTCTGCCGGTGACGGTGAAGTGCCGTCTTGGATGGGACGACAACAGCCGCAATGCGGAGGAATTTGCCCGCATGGCGGAGGCGGCAGGCGCCGCCGCCATCTGCGTCCACGGCAGAACCCGGATGCAGCAGTACGCCGGTCACGCGGACTGGGACGCGCTGGCCCGCGTGCGGGAGTGCGTATCGATCCCCTTTCTGGCAAACGGCGATGTGAATACCGCCGAGGATGCCCTGCGGCTCTATCGCCACACCGGTGCCGATATGGTGATGATCGGCCGGGGTGCCTTGGGCAATCCCTGGCTCTTTGCCCAGTGCAATGCCGCCTTTGCGGGGGAAACCCCGCCGCCCGCCCCCACTTTGGAGGAACGGCTGCAGGTGGCCGCCCGACAGATCGGCTATGCAGCGGAGGAAAAGGGCGAGCACGTGGCCATGCTGGAGGCCAGAAAGCATCTGGGATGGTACTTAAAGGGGTATCGCGGCATGGCGGCCTATCGTGCCAGATTCGCTTCGGTGAATACGAAAGAGGAAATGTTTGCCATCATGGCGGAAATTATGGAAAGGAGGGACGAGCTTGCAGGAGGAACTTGACCTTTTGAAACTGAAAAACGGCGATATGGCGGAGTTTGAAGCGCTGGTTCGTCTCTGCGAGAGCCGGGTGTATCATCTGGCCCTCCGCTATACCAACAATGAAGCGGACGCCATGGATATCTCCCAGGAAGTATTCCTGCGGGTGTTCCGCTCCTTGCCCGACTTTAAGGGCGACAGCGCCATCACCACCTGGGTATACCGCATCACGGTGAATACCGCCATTGATCTGACCCGGAAAAAGACCCGCCGCAAGGAATCCTCCCTCACCGGCTTCGGCGAGGAGGATGAGGATGCCGACCGGGATATCGTGGATCCCGCGCCGACCCCGGAGGCCGCGTATGAGCAGAAGGAAATGCGGGTGATTCTCGCTGATGCCATTGCCCAGCTCTCCGAGGAACACCGCAAAATCGTGGTGATGCGGGATGTGGAGGGCATGAGTTACGAAGAAATCGGCAGTATCCTGTCTCTCGGGGAAGGCACGGTGAAATCCCGCCTGTTCCGCGCCCGGGACAGACTGCGCAATATTTTAGAAAAGTCCGGGAACCTTTCGCGGTTTTCCTCGTCTAAGAATAGGAAAGGAGGGAACGGCTGATGGATCGGATGATTTGCGAACAATTTGAACTGGATATTGTGGATTATCTGGACGGCACACTGACGGGTGAGCGTCTGGCGGCACTGGAGCAGCATCTGCGGTCCTGCGCGGCCTGTTCCCGTCTGGTGGAAGAGATGCGGCTGATCCTGGGAGAAACGGCGGCCCTGGTCGATCCGGTCCCGGAGGAGCTGCATCAGCGGATCATGGAGCGGGTGGCGAGTGCGCGTCCTGCGGGACGGCTTTCGCGCTTCCCCCTGCGGCGTCTGACGGCTGCCGCCGCGGCGCTGGCGCTCCTGATCGGCGTGGGTTCTGTTCTGGGCACCGCCCTGGGCGGCCGGAAGGACGCCGCCGCAGAGGCGGATATGGCCTATATGGCGGAGAATGCCAAGTCTGTCTCGACCTATGAGCGGGACGGCGGAGAGGGCATTCTGGAGGCATATGACGATGCCGCACCTATGGAGGTCTGTGACGAGGAGGCTGAGATGGAAGAGACCGTTGATGCCACTGCTGCTGCAGATGCTGAAGTGTTTTCGACCTTTGCGGCGGTCTATCGTATGGAACTCACCAAGATGCCCCAGATCCTGCAGGAGTATCAGCTCAGTGAGGAACAGGCAAAAGAACTGCTTCCCGAGCTCTCGGAAAATGAGCAGTTTGCTCAGGTTCCGGTCTATGAACTGAAGTGGATCCTGGAAGTGCTGGATGGTAATGCTGTTTCCTACGAGCTCGACCTGGCCTATGAACCGGATGCCTATGCAGAAACCGTACTTTTCATCCTCAATCTGACGAAATAAAGAAATCCCCCGAAACGGCGGTTTCGGGGGATTTCTTTTATGCTTTTTCTTTTCTGGCACGCAGGGCTTTTTCCCAGCCGCGGCGGAGCCACAGGATGGTGGTGGCGATGCCGCGCACCCATTCGTCGGTCATCTGTGCCAGCCACAGACCCACGGCGCCAAGACTGAAGACCGTGGAGAACACGTATCCCAGACCCACATTGCACAGCCAGATGGAGCAGGCGGCAATGATCATGGGCCAGAACACATAGCCCACGCTGCGCAGACCATAGTTGAAGGAGTGGTTGAAGGATCGGCCGATGTGAATGAACATATTCACGAAGAGAAGCTGTCTTGCCAGAGCGATCACCTGAGGATCCGAAGTGAAGAGGGACAGGATCGGACGGGCAAAAATAAACATCAGCGAGCCGAACACCGCGTTACACAGCACCACATAGCGCCAGTTGCGCTTTACGAAGTGATAGGCACCGTCATAATCCTCTGCGCCCATCAGGTGCCCCGCCATGATCTGCGTGGCCTGGCCAATGGCGAGGCCCATGACATAGGCATAATAGTCGATGTTCTGCACATACACCTTGGCAGACAGCGCCACCGTGCCGAGACCGGTGAGGAAACTGGTGGTGACCACCTGGCCCATGGTATAGGAGAGGCCCTCCACACTGGACATGAGGCCGATGGAGAAGATCCGCCGCAGATTGGACAGGCGAATCGAGATGAGATCCCGCAGTTTGAATCCGAAATGAGAAACGGCCAGCAGAACGATCTGGAACAGCAGACCAACCACTTCACTGCCGGCACGCACCACGGCCACACCCATCACGCCGCGAAGCGGGAAGGGGAAGGGCTGGAAGATCACGAGACAGCTGCCCAGGATATTCAGAATGTTATTCAGAAGCACCACGGCCATGGGAATACGGGCATTGCCATAGCTGCGGAAGATATTGGAGCACATCATGGAAAGCGCCATGGCAACCGCGGTACCGCCGGTGATTTTTAAGTACAGCACCGCATCCGCCAGAAGTGCCTCCTCAAGGCCCACCATCCGCACAAATGCCTCTGAGAAGAAGAAGAGAACCAGACTCACCAAAAGACCCAGACCGCCGGAGGCCGTCAGGGCATTCATACTGATTTTGGCACTTTCCTCATATTTTTTCGCGCCAAGGGTCTGGTTGATCACCACGGCGGCGCCTGCCGCGATCATGGTGAAAGCGATGACCACCACGTTCATGATCTGGTTTGCCACGCCAACCGCCGCGACTGCATCATCGGAGATGTTGCCCAGCATAAAGACATTGACGGTGCCCATGAGATTGCGCAGCACCTGCTCAATCAGAATGGGAATCGCCAGGGAGAGAAGCGTCATTTTTTTGACCGGAGTACTCATAAGCGTTCGTTTCATCCACTTTCTACGATTTCTTCAGAGCCACAGTATACCAGAATTCGCGGAGTTTCGCAATGGAAAAAAGGGTTTTTCTTCGTGATAATATTCCGGAAAGAAACGGGTATCTGGAACAAACGATTGCATTATCCCGGAAATTCTGCTATGATAAAGAAACAGCACGTTTCAGTCGTGTGATTACGCAAAAAGAAGGAATCTTTATGAGAATTGTGATCAAGGTAGGCACGTCCACACTGACGCACGCCACCGGCAATCTGAATATACGCCAGATCGAAAATCTGTGCAAGGTGCTTTCCGATCTGAAAAACGCAGGGCATGAGGTGATCCTGGTGTCCTCCGGCGCCATCGGCATGGGCGTCGGCAAGCTGTCCCTGAAATCCCGTCCCACGGATATCCCCACCAAACAGGCCGCCGCCGCCGTGGGCCAGTGCGAGCTCATGTATACCTACGATAAGCTCTTCGCCGAATATAATCACACCGTGGCCCAGATCCTCATCACCGGTGAGGACGTGGAGCACGAGGGACGTCTGCAGAACTTCCACAACACTCTGTTCCGCCTTCTGGAACTGGGGGCTCTGCCCATCATCAACGAAAACGACACCATTGCCACCCAGGAGATCGTCATCGGCGATAACGACACCCTTTCCGCCATTGTGGCCCGCGCGGCGGGCGCGGATCTTCTGGTGCTTCTCTCCGACATCGACGGCCTCTTCACTGCCGATCCCCGCAAGGATCCGCAGGCAAAGCTCATCCCCGTGGTGGAGGATCTCACGCCGGAGATCCTGGCCCTGGCCGGCGGCGCAGGCAGCGCACTGGGCAGCGGCGGCATGGAGACCAAGCTCCGTGCGGCCCAGATGGTGATAGAAGAGGGCATAGACATGATTATCACCCACGGCGCACATCCGGAGATCCTCTATGAGATCGCAGAGGGAAAATCCGTGGGCACCCGTTTTCTGGGACGGAAGGAGCATGCATGATGACGACAAATGAAATTCTCCGTGCGGCCGCACAGGAAAAACAGATACTGGCTGCCGCCGATACGGATACCAGAAACCGTGCGCTTCTTGCCATGGCAGACTGTCTTTTGGAAGATGCCGCTCGGATTCTCGCGGCCAATGCCGAGGATGTAGAGGCCGCCCGCGGCCGGATCTCTGACGTGATGATCGATCGTCTGCTTCTCAACGAGGCGAGAATCGCCGCTATGGCGGACGGCATCCGGGAAGTGGCGGCGCTGCCCGATCCCGTGGGCCGGATTCTCTCCCGTTCGGTGCGTCCCAACGGTCTGATCGTAGAAAAAACCGCCGTTCCCTTCGGCGTGATCGCCATTATTTATGAAAGCCGCCCCAATGTCACGTCCGATGCGGCGGCACTGGCCGTGAAGAGCGGCAATGCCTGTGTGCTCCGGGGCGGACGGGATGCCTTCCACTCCGCAAACGCCATTACCACGGCTCTGCGCCGGGGTCTTGCCCGGGTGGGTCTGCCGGAGAATCTGGTCTCCATGGTGCAGGACACCGACCGTGCCAGCGCAAGAGAACTGATGACCGCCGTGGGCCTTGTGGATCTTCTGATCCCCAGAGGCGGCGCGGGTCTCATCCGCACCTGTGTGGAGAATGCCACGGTGCCCTGTATTGAAACCGGTACGGGTATCTGTCATGTATATATCGACGCCGCGGCGGAGGTCCCCATGGCACTGGATATTATCGAAAATGCCAAGACCAGCCGCCCCTCTGTCTGTAATGCGGCGGAGGTCTGTCTGGTACACAGCGCCGTGGCGGCGGAGTTTTTGCCGAAGATGAAAAAGCGTCTGGTGGAGGATCGTGCTGCCGCCGGCAAAACGCCGGTGGAGCTGCGGCTCGATCCCCGTGCCGCCGCCATCATCCCCGGAACGGCCGCAGGCGCGGACGACTTTGATACCGAATTTTTGGACTATGTCCTGGCGGTGCGTGTGGTGGACAGCGTGGAGGAGGCCACGGCGCATATCGCCGCCCATTCCACCGGCCACAGCGAAGCCATCGTCACGGCGGATGACCGTGTCGCCGCGGCCTTCACCGCCCGGGTCAACAGCGCGGCCGTGTATGTGAATGCCTCCACCCGCTTCACCGACGGCGGAGAATTCGGTCTGGGCTGTGAGATGGGGATTTCCACGCAGAAGCTTCATGCCCGGGGTCCCATGGGCCTTGAGGAGCTGACCACCTATCAGTACATCATTCGCGGCTGTGGACAGACCCGCTGAGAAAAGAGGAAATCAGATGAAAGTATTTGGATTTGTCGGCGTAGGCAATATGGGCGGCGCATTGGCAAGGGCCGCCTGCAAAAGCGCCGGCGCAGAGAATGTGCTGGTGACGGATCTGCTGCCGGAGAAGGCGGCGGAGCTTGCCGCCGAAACGGGATGCCGTGCGGTCAGCACGGAAGAGCTGGTGGCTACGGCCGATTATCTCTTCCTGGGCGCAAAGCCCCAGGGCGCGGCCGGCTTGCTTGCCGGTCTGCGGGACAAAGTTGCCGCAAGAGGCGGCAGTCTGACGCTGGTATCCATGATGGCGGGCGTCACCATTGCCCGGATCCGGGCGCTTTTGGGCCTTGATGCGCCCATCATCCGCATCATGCCCAACACGCCCGCCGCCGTGGGCGAGGGCATGATCCTCTATACCGCCGAACAGGTCTGCGATGAAGCGGTGCAGGTGTTCCTTACCGGCATGAGCGCCGCAGGCAGATTCGATCTGGTGCCGGAACCGCTCTTTGACGCTGCCACTGCCATTTCCGGCTGCGGCCCTGCCTTCCTCTACATGGTGCTCTCCTCCATGGCGGACGCCGGTGTGGTCAGCGGTCTTGGCTATCAGAAAGCACTGACCTATGCCGCCCAGACCATGGTCGGTGCGGCGGAAATGGTGCTTCAGAGCGGCCAGCATCCCGAAGCACTGAAAAATGCCGTGTGCAGTCCCGCCGGTTCCACCATCGCGGGGGTTCACGCCCTGGAGACCGCGGGCTTCCGCGGCATCCTGATGGACGGTGTTCTGGCTGCATACCGGAAAACGCAGGAACTGGGGAAATAATCATGCAGCTTGACTTTCCGTTTTTCTTCAACAGTATTCTTCTGGGCGTAGGGCTTGCCATGGACGCCTTTTCCGTGTCGCTGGCAAACGGCCTGAACGAGCCCTGTATGCGTCGCGGCAAAATGTGCGGCGCCGCGGGTCTTTTTGCGGGATTCCAGTTTGCCATGCCCCTGATCGGCTGGGTGTGCGTCCGCACCATTGCCCGGTATTTCCAGGCGTTTGAACGGCTGATCCCGTGGATCGCCCTGATCCTCTTAGGTTATATCGGCGGCAAGATGCTCTACGAGGGCATCCACTGCAAGTCGGAAGAGGCGGACTGTGCCGCGGTGGGCTTTGTGGGTCTTCTGATCCAGGGTGTGGCCACCTCCATCGATGCGCTCTCCGTGGGCTTTACCATTGCGGAGTATCGCTTCCCGGAGGCGCTGGCCGCCTGTCTCCTGATCGGCGCGGTGACCTTTGTCATCTGTTCGGCCGGTCTTGCCATCGGCAAAAAAGCCGGCACCCGTCTTGCCGGAAAGGCCGGCATCTTCGGCGGCGCGATCCTGCTCTTCATTGGCCTGGAGATCTTCATCACCAGCTTTATTTGATCGTACATAGAAAAACCCCCTGTGAGGCCGCAGGCTTCACAGGGGGTTTTTGTGCTTATCTCACGGGCTTGATATTCAGGTTCACGCCCAGTTCTTTTTCGGTGTCCATCACGGTCCAGCTGCTGCCGGGATAGATGCCGATGGTACGAATGTCAAAGCCTTCCTTCTGGTTCAGCTCTTCCACAATGGCGTCGCGCTGGTCACCCACTTCAAAGCCCAGGTGATGGACGCCGCTGCCGTGCTTGTTCAGGAACTCGCGGAAGGTGCTGGGGTTCTCGTCCGGCTCCACCAGCTCAATGAAGAAGCCGTCGGCCTCCATGACAGCCATCTTCATGGTATAGTCGGCGATCTCGCCGCGATAGGTCAGGTCGCTGTTTCCGGGAGGGGGATTGATGCTGATCTTCGGACGCTCGATATTAAAAATCGTGGTCCAGCGATCCAGTGCCTTCTCGATATCGTCCACGACGATACAAATCTGAATAAAACCTTTTTTGTTGATCTTGTTTTCCATAAAAATTCTCCTCCTGTATCTCGAGATATCTTGATTGTAACCCTTTTGTGAAGGAAAAGCAAGAGGACTTGCCAAATGGAAAACGGATATATTATAATGGGACAGAAAACCATAGATGCCGCTTTTGTGCGGTCAGGAGGATAATCATGCAGATTCATTTTTCGGATATCAAGAATAACACGGAGATCAATACCTATATCCGCCAGGCGGACGCTTCTATGTGTGCCATGGGCTATACGGAGCATGCATTCGCCCATGTGACCCGCAGCGCCGAAATGGCCAGCCGCCTTTTGACCGAACTGGGCTATGACGAGCGCACCGTAGAGCTGGCCCGTATTGCGGGCTATATGCACGATATTGGAAACGTGGTGAACCGGGACGACCATGCCCATTCCGGCGCGCTGATGGCATTCCGGATCCTGGACAAGCTGGGGATGCCGCCGGAGGAGGTGGCCATGGTGATCACCGCCATCGGCAATCACGACGAGCACACCGCCCATCCCGTCAATGCCGTTGCCGCCGCCCTGATCCTGGCGGACAAGTCCGACGTGCGCCGCAGCCGCGTCCGCAACCACGATACCATCCGCTTTGACATTCACGACCGGGTGAACTATGCCGTGGAGCATTCCGATCTGGTTCTGAATGCCGGGGCAAAAACGGTCACGCTGACGATCCATATCGATATTGATATCTGCCCGGTTATGGACTATTTTGAGATTTTCACCACCCGTATGCTGCTCTGCCGCAAGGCGGCTGCGTTCTTCGGCCTGACCTTCCAGCTGCATATCAATGATGCCGTGATCATGTGATCCTGAGAAAAGGAGTCCTTCCCGCATGAATCCCATTTCCGCAAAAATCCCCTGGCAGGATGCGCTGGGGGAGATCCCGCTGCATCTTTCCTATTTTGAGGGAACGCTTTCTGAGACTGTGTTCCGCATGACGGAGCGATACCCCGGGCGGATCGCCTATGAATTCCTGGGCCGCCGCACCACCTATGCCGAAATGCGGCGGCAGATCCTGGCTTATGCCGCGTCGCTGCAGGCGCTGGGCATCGGTGCGGGGGACTGCGTCACCATTGCCCTGCCCAACTGCCCCCAGGCCGTATGCCTGTTTTATGCCGTGAATCTGGCGGGCGGCGTCGCCAATATGATCCACCCGCTTTCTGCCAGGCGTGAGATCGCGTTTTATCTGAAGGAATCCGGCAGCACGGTGGCTGTGACGCTGGATGAGTTTGCGGAGAAATTCTCCGCCATCCGCCAGGAAACCGGACTGCAGCATCTGATCCTTGCCCGGATCCGGGACGAGCTGCCGCCGCTGAAGGCGGTGGGCTATGCCCTGAAGGAGGGGCGGAAGACCCCTTCCCGGTCGGCAGACGTCCTTGCCTGGCGGGATTTCCTGCGCCTTGGGAAGCATCACGCTTTCACGCCTGCGCCCCGGAGCGGGGAGGAGAGCGCCGTGATCCTCTATTCCGGCGGCACCACCGGCACAACAAAAGGAATTCTTCTGACGAACCGGAACTTCAATGCGCTGGGGCAGCAGGTCATCGCCGCCAATCCCATGTTCACGCCCGGGGACCGGATGCTGGCCGCCATGCCCATGTTCCATGGCTTCGGCCTGGGCGTGTGCATTCATGCCATGCTGTCCCATGGCGGCTGTGCCGTTCTGGTGCCGCGGTTCACGCCGAGGAGTTATGCCGCCCTTCTGGTGCGCCGCCGCTGTGCCTTTGTGGCCGGCGTGCCCACCCTGTACGAGGCGCTGCTGCGGCAGGATGCCATGGCGGGCGCCGACCTGTCCTTCTTAAAAGGGGTGTTCTCCGGCGGCGACAGCCTTTCGCCGGAACTGAAAAAGAAGCTGGACGCCTTCCTCGCCGCCCACCATGCACCGGTGTCCGTGCGGGAGGGATACGGCACCACAGAGACCGTCACCG
>SVLW01000032.1 GCA_015067705.1 Oscillospiraceae bacterium
CAGCACGCCGCCGGCATAACCCGCGGCATGATAAGCGCGCACCAGATCGGCCAGCGGCGCCTGGCCGCATTTGCTGCCTTCTTTTGAATGCATATGAATTTCATAGCGATACCACATCTTTGTGCGCTCCCTTCGACATCCTGACTTATTCTCATTGTACCATCCGCCGCCCTTTTTTGTCAATGGCAGAAGCGCGGAGGAATGATTGACAAAGCGGCCCGGGCGCTATATAATAATGAAGTATTTTCACACATTCGAGAGGGGAAAACCATGAGTAAGACCGTCATTCCGGAGGGATACCGCGCAAAGCTGGACCTCTATTGCACCCAGGACGCCATCAGCATCATCAAGCGTACGTTCCAGGAGACGCTGGCCATGGCGCTGAACTTAAAGCGCGTGTCCGCGCCGCTTTTTGTGGATCCGAATTCCGGCCTCAATGACGACTTAAACGGCTATGAACGCCCGGTTCGTTTTGATATTCTGGAGACCGGCTGTGATGCGGTGGTGGTGCATTCTCTTGCCAAGTGGAAGCGCATGGCGCTTTACCGCTATAAGTTCTATGAGGGCCGCGGCCTTTATACCGACATGAATGCCATCCGCCGGGATGAGGAGATGGATAACCTCCACTCCATTTATGTGGATCAGTGGGACTGGGAAAAGGTCATCACCCGGGAAAACCGCACCATGGACTATCTCATCGAGACGGTACAGCGCATCGTGGACGCCCTGTGCATCACCCTGGATGTGGTGTCCTGCCGCTATCCGGAGATCAACACCAAAATTGAGCGCAAGCTCACCGTGGTGTCCACCCAGGAGCTGGAGGATCTCTATCCCGATCTGACCCCCAAGCAGAGAGAAAACGAATTTACGAAGAAATACCGCACCGTCTTTATCTCCCAGGTGGGCAAGGTCTTAAAAAGCGGCAAAAAGCATGACGGCCGTGCGCCGGACTATGACGACTGGGACTTAAACGGCGATATCATGATCTGGTCCGATGTCCTGAACTGCGCCATCGAGATCTCCAGCATGGGCATCCGCGTGGATCAGGAATCCCTGGATCGCCAGCTGCGGGAGTCCGGCTGTGACGACAGACGGGAGCTTCTTTATCACAAAATGCTCCTGGACGGCACCCTGCCCCTGACCATCGGCGGCGGCGTTGGCCAGAGCCGCCTGTGCATGCTGCTTCTGGGCAAGTGCCATGTGGGCGAGGTCCAGGCCTCTATCTGGGACGACGAGACCCGCGCCGCCTGCGAAGCCGCAGGCGTGGAACTGCTGTAACAATCTTTTGCGCCCCGCCGGGAAACCCGGCAGGGCGCATTTTCTTTTTTCCGGCGGAAAGCCGTTGCACCGCAGGGCGACAAGCGCTATAATGAAGAAAAAGCAGAAAGGGAGAATACAGATGAAACTTGGTATTTCCTATACGCCGAAGCATTCTACCCCCGATGAATGGGCGGCGGTGCTGGCTGACCTGGGCTGTCGGGCAGCGGTGTGCCCCATTGACGGCAGTGCCGACGACGACACCATCGACGCTTACCGCGAGGCCGCGGCGCGTCACAACATCATGATCGCGGAGGTGGGCGTGTGGAACAGCCCCATTGCCGACGATGACGCCGTGCGGGAAAAGGCACGGAAGTTTGCCAAGAGCCAACTGCGTCTGGCCGACCGCATCGGCGCCGCCTGCTGTGTGAATGTAGCAGGTTCCACCGGTCCCAACTGGAGCTTTGGCTGCAAGAAGGACCGCACGAAAGAGGGCTGGGATCGGATCGTGGAGAGCGTGCAGGATATCATCGACTCCGTGAATCCCCAGAACACCTTCTATACCATCGAATGTATGCCCATCGTGCCGCCCACGTCCCCGGACGAGTATCTCAAAATGCTCCGCGACGTGGATCGCGAGCATTTCTCCGTGCATCTTGACTGCTTCAACATGTTCTTCACTCCCGACCGCTATTTCTGGAGCGAGGACTTCTTCCATGAGTGCTTCGAGAAGCTGGGCCCCCAGGTGAAGAGCATCCATGCCAAGAGCGTGCGCCTGACGGAAGAGTTGACCTTCTGCATCCGCGAAGTGCCGATCATGGAAAGCGGCGTGAACTTCGACGCCTTCCTCACGGAAGTGGGCAAACTGGACCCCGAAATGCCAGTAATCATCGAGCACAGAAACTCCCTCGAAGAGTACAAGGACGCGCTCCAGTATGTAAGAGAAAGAGCCGCCGCGCTGAACGTGCCGATTTTATAAGTCAGTGGAAAATGGACAGTTGACAGTGGACAGTGAAGGAGTCGGGCTGCGCCCGACAAAGTAAAATCCGCAGAAGATCTGAAACACTCTGCGGATTTTGAATTTCGTCGCCAGAGGCGACACCATAACTGTCCACTTTCCACTGTCAACTGTCAACTAAAAAAGAGGAAGTCATGCGACTTCCTCTTTTTTCTTGCTTACTTGACCTCAAAAGCGGCCTTGGCGCATTCGGCGCCGTAGAGCTTCTGGCTGTAGCAGTCGGGCTGGGTGGCACCGGCGTAGAGCTCGAAGGCACCGGCCTCGATGACCTTGCGGCCTTCCTCATCGATGAGGGCCATGGCATCGGGGGTGATCTCGACAGACACGGTGGTGGACTCGCCGGGCTGCAGGCTCACGCGCTGGAAAGCGCAGAGCTTATGATGCGGCACGCGGGTAGTGGCCTCGAGATCGCGGATATAGAACTCGCAGACCTCGTCGCCGGCGATCTCGCCCACGTTTGCGACCTTGACGGTGGCGGTGATGGATTCACCTGCGGCAACCGCGGTCTTATCCAGGGTCAGATCGGAGAAGGCGAACTTGCCATAGGAGAGGCCGTAACCGAAGGGATAAAGCGGCTCTTCCTTGATGAACTTATAGGTACGGCCGTCCATGCTGTAGTCGCAGAAGTCCGGCATTTCGTTTTCGTTGCGGTAGAAGGTGACCGGCAGCTTTGCGGAGAAGTTGGCCTTGCCGGTGACGAGACGGCCAAAGGCGCGGCCGCCCAGAGCGCCGGGATACCAGCAGTGGATGATAGCGTCGGCCTTTTCATTGGCGATCTCCAGATCCATGGCGGAACCGGTCATGCAGGCCACGACCGTGGGCTTGCCCACCTTGAGCACGGTGTCAAGGAGCTTTCTCTGGGGATCCGGCAGGAGCAGGTTGCGCTTGTCGCCGCCGGCGGCGGAGTTGGAGGCGTCGCCCTCTTCGCCCTCCAGGAAGCAGTTCATGCCCACCACCACGAAGGTGACGTCGGCCATCTCTGCCATGACCTTGGCCTCCATCAGGCGGTCATCGTCATAGGCCAGATGCTCCACACGGCTCTGGTACAGGTGAGAACCTTCGGAATAGAAGAGACGGGCATTCGGGAATGCCTCGCGGATACCCTCGAGAATAGTGACATACTCGGCGGCCTTGCCGTTATAGTTACCCTCAAGAGCCAGGATGGAGTCGGCGTTGGGGCCGACCACTGCCACGGTCTTGACCTTTTCGGGGTCCAGGGGCAGCAGGCCGTTGTTCTTCAGAAGCACCATGGTCTTCTCGGCGGCGGCCAGGTTCAGCGCCTGATGCTTGGGGCAGTCAACGGCGTCAAAGCCGATCTTGTCCCAGGGCGTCTCGTCAAAGAGACCCAGCTCGAAGCGGATGGCCAGGAGGCGGGTGACGGACAGCTCCAGGGTCTCGCGGGTGATGAGGCCATCGTTATAGGCGGTCATCAGATGGAGATAGGCGTTACCGCAGTTCAGGTCACAGCCGGTATTCAGTGCCATGGCGGCGCTTTCGGCGGCGGTGTCGGTGACGTGATGATGGAGATGGAAGTCATTGATGGCCCAGCAGTCGGAGGTGTAGTAGCCGTCCCAGCCCCACTCGCCGCGGAGGATTTCCTTGGTGAGGAACTCGGAACCGGCTGCCGGATAACCGAACACGCGGTTATAAGCGCCCATGAAGCCGATGACGCCGGCCTTGGCCAGGCACTCAAAGGCGGGGAGATAGGTCTCGTAAAGATCCTGCTTGGAGCAGACAGCGTCGAACTCGTGGCGCAGAGCCTCAGGACCGGAGTGGACAGCATAGTGCTTGGCGCAGGCAGCGGCCTTATAATAGCCGTTCTCGTCCTGCTCCTGCACGCCTTCCACGAACTTCAGACCCAGCTGTGCGGTGAGGAAGGGATCCTCGCCGTAGGTCTCCTGGCCGCGGCCCCAGCGGGGATCACGGAAGATGTTCACGTTGGGGGACCAGAATGCCAGACCCTTATAGATATCGCGGTCCTCATTCTTCGAGTAGGCATTGTACTTGGCGCGGCCTTCCTCGGCGATAGCGGTACCGATGTCCTTCATCATGTCACGGTCAAATGCTGCAGCCAGACCGATGGACTGGGGGAAAACGGTGGCCATACCGGCGCGGGCAACACCGTGCAGGGCCTCGCTCCACCAGTTATAGGCGGGGATGCCCAGACGCTCGATGGGAGCGGAGTTATAAAGAAGCTGGGTCGTCAGCTCCTCCACGGTCATCTGTTCGACCAGCGCACGGGCGCGGGCTCTAGATTCTTCTCTGTTCATATGAGGTGAACTCCCTTCTATAGATATGTATTAGTACATTTTTGCGCTGTTGAGATAGGGTTCTACGGAGAGGTTATGGTCGATGGCGTACTGACGGCCCTCGGCGGCCCACAGCATACCGCGGAGCATCAGCTCCTGGGCATTAGGGGACTTATCGAACACATCGTCGTGATGGCCGAGAGAGCAGTAGAACACGCGGCCCAGGCCCCAATACTTCGTCCAGGCCACGGGCATATCCACCGGCTTATTGGCGCAGTGATAGTAATTGACCAGGGGGAAACGGGTGGTGGCAAGCACTTCCACCGCCGGGTCGATATGGAGATAATAATGCTCGCTGCACACCGGGAAATCCTCAAGGCCCTCCACCAGAGGACTGGAGCCCTTACAGATATTCACCATATAGTTCTGGCCGTCGCCGCCGGGATGGCTGACCCACTGGCCGCCGGTCATGAACTGCCAGTTGGTGCTCTGACGGAAAGCGTCGCACATACCGCCGTGGTTACCGGCCAGGCCTACGCCCTCGCCCACCACGGTGCAGATATTATTCACATAGTCCCGCTCAATGGTGCCCATGGTCCAGTGGGGGATGATGAGGTCCAGTGTCCGCAGCTTTTCAATATCTGCCAGACACTCCTGGTTCTCCTGAATGTCCACTTCCATATTGTGGTTCTCAAGAAGCCGTTTGAACCGCTGTGACACCAGCATCGGCTCGTGTCCGTCCCAGCCGCCTACGAAAATCAGCACTTTTTTCATGATCGTGTCCTTTCTCCCGTCTCGCCGGGACACACCCGGGGCAGGCTCTTTATTCAGTATCAGTTTAACAAAAGGAAGAAACGGTGTCAAGGCGGATATGGGAAAAGTGACGGAGAAATTGGAAGATTTCCCTGCTTGTGCTGTGGGGTTTCCCATGATAGAATGAAGAAAAAGAGACGATGGGGAGGGAGAAAACGATGAAAAAGGTGGTGCTCCTGCTTCTGCTGCTTTGCTGCCTGACAGGCTGCGCGGGCAAGAGCGAGCCCGCACCCTATGTGCCGCCGTATGTGGATCAGATCCTGGGCGTATGCGCCTTTGAAGAGATCACCCCGGTGCTGCCGAAGGACGTGGTGAAGATCGAGCTGCGCAGATCGTCGGAGGTTTCGCCCTGGATCCATTATTATGAGGAGCAGGAAGAAATCGACAAGATCTTCACCTGGCTGAGTGAGCAGCGGTATCAGCAGATCAGTGTACTGCGGGCATCCTATTTGAGAAACCATAAAATGCGCGACGGCGACCCCACTTACCTGCTGGTATTTTATACGGAGGATTCCGCCGAAGTGCTGAACGTCAGTTATATCTATCTGCGTACAGGCATCGGCTCCTATTACCTCTGCGACGAGCTTTGGGACTATATGGACGAGCTGGAGTCGTGGAACGTGCCGAACGAAGCCTATGACTGGCGGGAGAAAGGGCCTATTGATAAAATCCCTCATTAAGTAAAAAACACCCGGACAGGAACGAATCCTGCCCGGGTGTTTTTATTTCAGCTTGAGGTGGTAGATCGACGTCGATGCGGTGAGATAGAGGCCGTTCCCGGTCTCGTCGAGGCAGAGGTTGGCGCAGATCTCGGGGGTCTTAACACGGCCCAGAAGCGTGCCGTCCGGCTCAATCACGCTGACGCCGCCGGGGCCGGCCACGAAGATGGTGCCGTCCGTCCGGACGCACATGCCGTCGGGAAGGCCCGCGCCCATGCCCTTTGAGAACTGGGTCAGGAGGCGGCGGGTATTGGTGGCCATATCAACGGCGTAAAGCCGCAGCTCCCGGGAGTCGATGACATAGAGCGTGCGCTCATCGGGGGAGAAGGCCAGGCCGTTGGGCCAGGGCAGATCGAAGAAGAGAGGCGACAGCACGCCGCCGTCATAACAGAACACCATGCTGCGGCCCAGCTTCCGGCCCTCGAATTCCCGGACATAGGGATCGGTGAAGTAGAGTCTGCCGGAGGAATGTTCCACGATGTCGTTGGTGCCGGAGAGGCGGATGCCGAAGATGGAATCCACGAGCACGTCGCCGCTGTCCACGTCCATGATGCCGTGGAGGTCGCTGGCGCAGCCAAGGAGGCGGCCATCCCGGGTGAGGGTCATGCCGATGGTGCGGTGGGAATCATCGGTGACGAGGGTCACTTCCCCATTTTCATAGCGGAAGATCTGATCCCGGTAAAAATCCGTGAACCACAGGGCACCGTCACGCAGCACGGGGCCCTCCGTAAACTGGAAGCCCGTGGCAAGCTGTTCGAGTTCCGCGCTCTCGTCCACGATATCCAGGAGCTTTTCGCGCAATACCATCAGTTCCATGAGATGGGCCTCACATCGTCGGGACGCTCATCATAGAAGAGGGACTGGGGCGGCGGGAAGATGCGGTCGATTTCCTTCAGCACATCCTCCGTCAGCTCGATCTCCACAGAGCGGAGCATTTCTTCAAAGTCCTTGAGGGTGGCCGGGCCGATGACCGGAGCGGTGACTGCCGGATGGTGCATCTCCCAGGCCAGGGTGACGTTTGCCACACTCTCGCCCAGATCGTGGCAGAGCTTGGCATACTCGGTGAGCTGGGGACGATATTTTTCCAGATCCAGGGTGGCTTCGTAAGTCAGGGTGCGGTTGGGCTCTAAGATATCATAGCCCAGAAGACCGCGCTGCAGCGGGCTATAGAGCGTGACGCCGATGCCCTGGTCGATGCAGGCCGGGAAGGCCTCCAGTTCGGCGGCGCGGCGGAGCATATCATAGCGATGCTGTTCACAGGCCAGACCCATGAAGTTGCGGCGGCGTGCGGCCTCCTGCGCCTTCATCAGTTCCCAACCGGCAAACTTGGATGCGCCCACATAATAGACCTTGCCGGAGCGGACCAGACCCTCGAATGCCTCCCACAGCTCGTCCCAGTTGACGCTGCGGTCTACGTTGTGCATCTGGTAAAGCTCGATGTGGTCGGTCTGGAGACGCTGGAGGGAACCCTCCGCGTGGCGGCGGATCTTATAAAGGGACAGGCCCTCGGGACGGTTGGGGCCGTCATAGTCGTTATTGTACATTTCGCGGCCCACCTTAGTGCCGAGAATGACCTTTTCGCGGCGGCCGCCGCCCTGCTGAAACCACTTTCCGATGATCTCCTCACTGGTGCCGGTGGTGCCGGAGCCATGGTTGCCATAGACATTGGCGCAATCGAAGAAATTCACGCCTGCATCCAGTGCGGCGTCCATGATCTTAAAGGCTTCCTTTTCGCCGGTGGTGGCCCAGTTGCCGTAGGGCTCGTCGCTGTAGCCCCAGTTGCCGGTGCCCAGGCACAGGCGGCTGACGGTCATGCCGGTGCGGCCGAGTTTTTTGTATTTCACAAGTTCTCCCTCTCTTTCCGGAGTTTTTTCCGTCTTTAGTATACACCCGTCCCCGCCGTCCGGTCAACGGGAAGAACCGCCATGCGGAAGATTTCCTCTTGTGGCGGAGGATGCGGTGTGGTATTATGGGGATAAGAAACAGAGAAAAGGAGAGAAATTATGATCAAGAACAAATTTTTCAGTGCGGAAGCGCTGATGCCCGGCGTGTGGCAGATCACCAATATTTTTGACAGCCACGCCCGCATGGACACCTTCTGCTATTTGATCGAGGGCAGCGAGCGCGCCATGCTCATCGACACCATGTTCGGCTATGGCGATCTGCGCGCCTTCTGCCGGTCGATCACCGATCTGCCTGTGATCCTGGTGAACACCCATTACCACGGCGACCACGCCGGCGGCAACTTCGATTTTGACGAGTGCTATCTGCACGCGCTGGACATCCCCTTCCTCCGCGCCACGGTGCAGGCATACGAGGCCGATCCCACCGCATTCCGGGCAAAGCGCTATGAGCAGATCAAAAATGCCGCGCTGCCGGAAAATAAAGAGATGGTGAAGCCGGACGACTGCTCCATGCCCCATCCCATGTATATGTGGCCCATCTGGGGCGGCGACGTGTTTGATCTGGGCGGCAAGCATATCGAGATCATCCACGTGGGTGGCCACACCGCGGGCGAGATCGTGCTTCTCGACCAGGAGGACCGCATCTGCATCACCGGCGACGCCTGCAACACCAACACGCTCTTAAATCTCCCGGGCTCCATTTCCGTGGAGGAGTATCTCGAGTTCCTGCGTGCATGGAAGCTGCGTCAGGGAGAGTTTGACTACTGCTACGGCGGTCATGAGAGCTTTGATCCCACCATCATCGACGAAGGCATTGCCACCTGTGAAAAGGTGCTTCGCGGCGAAGATGAACATTGGGAGTCCCAGGGCTTCACGGGGCGTACCTGCTATTATGCTTCCGAGCGTGTCCAGAATCCCGAGACCGGCAAGCCCTGCGCCGCAAACGGCCAGCGCTTCAATATCGCCTATATCGAGAATCTCCAGAAAAAAGCGCACGAGCCGCAGAAGCTGTAACGCTTCTGTCTATGAAAAAAGCACCCTGCAATCGCAGGGTGCTTTTCTTATTTTCTTAAAACTTCGGCTTACGGGCCTTCAGGGTTTCATAGCCCTTTTCGATCTCCTCGATGGAGGCGTCGTGGCCGGGGATATAGTAGACGATATCGTCGGGAGAATAGGTGTCGCGGAGGCCGCGCTCCTTCAGTTCGGTATCGGCGCGGTTCTTCTGCACCCAGGCGTAATAGCTCTCGCAGTCGCCCACGATCAGTGCGCTGTCCAGACCGCCGGCGGCGTTGTCACGGCCGCGGTAAATGGTCTTGCCGGCCGCCAGAATACGCAGGAAGGCGAGGTCCTCCTCGTCGTGCTTTGCCACGAATGCGCGCACGGCGTCGGCGCACTTATGGCAGGTGACGTCCAGCTTCTCAAGCGCATCCATATAGGCGTTGCTGTTCATGGGACAGCCGGGGATCCAGACGCCCAGATCGCGATAGCGCTCCTGAATGCAATCGCCGATGAGGATGCAGCGCTCTGCACGGTCGGTGGGCACGTCCCAGTCATAGGGGCCATAGACGATGTCCACGGCGTTTGCGATATTGGCCTCAGTGAAGCGATGCAGCGTACCCTGGGCAACGGCGCGGCACTGAGAGCAGGAGTGGAGATCCACGAGATGCAGCTTGCCGCCGGTGCGCTCCTCATGCTCCTCGGCGGGGGTCATGAAATGCACCTTGGCCTCTTCTAGGCTCATGCCATAGATATCGATATAGTCCAGGTTGCAGTTGCCGAGGCCATACTGGTCGGCCCACTGCAGATACCGGACGCGGGGATTCTGGTCCATGATATGGGTGCAGACGGTGTCCACTGCCACGGGGTCGGCGCCCATGATGATGCGGTTGGCATAGCGGGGATGATCGAAGTGAGAGCCGCCGGCGATGCCTTCCATGCCGATACGGCCGTCCACAATGGCGAAGTCCGGGGTACGCACACGGTTCAGATCCAGCACGAACTGCTCGATGGCGGTGTCGCGGTGGGCCTGGCGGCGCATGGGATCCGGAATGAAGCCAAAGCTGTTCTTGAGCGCTGCAGTGATGCAGACGGTGTCGTGGTTCTTGAGAAGCGGCAGCGTGATGAACACGTCTGCGTCCAGAACGATCTTCGGAATGGGCATGACCTCTGCATAGAGGGCGCCCTCCACGGCCACCTCCACAAACTCGTCATCGGCGAAGTCCAGAAGCTCCACTTCCTGACGGGCGCACATCTCGGTATAGCCGTTGCGGTCAAAGGTCTTTTTGGTCAGCTCGCCCACGTTGGTGTTCTCGCCCACGATGATGCGGCCGGGATGGCAGTGCTCCTTGAGGAGCTCGATCACGGTTTCGCACATATAGACGTCGGTGATGCCGCCGGTGATGGCCTCGTGGCCCTCCACCAGATTCACCTTGATGAGCACGGTCTGGCCGGGCTTTACCACCTTCTGGATGCCGCCCAGGGCATCAAAGCCGCGCATAAGGATCTTGGACAGTTTGCCGTTGCCGGGGGAAATGAACACGCTGCTCATGGGCTTCAGCGGGACTTCCGGCTTGGATTTCATTTTCAGCATAGCGATTTTCCTCTCTATCTCCATTGCCCGGGAAGGGGCAAACAGGTTTACATACCGGTTTTATTTTACCACACCCCCGGCGCAGCCGTCAATTCCGGGCACATTGAATATAGCACTATTTATCCTGACAAAAAATTCCCCTGTCCGGGGGTTTCGGCGGACAGGGGATGGAAGATTTAGTTTCTGAGGCTGTGGATCGGTGCGGGGATGCGGCCGCCGCGGGAGATGAAGCGGGCGGGAGAAGAGGGCGTCACCGCCATCACAGGCGCAGAGCCCAGAAGACCGCCGAACTCCACCTCGTCGCCCACCTGACAGCCATAGGCCGGGATCAGGCGGCAGGCCGTGGTCTTATTATTGGCCACGCCGATGGAGATCTCGTCGGCGATGATGCCGCAGAGGGTTTCCTCGCTGGTGTCGCCGGGCACGGCGATCATGTCAAGGCCCACGCTGCACACCGCGGTCATGGCCTCCAGCTTTTCAAGATGCAGAATGCCGGCGCGGACGGCATCGATCATGCCGGCGTCCTCACTGACGGGGATGAAGGCGCCGGACAGGCCGCCTACGTGGCTGGATGCCATGACGCCGCCCTTCTTGACCGCGTCATTGAGCATGGCGAGGCAGGCCGTGGTGCCCGGGCCGCCGCAGCATTCAAGACCCATGGATTCCAAAATATGCGCCACGCTGTCGCCCACCTCGGGAGTGGGAGCCAGGGACAGGTCCACGATGCCGAAGGGCACGTCGAGACGGCGGGAAGCCTCGCTTGCCACCAGCTGACCCACGCGGGTGATCTTAAAGGCAGTGCGCTTGATGATCTCGGCAAGCTCCGTGAGGGAGCAGTCCCCGGCCCGCTCGATGGCGCTGCGCACCACGCCGGGGCCGGATACGCCCACATTGATGGCCACGTCCGGCTCGCCCACGCCGTGGAAGGCGCCGGCCATGAAGGGGTTATCCTCCGGCACATTGGCGAACACCACCAGCTTTGCCGGGCCGATGGACTGGCGATCTCTAGTGAGATAGGCGGCCTTTTTGATGACGCCGCCCATCATGGCGATGGCGTCCATATTGATGCCTGCCTTAGTGGTAGCCACATTAACGGAAGAGCACACGCGCTCCGTCTCCGCCAGGGCCTGGGGGATGGAGTCGATGAGCGCCCGGTCGCCGTGGGTGAAGCCCTTATGCACCAGGGCGGAGAAGCCGCCGATGAAGTTCACGCCGGTCTCCTTTGCGGCACGGTCCAGCGTGCGGGCAATGGGGGTATAGTCCGCGGCGCCGCAGGCATCGGCCACGATGGCGATGGGCGTGACGGAAATGCGCTTATTGATGATGGGAATGCCATAGTCCCGCTCGATCTCCTCGCCGGTACGCACCAGATGCTCTGCCTGGCGGGTGATCTTGTCATAGATCCGGGTGCAGAGGCGATCCAGATCTTCTGCGGCACAGTCCCGGAGGGAAATGCCCATGGTAATGGTGCGGATATCCAGATGCTCCTCCCGGATCATCTGGATGGTCTCTAAAATATCTCTGGTACTGATCATGCCCTGCACCTCTTACACAGTATGCATGGCGTTGAAGATATCCTCATGCACCGCCATGATCTGCACGCCGATCTCCCGGCCCAGATTCTCAAGCTCTGTCTGCAGGTCGCCGAAGGGCACGGTGGAATCGGTGATGTCCGCAAACATCACCATGGCGAAGATGTCGCCCAGAACGCTCTGGGTGATATCCAGAATATTCACGTTATTCTTGGAAAGAATGGCAGACGTTTTTGCGATAATACCTACGGTATCGCGGCCGATGACAGTGATCACTGCACGCATAGTGGTGTCCTCCTTTTAGTCGGGGATCAGGTCAAACAGTTCCCCGATGATATGATTGGATACGAACATCCCCCGGGGCGTCAGCACATAGCGGCCTTCCTGCCGCCGCACCAGACCGTGGGGAATGTATTTTTCTAAAATATGCTGCGCCCCCGCCTGCAGTTCCTCCGGCAGGACGGCGGGACTGAGTCCCGCGGTGGTGCGCAGGGAGAGCATGATCTGCTCTTCCAGATCATCCCGGGCGGTGAGGGCAATACGCTCCTTCTCCCGGTAAATGCCCCGGGTAAAGGCGGCGCGGTCGTCCTCCCATGCCCAGCGGACGCCGCCGGAATAGGAATGCGCCGAGGGGCCAAAGCCCAGATACGGCGCGCCGCACCAATATTTGCGGTTATGCCGGGACTGCCTGCCCGGCAGGGCGAAATTGGAGATCTCGTACTGGCGATAGCCCGCCGCCTCCAAAAGCTCGATCATGCGCAGGTACTGCGAAAGACAAGCCTCGTCCTCCGGCAGGTCGGACTCTCTTGCAAAAAGCGGGGTGCCGGGCTCCAATTTCAGGCCGTAGCAGGAAATATGCTCGGGCGAAAGGGACAGGATATCCCTTACGCTCTGCTCCCAGGTCTCCATACGCTGGCCCGGCAGGCCGTACATAAGGTCCAGCGTGAGATTCTCAAAGCCCACGGCGCGGGCAAGCGCCGCGGTCTCCGCCGCCTCGGGAAAGCTGTGCCGTCGGCCAAGCAGGCGCAGTTCCTCCGCGTCTGAGGACTGGATGCCAAAGGACAGACGGTTAAAGCCCGCGGCATGGAGGATCGCCAGGGCGGTGATACGCTGTTCCCCTCCGTCCATGGGGCGCAGGCACAAATCGCCAGGATTGGCCTCCAGGGTGATCTCCGCGTCCTCGTCCACCGGGAAGGTCTCCCGCACGGCGTTTAAGATCCGCACGAGATTCCGCACGCCGAGAGTCGTGGGCGTGCCGCCGCCGAAATAGACGGTGTCCACCGGGCGGGCATCTTTGGCGCCGCGGATCTGGGCACAGAGGGCGTCCGCGTAGGCATCCGCTTCCTCGGGAGATCCCGGAGCAGAATAAAAGTCGCAATAGCTGCATTTCCGCACGCAGAAGGGCGTGTGGAGATAAATGCCTAACTTATTCATCGAACTTCAAAACTGCCATGAAGGCCTCATGGGGCACATCGACGGAGCCCAGAGAGCGCATCTTCTTCTTGCCTTCCTTCTGCTTTTCAAGCAGCTTCTTCTTTCGGGTGATATCGCCGCCGTAGCACTTGGCCAGCACGTCCTTGCGCATGGCCTTGACAGTCTCGCGGGCGATGATCTTACCGCCGATGCAGGCCTGTACCGGGATCTCAAAGAGCTGGCGCGGGATATTTTCCTTCAGCTTTTCACAAATACGGCGGGCGCGGGGATAGGCCTCCTCCCGGAATACGATAAAGGACAGGGCATCCACGATCTCGCCGTTTAGCATGATATCCAGCTTCACAAGATCGCTCTTCTGATAGCCCAGAAGCTCATAGTCCAGAGAGGCATAGCCGCGGGTGCGGGACTTCAGGGCATCAAAGAAATCGTAGATGATTTCGTTTAAGGGCAGCTCGTAATGGATCTCCACGCGGGTTTTGTCCAGATAGGTCATGTCGCGGAACACGCCGCGGCGCTGCTGGCACAGCTCCATGATGTTGCCCACATAGTCTGTGGGGGTCATGATGTTGGCCTTGACGAAGGGCTCCTCCGCGTATTCAATGGTGGCGGGATCCGGGAATTTCAGGGGGTTTTCGATGATCTGGTCGGTGCCGTCCGTGAGATGGACGTGGTACACCACGCTGGGTGCGGTGGTGATCAGGTCGATATTGAACTCGCGCTCAATGCGCTCGATGATGATCTCCATGTGAAGAAGCCCCAAAAAGCCGCAGCGGAAGCCAAAGCCCAGGGCAGTGGAGGTCTCCGGCTCATAGGAGAGGGAGGCGTCATTCAGAACCAGCTTGTCCAGGGCGTCGTGGAGGTCGTCATAGCGGGAACCATCGGCGGGATACACGCCGGAATACACCATGGACTGCACCTTGCGGTAGCCGGGCAGCGGCTCCGTGGCAGGATTCGTGGCCAGGGTGACGGTGTCGCCCACTTCGGTATCGGTGAGGCTCTTGATGCTGGCGGTGAAATAGCCGACTTCGCCGGCGGTGAGGCACTCGGCAGGCTCTAAGGACAGGGGGCGCATATAGCCCGCCTCCACCACCTCGAACTTGGCGCCGGTGGCCATCATCTGCACGGTATCGCCGGCACGGAGCGTGCCGTCCATGACGCGGATATAAACGATGACGCCGCGATAGCTGTCGTACTGGCTGTCGAAGATCAGGGCGCGCAGCGGTGCGTCCGGGTCGCCCTCGGGGGGCGGCACATTCTGCACGATGCGCTCAGGCACGGCGTGGATATTGATGTTATTCTTGGCGGAGATCTCCGGGGCATCCTCGGCGATGATGCCGATGATATCCTCGATCTCCTGCTTGACGCGGGCGGGATCGGCGGCGGGCAGGTCGATCTTATTCACCACCGGCACGATCTCCAGATTATTTTCAATGGCGAGATAGGTATTGGCCAGGGTCTGGGCCTCCACGCCCTGAGAGGCGTCCACCACCAAAACCGCGCCCTCACAGGCCGCCAGAGAACGGCTGACCTCATAGTTAAAGTCCACGTGGCCGGGGGTGTCGATCAGGTTGAAGTAATAGGTCTCGCCGTCATCGGCCTTGTAATCGAGACGCACGGCGCGGGCCTTGATGGTGATGCCGCGCTCACGCTCCAGCTCCATATTGTCGAGAAGCTGGTTCTCCATGCTGCGCTTTTCAACGGAGCCGGTGGCCTCCAACAGGCGGTCGGCCAGGGTGGATTTGCCGTGGTCGATATGAGCGATGATGGAAAAATTGCGGATATTTTTCTGATTCATAGTTTGGAAACTCCTGAAATCGGTATCAACTGAAACTTAAAGGGTCTTTTTATATTCCTCCGCATCCCGGATCATTTCCCGGGCGGCGGCAAGGGTCGCATCGGTAACGACTTCACCGGCGCTGATGCGCGACAGCTCCCGCACGCGGCCGTCCAGGTCAAGCGCCGTGATGCGGGTGAAGGCACGGCCGTTCTGCTCGGCCTTTTCAATGAGAAGCTGGCGATCCGCCATGGCGGCGATCTGGGTCAGATGGGTGACGCAGAGCACCTGGCGGCCGCGGGCCACCTGGGCCAGCTTTCTCGCCACCTTCTGGGCGGCGCGGCCGGAGATGCCGGTGTCCACTTCGTCAAACACCAGGGTATTCACGCCGTCCCCCTCCGCCAGCACATTCTTGATGGCCAGCATCACGCGGGACAGCTCACCGCCGGAGGCCACCCGGGACAGGGGCTTTGGCTCTTCGCCGGCATTCACGGAAATGAGGAAGGATACCCGGTCGAGGCCGTCCGCGGTCAGGGGCGGGCGCTCCTCCTCCGGATGGGCCACCTGAATGAGGAACACCGCCCGGGGCATATCGAGATAGGTCAGCTCGTCCCGGATGCGGGTCTCGAGCGTTTTTGCCGCGGCCTCCCGGCAATCGGAGAGGCGCAGGGCCAGCCGATAGGCGGTATCATAAGAATGCGCCGCCTGGCTTTCCAGATGGGCGCGCCGGTCGTCGGCGTACTGCATCTGATCCAGTTCCTCCCGGCAGCGATCCAGGAAGGCCAGCATATCCGCCACGGTACCGCCGTAGCGTTTGGAGAGCTTGCGGATAGTTTCAAGACGGGACTGGATATCGTCCAGTTCCCGCTGGGAATAGCCCAGTCCATCCCCCGCCGCCATCACTTCCCGGGCGGAATCCTCCAGCCGGTAGGCAATGTCGTTGAGCTCCACGGCGCGGGCCTCCAGGCTTTCGTCATAGCGGGCGGCGCGCTCTACGGCGCGGGCGGCCTGCCACACGGCGGCGACGGCGCCTCCGCCGTCATCCTCGCCGTATAAGGCGTCATTGGCCTCAGAGATGGCCTGGGTAATATGTTCGGCATTGGCAAGGAGTCTGCGGCGGGTCTCCAGCTCGTCGTCCTCCCCTTCTTTCAGGTTCGCCCGCTCCAGCTGGGCAATCTGATAGCGCAGCATATCCATGCGGCGGGCCTTTTCCGCCTCATCCATGGAGAGTGCCTCGATCTCCCTGAGGAGCTTCTGATGGGCGCTGTATGCCCCGCGGTATTCGGCAAGCACGCCGTCCGCCCGGGCAAAGGCGTCCAGATAACGGATATGGCTGGCGTCATCGAGCAGTTGTTGGCTGTCGTGCTGGCCGTGGATATTGATGAGATGGGGCGCCATGGCGCGCAGGATCGCCGCCGTGGCGGGCTTGCCGCCAATGCGGCAGGTGCCGCGGCCGTCCGCCGCGATTTCCCGGGAAATCAGGAGGCAGCCGTCCTCATCGGGCTCCACGCCCAGTTCGGAAAGCGCCAGAAGGGTCTTTTCCGAGAGATCCCGGAAGAGCGCCGTGACCCGGGCCCGGTCTGCGCCGGTGCGCACCAGATCCCGACTGGTGCGGGCGCCCAGGACTGCACCGATGGAGTCCACCACAATGGACTTACCGGCGCCGGTCTCGCCGGTCAGGACATGAAAACCCTCGTCAAAGGTGATATCCGCCGATTCGATCACGGCGATGTTTTCAATATGAAGCTGTGAGAGCATGAAATACCCCCTTTCCTGTCGGCATCCAAAAAGGACTCAGCCCAGGAGGGAACGGGCTTCCTCCCGGAAGGCATCGGCGCGTTCCGTAGTGGACATGACCACGAACACCGTGTCGTCGCCGGCGATGGAACCCACGATATCCGGCTGGTGCAGGGCGTCCACGGCATAGCCCGCGGCGGAGCCCAGACCCGGCAGGGTCTTGATCACCACGATATTCTGGGCGGAATTGATGGCCACCACGCTCTCCTTGAAGATATTGCGGATGCGGCCCATCATGCCGGCCTCGTTTTCGCTGGTGGCGGAGGCATATTTATAGGTACCGTCCGGCGTCATGACCTTCACCAGGCGCAGCTCCTTGATATCCCGGGAGATAGTGGCCTGGGTGGTGGAAAATCCCCATTCTTTCAAACGTCTGGAAAGGTCTTCCTGGGTATCGATCTGTTCTTTTTCGATCAGCTCGAGGATCTTTGACTGGCGCTGAAACTTCATAGTTTGCCTCCTTGCAGAATGTATCGGAATCGCCTGCTCCTTAAAGCAGGTCAAAGCTCAGTTTATCGCGGATGATTTCATAAACGCTCTTGCCCTTGATACGGATCAGGCGGGTCATATGGGGGGACTGGCTGATGAGGATCTCGTCCTCGTCCGTCACATGGATGCCGGGGTCGCCGTCGGGGGTGAGGATGGCGCCGCGGCTGCGGCCGGACAGGCTGACGGAGACCGTGCGGTTGGGGGCCAGGACGAAGCTTCTGGCATACAGTCCCTGGGCACAGATGGGGGTCACGGTGAGGTTATGCAGGATCGGCTCCAGAATGGGGCCGCCCGCTGCCATGGAATAGGCGGTGGAGCCGGTGGGCGTAGAGATGATCACGCCGTCGGCGCGGAATTTTGAGATGAACTGATGGTCGCTCCAGATATCCAGCTCAATGAGCTTATGGTTCTCGGCGCGGTTGATGGTGACGTCGTTTAAGCAGTGGGCAGAGAGGATGGTCTCCCCCTCCCGCCGCACCGTCACCTGCAGCATCATGCGGTTTTCGATTTCGTAATTCCCATCAAGCAATGCATCAATGGCGTCCAGTTCATCGGGCTCCAGTTCGGACATAAAGCCGATGCGGCCCATGTTGATGCCGAGGATGGGGATATTCCGGGGGGCCAGCGCCCGGGCGGCGCCCAGGATGGAGCCGTCGCCGCCGATGACGACGGCAAGATCGGTGTCCTGCAGGGCGGCCTCCTCCGGCTGGGCGCCGAGTGCCTCCCGCACGCTCTCCGCGCAGTAGGACAGGGGCGCAGTGACCGCCACGCCCCGGGCCATGAGACGATCCCGACAGGAGAGCGCCAGCTCCGCACAGCCGGGGCGGCGGGATACATAGAGGATCGCGCGCTTAAACCCCACGGGCTTCCTCCTGTTCCCGGCGTGCATCCAGACGGCGGTTGCGGAAGTAAAGCAGGATATCCGTGCCCACCATCAGAAGATTCAGCACATAGAATGCAAAGACGTAAGTAATGCTGCCGGAGATCAGCTTGGACGTGATGCCGCAGATATAACCGGCAAAGATGAAAAGCAGGAAGGGCAGGCTCTTGCCCTTGGCGGAACGGGTGCGCAGAGACTTCATAATGTTAAGCGGCCAGGAGATGCCGAAAAGCACCACCATACAGGCTTCCAGAAACTGACTCATATTCTTTTTCTCCCTTATTCGGTAAGTTCTTTCTTGATACGGTCTGCGATGCCCGCGGCATCGAGGCCCAGCAGGGTCTGCAGCTCCGCCACGCTGCCGCAGCGCAGGAAGGCATCCCCGGCGGTGAGTCCGCTCACCCGGCAGTCCGGCAGGGCGGCGGCCAGACGCTGGCTGACGCTGCCGTTTTCGATGGTATCTTCGATGACAAATAACCGACGGCAATCGCCCATGGCCCGGCGGATCTCCGGGACGGGCAGGGGCTTGATGCAGTTACATTTGATCACAGAGACAGGGATCCCGGCGTCCGCGAGCGCCTGTGCCGCCTCCATGGACGGATTGATGAGAATGCCATAGGACAAAAGCACCGCACGGGGCTCCTCTGCTGCCATGAGGCAGGGGGCAGGCTCGTCCATGCTGTTTTCCCGGAAGGCGCCGCTTCTGCCCTTGGGATAGCGGATCGCCACGGGGCCGGTCTCCTCAAAGATCGCCCGGCGCAATGCCCGGCGCAGCTCCCGGTCGTTTGCGGGGCAGAGAATGGTCATATGGGGGATGGTGGCAAGGAAGGCCGGATCAAAGAGTCCCTGATGGGTCTCGCCGTCCTCGCCGGAGATACCGGCGCGGTCGATACAGAACACCATGTGCAGGGGATGAATGGCCGCGTCGTGGATCAACTGGTCATAGGCCCGCTGGAGGAAGGTGGAATAAAGGGCCACCACCGGGATCATCCCCTGTTTGGCCATGCCCGCCGCCATGGTGACGGCATGCTCCTCCGCGATGCCCACATCGATAAAGCGCTCCGGAAAACGCTCCGCAAAGCCGGAGAGTCCGGTGCCCACCGGCATGGCCGCCGTGATGGCGCACACCCGGGGCTCCTCCGCCGCAATGGCGGAAAGCTCCGCGCCGAAAACATCGGAGAAGGTGGTGGGGACGGATTCCTTCAAAGGACGGCCGGTTTCCGGGTCAAAGCTGCCGGTGCCGTGGAAGGTCTCCGGCTTCTCCTGGGAGAAGCGATAGCCCTTGCCCTTGACGGTCTTGACGTGCACCAGCACGGGACAGTGCTGCTCTTTTGCATAGCGCAGCAGGCGCCGCACCTCTTCGATATCATGCCCGTCCGCCGGGCCCACATACTGGAAGCCCATATCCTCAAAGATGGTGGCGGGCAGGAGCAGGTATTTGAAGCGTTTTTTGAAATTATGGGTCCAGCGCTCCAGGCGCTTGCCGCCGGGAATCGCCCGCAGGGCGCGCTTCACTCCGTTTTTCAGTTTCGTATAAGAGGGACGCAGACGGATGCGGGAGAGATACTGGGCGATGGCGCCCACACTCTTTGAGATGGACATATCGTTGTCGTTTAAGACCACCACCAAAGGCTCTCCGCTGCGGCCGGCGTCGTTCAAGGCCTCATAGGCCATGCCGCCGGAAAGGGCCCCGTCGCCGATGAGGGCCACCACGTCATACTGTTCCCGCAGCAGCGTGCGGGCCCGGGCCATGCCGGTGGCGGCGGAGATGGAGGTGGAGGCATGACCGGCGATGAAGGCGTCGTGGATGCTCTCCTCCGGCTTTGGGAAGCCGGACATGCCGCCAAATCGGCGAAGATTTGCAAAGCCCTCCCGCCGTCCGGTGAGGAGTTTATGCACATAGGCCTGGTGGCCCACGTCAAAGACCAGACGGTCGCGGGCGGTATCGTATTCCATATGAAGCGCAACCGTCAGCTCCACCGCGCCTAAGTTAGACGCCAGATGGCCGCCGGTTTCCGCAATGTGACTGAGTAAAAATTGACGGATCTCCTCACAGAGCGCGGTGCGCTCCGCCGCCGTCAGATCATGCAGATCGGCGGGACAGGAGACTCGGTTCAGAATCGGTTCATGAGACATGCTCTTTCCTCCCGGAAGCGGAGCGCCCGAGTGGCGGCACCGCGATACGAATGGATTGCATACATGAATAATCTACCATATTCCGATGAATAGTTCAAGCTTTTTCTCGCATAATCATGCAAAGAACTTGCGCCGCCTCCCGGCCGGGGAACTCACAGAGATATCGGGCGGAATTGACAAAGCGGACAATCTATGCTATCGTAGCAGTAGGTATAGCACGAAGCCATGCCGTGCTGACAGAAGTCACGTTTTCGCTCCGGCGAATCGGCGGGTGCGTCCCAGAAAGGGCCGTGTCCCACCGGAACTTTCACCAACTTAAAGGAGTCTGAAACATGAAAATCAGCATTCGGAAATTAGTCTTTGCAGCCCTTTGCCTGGCGCTTGCGCTGGTGCTCCCCTTTCTGACGGGACAGATCCCGCAGATCGGCGGTATGCTCTCCCCCATGCACATCCCGATCCTTTTGTGCGGCTTCCTCTGCGGCTGGCCGCTGGCCATGGCGGCAGGATTTATCGCACCGCTCCTGCGCTATGTGATGTTCGGGATGCCGCCTATGCCCACGGCTCTCGTGATGGCGTTTGAGCTGGCTGCCTACGGTGCCTTCTCCGGCATCCTTTACCACCTGCTGCCCAAAAAGACAGCGAATATTTATGTGTCTCTGATCCTTGCCATGCTGGCCGGACGCGTGGTGTACGGCCTAGCGAGCTTTGTGATCCTGGGCATTACCGGTACCCAGTTCACCCTGAGTGCCTTCCTGGCCGGTGCCTTTATTTCCGCCTGGCCGGGCATCATCCTGCATATCCTGCTGATCCCGTTGATCGTGATTGCATTGAAGAAAGCGAAATTGATGCCAAATGACTGAATTATCGGAGATTTTGCGGGCGCATGCCGCCCGGTACCCCCAGATGTCCCCCTGTGACGCGGTCAAACTGCTCTATCAGAACGAGTTTGGCGGCGGACATATCGTAGCCAACGAACAGGCCAGCCTTGCCTATCTCCTGTCCGAATATGAGAGTGCGCGCTTCAGGAAGAACGCGCCGTCGGCAGAGGCCATCGGCAACGGCTATGCCCGTCTTTATCTGCGCCCGGAACAGCGGCCCTATGCGCCGCTCATCAACCGGATCTTCGTGCTGTCCTCAAAGCGGGGCGGCGGCGAAGTGGCCCGGTTTGAGGAAAAGCTGGCGCTTCTGCGGCAGTTGACGGCGGAGGGCGTGTTCCCCTTTACCGGGGAAGAGCTTTCCGATTATCTCGCAGGCTATCAGGCCGCGGGGTATCCCCCGGTGAGTCACAGTGTGGGCTATCGCGCCGCATATTCACCGGCCTATCGGGTCATTGATGCCCGCTTCGTGCGTCTGCTGCCCGCGGCGGTGCGGATCCGGGAGCTGTTACAGCAAAAGCCAAACGCCGTGATCTGTATTGAGGGCCGCGCGGCCTCCGGCAAGACAACGGCGGCGGCACTGCTTTCAGAGCTTTTTGATGCGCAGATCGTGCATATGGACGATTTCTTCCTGCCCCCTGCCCTCCGCACGCCGGAGCGTCTGCAGGAGGACGGCGGCAACGTCCACTATGAGCGTTTCCTGGAAGAAGTGACGAATCCCCTGCGGCAGAATCGGCCCTTCTCCTATCGGATTTTCGACTGCGGCGTGATGGATTATGCCGGCGAGGCCGCCATTGATCCCGCCCGCCCCGTCATCATCGAGGGGGCCTACAGCATGCACCCATACCTGGGCGACGCCTGTGACCTGCGTATTTTCTCCGATGTTTCCCCCGAGACCCAGGAGGCCCGCATCCTCCGCCGCAACGGCGAAGAGATGCTCCGGCGCTTCCGGACGGAATGGATCCCCATGGAGGAACAGTATTTCTCCACCTACGCCATCCGCTCCTCCTGTGATCTGATCTTACCCGAATAAATGAAAACTCCCGCCGATTTTCGCAAATCGGCGGGAGTTTTTTTACATCTGATGCTCTTCCGCAGCATTATCCACCACGCGAAAGCCCATCTTATGGGACGGCAGGCGGAAATCCTTAATGCTCCGGTCATCAAACATGGGACAAAGCCGGTCGGCAGGATTCAGCCGCGTGTCGATCTCCATATAAGGCGGCGTGTACTTCGGCGCGGGTTTTTCGGGTTTCTTCGGTTTTTTCATACTTCACCTCCCGGACACAGTATGCCCGGGATCCGGCAAAATCATCACAACCGACAGAATACCGCCCCACAAGGAGGGTCCGAGGCGGACACTCTTTGCGGGGCGGTATGAAACTTTCTTATTTCTGACCCTTTGCGGCGTTCATGAAGCGGCGCTGATAAGAGGTCACCTGGTTGGTGGAGGTGAATCTGGCCAGGTAGTTGGGCTCTGCGGTGATGACCACGCGCTTGTTCATCTCCTGGAACTCCGGCTCGGCAAGCAGCTTGTCGATATCCGGATAGTTATAAAGGCCTTCCATGGAGCAGACGATGAGACGGGTGTCCGGCATATTGCAGTTCTTCAGCACGCGCAGATTGTGGCGCATACCGTCGAGACCGTCGCTGCCCTCGGCATCCTCGAAGTGACGATACTTCAGGATATCGCGGCCAAACTGCAGCACCGCCTTCAGGTCGGTGTCGGCATCGGCGAGCTTATAATAGTCGTTTGCGATGAAGTAGTCGCGCAGTGCCGTGAGATTGGCCTCGTCGCCGGTCTCAGTATAGGCATCCACGAACTTCTTGATATTCTGGGACTGCACCAGACGGTGGCGCAGGAAGGTGTTGATGAAATAGGGTCTGGCCTGCAGCGCCAGCTGGGTCTGGAAGGGCTCGAACATCAGGGTGAAGTTCACGCGATAGCCTTCCTCGTGGAGCTTCAGGGTCAGGTTATGGCCGCGCAGGGCGTCCTCGGTGGTGATTTCGTCATAGCGGGCGGAGAGCTTCTTGTCGCCTTCGAGCAGCTCGCCCACGTTCTTCGGGGTGACGGCGCCGGTGTGGGGCACCTTAATGACCACGCGATACTTGGAGAACATCTCGCGGAACTTGGCGGCTTCCTCCAGGATCTTGCCGAAATCTTCCTCGAAGGGATTGTTCAGCTCGACACTGATATCACAGCCCGGGCCCAGGATACGGCCGATCTCTGCCATGACCTCATCACGGTCACGGAACAGGCCGCCCACATTGGCCTTGGGGTTATTCAGGAACAGGTCGTACACAATACCCGGATTGCAGGTCAGGTTGGCCAGCAGCGGGCTGATGGGTGCCACCTCATAGGGGTTGGCGCTGTCGGCGGAGAAAAGCACCCGGGTGGGGCGAAGCTCGCCGTTTTTATCATAGGAAATATCGCGCACCAGATCCACACGCACGACTTCATTGCTATCCTGCACCAGTTCACGGCGGAAGCCGGCAGGGGTCTCGCCCTCGGGGGTCTTAAAGGTCTCGATTACGTCGCGGAACTGATCGGTCACGCCGACGTAGGGAATGCCGCGCAGGTCAAAATACTCCTCACGGCTGATGGGCATGGAAAGCACTCTTGCTACATAGGATTCTTCTCCGCGTACAGGCGCGGCACCAAGACTTTTCAGGGTATACTTCATAGCTGCGCTCCTCTCTATCGGTATTCGGCAGGGTCTCTGACGGCGGTCTTTTCATGATTCTCCCCGGCGCCTTTTTCTTTGTCGCGCCGTTTTTCTATGTGTTCATTGTACCATACCTGTATATACAAGTCAACACCAGTTCCTCAAATAAGGAAATCTGCAATCCTTTTTCATGATTCCTGCAAAATCTTGCAGATATCCGCACGGAACCGAAAAACATTGTAAGAATTTGCCAGATTTCCACGTCTATTCTTGCGGAAGGAGTTGTTCGATCCAGGGCCGGGTGAGGGCCAGGAGCTCTCCGGCGCGGCCGGTATAGCGGCGGCGCAGCCGCTCCGCCGTGTTCCGGACGGCCTCGTATCCCGCGAAAGAGATGGCCCCGGCGTCCCGGGCGGCCGCAAGTTCCTCTTCATCCAAAAGGTGCGCCGTTCCGTCCGGCTCGATCACGAGATCCAGCCAGGCATCCTCGCACCAGCTGTCGCCATGGGGCAGAATGTGATTCTCCAGGGTCAGGTCGAAATAAAACTGCACCAGTTCCCGCCGCTCGTTATACATGGCGGTGAGCCACCAATGCTCATCCCGGGGCGCAAACTGCAGCCAGTGAAATCCCGGGCCCACGGCGGTGATGGGGCCTTTTGGGGAGGGCACGATCATGGGCCGCGCCATCTCACCGATCACGGTGAGACTGACGGCGCCGGGCCAGGGCGTGTCCGTCTCCTCTGCCCGGAACCAGGCGATGGACGCCCCGCGGGACTGCCAGCGCTGTTCCCGCATGTGATAGCATTTTTGTTCCATGTCAGGCCTCTCTTTCTGTCGAACTTTGTCTTGCAGACTTCACCGGTTTCATGCTACACTGTCAGTATACCAAAAGATCAGGAGATTTCCAATGAAAAGAGTATTTGCCTTTCTGCTGCTGTTTGCGTGTCTTTTGACGCTATTGCCCACCGCGTTTGCGGCGGAGCAGAAATTCGCCGCCATCACCTTTGACGACGGTCCCCATCCCACTATCACGCCGGCGCTTCTGGATGCACTGGCCCAGCGGGGTGTGCCGGCCACCTTCTTCGTCAACGGCGCCAATGCGGAGCGGTATCCGGAGCTGGTGCTGCGGGCCGCGGCGGAGGGACATCAGATCGCCAACCACACCTATGCCCATCGCCAGCTGACGGCGTTAAAGGATTCCCAGGTGGAATATGAAGTATCCCGCACCCAGGAGTATCTCTCGGAGCTTCTGGGCGAGGCGGAGTATATGGTGCGGGTGCCCTACGGCGCCATCAGCGGCCGGGTGCAGGGACTCATCGACGTGCCCATCATCCTTTGGTCGGTGGATCCCACCTCGGGTAAGGTCATGTCCGGCGAGAGAATGCGGGACGGGATCCTGCGGACGGTGCACGA
>SVLW01000033.1 GCA_015067705.1 Oscillospiraceae bacterium
GCCTGCTGGCAGACAGTCACGTCGCCGAAACCCCCGAAACCACGACGCTGCTCCGCGCCGTACAGACAGAACTGCATGTGCGCCGCAAAATCCCCGTGCGGATCCTGCACGCGCCCGCGTCCCCCATGGTGCTGGGTATTCTGCGCCCGATTCTCTTCCTGCCGGAAGAGTCCGTGGGTGACGAATCCCTGCGCCTGATCCTGCGGCACGAGCTTCTGCATCTGCGCCGCCATGACGCGGCCATCAAGGCTCTGCTGCTTCTCACCCACGCCCTATACTGGTTCTATCCTGTCGTTTGGTGGCTCCGCCGCCGGGCAGAACTGGATCTGGAATTTGCCTGCGACGAAGCCGTCCTCGCGGCAGTGGAATCCTACACCCGCAAGGCCTATGCGGCAGCCATCGCCGCCTCCATCCGGCGGCAGCTTGCCCGCACACCGGCCTTGTCCACGGAATTCCAGGGAGGATGGAAATCTATGAAAGAAAGACTCGATCTCATCCTGCACGCGCCGCCCCTTCGCTCCGGCCGTGCCGCAATCGCACTCATCTCCGCACTCCTGCTCATGGTCGGCGTTTTTGCCGGATGTGTGCAGGAAGCGCCAAAGTACGCCGAGTACGCCGATCTGCCGGGTGGGGAGTATCTGCACTTGATCGGGCAGGTCAGTGAAACCGTGCAGAAAGAAATGAAAATCAACCAAAACGGTTGGGGCAGTTATTCAGCAGATTCGGAATTCCGGCATTTGGTCGAGCGAGAAAAGCCGGAGATTATTTTCGATGAAGAATACGAAATGCAGCTCCATCTAAAACCAATTGATACAGAATCTCCGTTTTATCTTCGTGACTACGAATACAATTACCAACTGGACAGCACAGACTATCAGGAAAAATACGACAAGATCGCCGAAATCTATCAGGACTACTGCAACCTTCTGGGTGAGCCCGCGCCCTATCGCAGCAGCGTGACCATCGCCGACTGTCTGGAGACGCGATTTGATGCCAAGACCTACACGGCAACCTGGGTACTGGCAGAGGATATTGCCTATCCCGGTACCGCGGAAGACCACAATATGCTCCTCCTGGCACAGTTGGAAGTCTGCCTGGGGCCGCAGGCGCTTTCAGTTCGCTATATCTATCGCGCCACAGAGGCCGGATATACCAATCTGGCGGGCTATCCCGTGCGGGATCGCCAGACCGGCAAGATCGTATGGCAGAACGGCGACCCCGGCGTACCGGCGGAGCATTTCCTCGCGTTCCCCTTTGCGTCTGAGAATCTCTCCTATCTGGGCAAAAGTCCCTCCGCCGCCGCAAAGCTTTTGAAAGAATCCGGCGAGAACTGGGTGAAAGTCTTTGACGAAAACGGCACCACCGGCTGCTGGGTTCGGGAGGAAACACAGCACTTCTTCGGTCAGGACTACACCCTCTCCCTCTGGCAGGACGGCAGCACCGTCTGGCGCTATTCGCTGGAAACCACCGTTGATTCCGCCGATGCCGCCGCAAAGACAGAGGCGATCCGCGCCGTCTATGATGCCTGCATCTTCTCGGGCCCTACGCCGCGCGCCCGCAAGGACAGCGCGCCGACCCTGGAACAGGGTTTGGAAGAAGGCTTCCGATACAGCGACGATCCCGGTGTTTACGAGACCTGGTGGGTTCTGCGTTTGCAGATCACGCCGGAATCGAACCTCAATGAATGGCGGGTTCTCACCTGCTGCCTGCGGGTGGAATCCAGCGCCGACTCCGCGAAGATCTCCGTGGTCTATGAAATGGAGGACAGCTCCGCCGCTTACGATTTCCCGGATCTTCTTGCATAACGTCTGTCCCACGCCCACCCCACAGATTTCTCTGCGGGGTGATTTTTTACACTTTTTTCACACACATCCTCGAAGAAACCTTGAAAAACCATTCATTTTATGCTATGATAAGATGTTAATATATGACCTATTCTCCCAAGGAGTGTCTATGAATCAGAAGGATGTTTTTGTCTCTGCCGAGGCTCTGGCCCGGCAGGAAGAGTATATGGCCCGGGTCGAGGTGATCAATGAACGATACCGCGCCGAAACCGGCCGCCAGCGCACCGCATTTGTGGACTGCTACGGCTGTCAGCAGAACGAGGCCGACGCCGAGAATATGCGCGGCATGCTGGTGCGTATGGGATACGCCATGATCGCGGACGAAAAGGACGCCGACGCCGTGGTGATCAACACCTGCGCCGTCCGCGAGCACGCCGAGATGCGGGTGCTGGGCAACGTGGGCGCGCTGTCCCACTACAAAAAAGACCGTCCGGACATGATCATCGCCGTGGGCGGCTGTATGCCCCAGCAGGAACGCATGTCCCAGAAATTAAAGCGCAGCTTCCCCTATGTGGATCTCGTCTTCGGCACCCACGCCCTGTGGCGTCTGCCCGAGATGTTTTATAAAAAGCTCTCCGGCCAGCGCCGGGTCTTTGACGTGGAAAACGAGGACGGCCACATTGCCGAGGGTCTGCCGGTACTGCGAAAGGACAACATCCGCGGCTGGGTCAGCATCATGTACGGCTGCAACAATTTCTGTTCCTACTGCATCGTCCCCTATGTCCGGGGCCGCGAGCGCAGCCGCCGCCCGGAGGACGTGATAAAAGACGTAAAAGAGCTTCTCGCCCGGGGATGCAAGGAGATCAACCTGCTGGGCCAGAACGTGAATTCCTATGGCCGCGACTCCGGCTATGACTGTGACTTCTCCGATCTGCTCCGCCAGGTGTGCGAGCTGCCCGGCGACTTCATCGTGCGCTTCATGACCAGTCACCCGAAAGACGCCACCCACAAGCTCATCGACACCATCGCCGCCTGTGAAAAGGCCGCGCCCCAACTGCACCTGCCGGTACAGTCCGGCTCTGACCGCATCTTAAAGGAAATGAACCGCCGCTATACGGCGGAGAGCTATCTCGACCTCATCCGCTACGCCCGGGAAAAAGTGCCGGGAATCGCTTTCACCAGCGATATCATCGTGGGCTTCCCCGGCGAGACGGAGGAGGATTTTGAAAAGACCGTAGAACTGGTGAAAGCGGTGGGGTATCACTCCCTCTTCACCTTCCAGTTCTCCCCCCGGGAGGGCACGCCCGCCGCAAAGATGCACGACGACACGCCCCACGAAGTGGTGCAGGCCCGGTTCGAGCGTCTTCTTGACGTGCAGAACAGCATCAGCCAGACGCTCCACGAGGGCTATATCGGCAAGGAGATCCGCGTCCTGGCGGAAACCGAGAGCCGCGTAGCCGATTATCCCGTCTCCGCCCGCTCCGACGGCGGACGGCCCGTATACCTGCGCTCCTCCCGCCCGGTGATCGGCGAATTTGTCCGGGCAAGAGTGGATCGCTGCAGTCCCTGGGCGCTTTACGCCACCGATATCCGTGACGTTACCGATGAATCGAAATAAAGGAGGGTCCCCTATGCCCGAGCCCGCGACGCCCATGATGCGTCAGTATTTCGACATTAAGAATAAACACAAGGACAAGATCCTCTTCTATCGCCTGGGCGACTTCTATGAGATGTTCTATGACGACGCCCTCACGGCCTCCCGGGTGCTGGAGCTGACGCTCACCGGCAAAAATGTGGGCACGCCGGAGCGCGCGCCCATGTGCGGCGTACCGTATCACAGCTATGAGGCCTATGTGGCCCGGCTCATCGCCCGGGGCTATAAGGTCGCCATCTGCGAACAGACGGAGGATCCCGCCAAGGCCAAGGGCCTCGTGGCCCGGGACGTGGTGCGGGTCATCACCCCCGGCACACTGACGGAGGCCTCCATGCTGCAGGAGGACGCCAACAACTTCCTCTGCGCCATTTATCTGGATTCCCGGGGCGCCGGTCTCTCCTTCTGCGATATCTCCACCGGCGAGTCCTACTGCGCCATGATCCCCTCGGGCGCCACTTTGCTGGACGCCGTGATCAACGAGTGCGGCCGCTATTCCCCCCGTGAGGCCGTCCTCTCCGACGGCGCTTTTTCCGAGCGCCGCCTGACGGACTATCTGGACAAAAAACTGGGCTGTGCCATGGAGGAGGGCGGCGAATGGCGCTTTGCCCCCGGCACCTCTCAGAAATCCCTGGGACAGCATTTCCCCGATGCCGCCGCATTACAGGAAAACGAACATATCGCCCGCGCCATGGGCGGCCTCTTATCCTATCTGGAAGAAACCCAGAAGGGCTCCCTCTCTCAGCTTCGCACGCCGGAGATCTATGAGCCGGAGCTTTACATGACCCTTGACCACGCCGCCCGTACCAATCTGGAGCTTTTTGAGACCCTGCGCTCCCACAGCAGGGAGGGCAGTCTCCTCCATGCGCTGGACCAGACCGCCACCTCCATGGGCGCGCGCCTGCTGCGCCGCCGCTTGGAGCTGCCGCTTCTCTCTCCCGCGGGCATTCGCCGCCGCCTCAATGCGGTGGCCGCCTTTGCCGACAATTCCGTTGCCCTCTCCGAGGCCCGGGACGCCCTGCGGGGCATGTCCGATCTGGAGCGGCTCATCAGCCGCGTCTCCTGCGGCACCGCAAACGCCCGGGATCTCCGGGCCCTGTCCACCACGGCGGAACGTCTGCCCGCCCTGCGGCAGATCGTGGCTTCCCTGCCGGGCCAGTCCATGCAGGAGCTCTCCGCCCAGATCGACACCCTTGCCGATCTCCGGGAACAGATCGAGGCCGCTCTAGACGACGATCTGCCCATTGTCATCACCGACGGCAAACTGATCCGCAAGGGCTTCCACGCGGAGCTTGACACACTCCGGGGCGACGCCACCGACGGCCGGGGCATCATCGCCGCCATTCAGGAGCGGGAGCGGGAACGCACCGGCATCAAAAACCTGAAGGTGGGCTATAACAAAGTCTTTGGCTATTATATCGAGGTCACCTCTTCCTATCTCCATCTGGTGCCGGAGGACTATATCCGCCGCCAGACCCTCACCTCTGCCGAGCGCTATGTCACCGAGGAACTGAAGGATCTGGAAAGCCGGGTCCTGGGCGCGCAGGATCGCGCCAACCGCCTGGAATACGAGCTGTTCTGTGATCTCCGCGACCATGTGGCAGCAGAGGCGGCCCGCGTCCGCCGCACCGCCACGGCAGTGGCCGAGCTGGACGTGACCGCATCGCTTGCCAAGGTGGCGCTTGATTATAACTACGTCATGCCGGAGGTGGATCTCTCCGACAATCTCGAGATCACCGACGGCCGTCATCCCGTGGTAGAACAGCGGGTGGCCGGCTTTGTGCCCAATGATACCAAACTTGACTGTACCGACCGGATGGCCGCTATCATCACCGGCCCCAACATGGCCGGTAAGTCCACCTATATGCGCCAGACCGCCATCATCACCCTCATGGCTCAGATCGGCAGCTTCGTCCCCGCCCGCGCCGCACACATCGGCGTGTGCGACCGGATCTTCACCCGCATCGGCGCCTCCGACGATCTCTCCGGTGGCCAGTCCACCTTCATGGTGGAGATGAGCGAAGTGGCGGAGATCCTGAAAAACGCCTCTCCCCGCAGTCTGATTATCTTAGACGAGATCGGCCGCGGCACCTCTACCTATGACGGTATGAGCATTGCCCGGGCGGTTCTCGAACACGTGGTGAAATCCGCCTCCGCACGCACCATGTTTGCCACCCATTATCACGAACTGACGGTTCTGGACCAGCAGATGCGCGGCGTCTTCAATCTCTCCACCGCCGTCCGCAAACGGGGCGACGACATCACCTTCCTCCACCGCATCATCCCCGGCGGCGCCGACGAATCCTACGGCATTGAGGTGGCAAAGCTGGCCGGCGTGCCGGAAGAGGTTATCCGCCGCGCGAAACAGATCTTAAAATCCCTTGACCGGGGCGAGGAAGTGAAAGTCCGCGCCGCGAAACCAAGAGAGCAGGAGAGCCTTGCCGACCTTGGCGCCTATGAGCTCACCGACCGGATCCGCCGGGCGGAGCTTGACAACATGACGCCCATGGCCGCCCTGAATCTTTTATACGAACTGAAACTGATGGCAGACCGCCTGCCGTAATCAAGCGGAGGAATACTATGCCCGGAACCCTCTATATTGTCTCCACCCCCATCGGCAACCTGGGCGATATCACCGCCCGGGCGCTGGACACCCTGAGAAGCTGTGACTTCATCGCCGCAGAGGACACCCGCGTGGCCATGCGGCTTTTATCCCACTTCGATATCCAGAAGCCCCTGGTCAGCTATTATGAACATAACCGCCGGGAGCGGGGCGAAGCCGTGGTTCGCCGTATTTTGGACGGCGAATCCTGCGCCCTCACCACCGATGCCGGCACCCCCGTGATCTCCGATCCCGGCGGCATGCTGGTGGCCCAGTGCCGGGAGGCCGGTATCCCCGTCATCACCATTCCCGGCCCCTGTGCCCTGATCTCCGCCTTTTCCCTGGCCGGTCTTGAGAGCACCCGCTTCACCTTCGAGGGCTTCCTCTCGGTGAACAAGCGCCAGAGACGGGAGCATCTCGACTCCCTCCGCGGCGAGCGCCGCCCCATGATTTTCTATGAGGCACCTCATAAGCTGGTGAACACCCTGGAAGACTTCGCTGAAGCTTTTGGCAGCGACCGCGGCATCTTGATCGCCCGGGAACTCACCAAGACCCACGAGGAAAGCTATCGCACCACCGTGGCCGCCGCGCTTTCCCACTATCAGGAGAATGCCCCCCGGGGCGAATTCGTCCTGGTGGTGGACGGTGCACCGGAGACTCCGGTGCTGGACGCCGAGGACGCCATGGCCGCCGCCGTCTCCGCGGCAGAGGCCAAGGTGGCCGAGGGCCTCTCGAGACGCGACGCCGCCCGCTATGCCGCAGAGGCCTTTGGCGTAGCCCGAAACGCCGTCTATGCGGCGCTGCAGAAATAAATCACACCTACCCCAGAAAGGAAGCGAAACCCATCATGTCTGAATCCGCACGTTTTGAATCCGGCAATATCTCCATTTCCGCGGAGAATATGCTGCCCATCATCAAAAAATGGCTCTATTCCGAAAAGGACATCTTCATTCGCGAGCTGGTGTCCAACTGCTCCGACGCCATCTCGAAGCACGCCCGCCTGGTCTCCATGGCAGAGGCTCCCTATGACGACGCCCCCTACCGCATCACCGTCCGGGTGGACCCGAATGCCGGCACCCTGTCCTTCGACGACAACGGCATCGGCATGACCGCCGACGAAGTGCGTAAGTATATCAACCAGGTGGCCTTCTCCGGTGCGAAGGAATTTATGGAAAAATATAAGGACTCCGAAGAGGAATCCCAGATCATCGGCCACTTTGGCCTTGGCTTCTATTCCGCCTTCATGTGCGCCAAGCGCGTCACCATCGACACCCTGTCCTGGCAGGAGGGCGCAGAGGCCGTCCAGTGGTCCAGTGAGGGCGGCAGCGAGTACACCCTCTCCGAGAGCACCCGGGAAACCCGCGGCACCTGCGTCACCATCGAACTGGATGACGAGTCCCATGAATACACCGACCGCTGGGCCGTGCGGGAAGTTTTGATGAAGTATTTCCGCTTCCTGCCCACGCCCATCTATCTGGAGGACGCCTCCCAGGAGCTCACCACCGAAGAGCATCCGCTGAACGAAGTGGCTCCCCTCTGGGAGAAAAACCCCTCCGACTGCACCGAGGAAGAGTACCGGGAGTTTTACCATCAGGTCTTTATGGACACCGCCGATCCCCTCTTCTGGGTGCATCTCAATATTGACTATCCCTTCCGCCTCAAGGGCATCCTCTATTTCCCGAAGCTGAAAAACGAGTTCGAGTCCGCCGAGGGCCAGGTGAAGCTCTATTGCTCCCGGGTCTTCGTGGCCGATAATATCCGCGAGGTGATCCCGGAGTATCTGCTGCTTCTGAAAGGCTGCATCGACTGCCCGGATCTGCCGCTGAACGTCTCCCGCAGCTTCCTGCAGAATGACGGCACCGTCACCCGCCTGTCCTCCCACATCACCCGCAAGGTGGCCGACCGCCTGCTGGGCCTCTTCAAGACCGACCGGGAGCACTATAACGAGTACTGGGACGACATCAATCCCTTCATCAAGTACGCCTGCCTGCGGGACGAGAAGTTCTATGACCGCGTCAAGCCCGCCCTGATCTTCAAGCTCCTGGACGGCAGCTATCAGACCGTGGACGAATATCTCACCGTGCCGGAGTGTGACTGCGGCTGTGAACATGAAAACGGCGAATGCACCTGCGGCCACGACCACGAACACTGCGACTGCGGGCATGATCACGAAAACTGCGAGTGCGGTCATCACCATCATGACGAGCCCCGCAAGGTGGTCTATTACGCCACGGACGTGAATGCCCAGGCACAGTATATTTCCATGTTCCGGGCAAACGGCATCGAGGCCGTGCTTTTACAGCATGTGCTGGATAACCACTTCATCACGCTTCTGGAGCATCATAATCCCGGCGTCAAATTCCGCCGCATCGACTCCGACCTCAGCGAACTGGAGAAGCCCGACGAAACCGCTGCCGACGCCGCCGTGGAGGCACTCTTCTCCGGCTTTGCCGTGAAGGCCGTCCGTACTGCCCGCCTGGCCGAGGGCGGCGCACCCGCCGTGCTGGTGCTCTCCGAGGAGAACCGCCGCATGCAGGAGATGGCCCGGATGTTCGGCGGCATGGACGAAGTCGCCCGGATGTTCCCCGAGGAGCGGGCCCTCGTCATCAACCGCGCCCACCCGCTCTACGAAAAGCTCTCCGCTCTCTCCGCACAGAACGATGACCGCGCCGCGCTCCTGGCCGCCCAGATCTACGATCTGGCCCGCCTGGCCCAGGAACCCTTCGCCGCCGATGACATGACGGCTTTCCTGGAAAGAAGCGCAAAGATCATGGAACTGCTGTAATGATCAATAAAACCCCCGGTTTCGCACACACGAAACCGGGGGGTTTTTATGTTTATTTCCTTCTTCTGATCGTCTGCCGCACCAATGCGATCATCATGGCAAACACCGCCAAAACTTCCGCGATGACTGCGGCGGTTTCGTTGATGACCAGGGTACAGCGGAGACGGCCGTCATCGTCCATGGTCCAGACGATGCCTTCTTTTTCCTGCTTCATCCGGCAGCTCCTTACCACTCCAGCTTTTCGCCGCTGAAGCGGAAATAGATGTCGCCGTCCACGTCCCGGCGTTCCTTCATCATCTTGTAAATACCGGCAGCGGTGTCGGCGCACTCCACGGTGGCCTCGGCACGATAGGTGCCGGAGATGATATAGGACTTCATATAGCCCGGCTCAATATTGAACACCCGGACGCCCTTCGGCGCCAGAGAACGCTGCAGGAAACGGGACTGGAGATTCAGTGCCGTTTTCGACATGCAGTAGCCATAGAGGAAATCGCGCTCCACCACCGGCGTCTGGATGGAACCAGCCTCGGAGGAGATGTTCACCAGGGTCTTGTCCCCCTCTGCGGCCAGCAGGAGATTCACAAAGCGATTGGTGACGCGCATGGGACCCAGGGTGTTGACGTCAAAGAGGCGCAGCAATGCCTTGCTGTCCATGGGATCGAAGATGGTGCCGTCGCCCACGGGGCTGTCGCGCTTGGCGGGATCCTTCTCCACCACGGTGGAGGCCATAATGCCCGCAATATTGGCAATGAGGTTCAGGCTGTCCGTCAGGCCGGACACATAGGAAAGGGCATGATCCACAGAATCATCGCTGGACACGTCAAGGGGCAGCACATGGAGGCGTGCGCCATACTCTGCCTGCAGCGTCGTAAGACCCGTTTCCTCCACCATATACTGACCGGCGAATACCTCCCAGCCCTCTTTTAAGAGTAAAGTCGTAAATGCAAGACCCAGTCCCCGGTCGGCGCCGGTAACCAATGCTTTCATCATGATTTCTCGCTCCTTTATTCTTTGATTTTCCTTCATTTTATCACTCCCATTCCACTTCGTCAACGCACCGGATTGAAAAATCCTCCTCCCCGCGGTATAATCAGGGAAAAGAACACCGCAAAGGAGAATCACCATGAAACCTGTCCTTTCGATCACCATGGGCGATCCTGCCGGCATCGGCGCAGAGGTCACCGTCCGCGCCCTGACCCACCCGGCGCTTTACGAGCTCTGTACCCCCGTCGTCATCGGCTCCGCCGAGGCCCTCCGGGACGCCGCCCGCTTTACCGACGCCCCGCTCCGCTTCCGGGAGATCGCTTCCCCGGAGGAAGCCGAAGGCATCCCCGGCACCCTGGAATATATCGATCCCGCCCCGCTTGCTCCCGGCGTCTATGCCCCCGGCGTGCTCTCCGCCGCCTGCGGCGATGCGGCATTCCAGTATGTCCGCCTGGGTATCGAGCTGGCGAAAGCGGGACGCGTGGCCGCAGTGGTCACCGGCCCCATCAATAAGGAAGCCCTGAATCTGGCCGGGCATCACTATGACGGCCATACCGAGATCTTTGCGAAATTCACCGATACGAAAAATTACGCCATGCTCCTGGCCTCCGGCAGTCTGCGGGTGATCCATATCTGCACCCACGTCTCCCTGCGCCAGGCCTGTGACCTGGTGAAGAAAGAGCGGGTGCTCGACACCATTCGCCTTGCCGTCCGCGCACTTCAGGAGCTTGGTATCGCGCATGGCCGCGTGGCCGTGGCCGGTCTCAACCCCCATTCCTCCGATAACGGCCTCTTCGGCGATGAGGAGGCACGGGAGATCCTGCCCGCCATTGAGGCAGCCCGAGCCGAGGGCCTTGACGTTTCCGGCCCCATTCCGCCGGACAGCGTGTTCGTCCGGGCGCTGGGCGGCGAATTTGACATCGTCGTTGCCATGTACCATGACCAGGGCCATATCCCGCTGAAGCTGGCGGGCTTCCGCATGGATCCCAAAACCGGTAAGTTCCAGTCCATGAGCGGCATCAACACCACCATCGGCCTGCCCATCATCCGCACCTCCGTCGACCACGGCACCGCCTTTGACCGGGCGGGCCGCGGCGTGGCCCACGAGGGCAGCATGATCGAGGCCATCGAAGTGGCCGTGCAGATGGCCCGTGCAAAGGCGGGAGAGAGATGATGCGCCTCGTGATTCTGGCGGATGACCTGACGGGCGCGCTCGACACCGGCGTGCAGTTTGCCGCCGCGGGGGTACGCACCGCCGTGACCGTGGGCGATCTGCCGCCCGGGGACTGCACCGTTGCCGTGTGCGATCTGGAGACCCGGCAGCTAACCCCGGATGCGGCCTATGCCCGTACAAAAGCCGCCGTCTCGAATGCCCTGGCGGCGGGTGCAGAATTCCTGTATCTCAAAACCGATTCCGGCCTCCGGGGGCAGATCGGCGCAGAGCTGGCCGCGGTGCAGGAAGCGTTCCCACAGGTGCTCTTTGCCCCCGCCTATCCGGAGAACCGCCGCGTGACAAAGGGCGGCATCCACTATATCGACGGCACCCCCGTCTCCCAGAGCCTTTTTGGCCGGGATGCCCGCACCCCGGTGCGGCATGACCGCGTGGCGGACGTGCTGCGGGAGAGTTGCAGCCTCCCGGTGCGGGAAGTGTCCGACCCCACCGCCCTGCCGGCCGCGCCTTTCGTCCTCCTGGCGGACGCCGTCACGGATGCCGATCTCACTGCCTGGGCAGCGTCCGGCCTTTCCCGCGGCATCCGTGCCTATTCCGGCTGCGCCGGAATGGCAAAGGCGCTGCAGCCGCTCTTATCCCTTCCCCGGGAGAGCGCGCTGGCCGCCCCTGCCGCGGCACCCCTCCTCACCGTCTGCGGCAGCATCAGTCCGGTCTCCCGGGCACAGCTCACCTTTGCACAGAAGGCGGGGATCCCCGCCGTCCGCCTGCGCGACGCAGATCCCGCGGCGCTGGCCGCGGCACTCCGCGCCCATGGCGCGGCCATCCTGGCCTCCGCTTACGCCGACGCGGACGTGGCGGAAAACAACGCCGGAGGCGAGACCGCCGACTCCGTCGCCGAAAAGCTGGCCGCCCTGGCGGCAGCGCTGCTTTCCGAGGTCCGGCCCCTCTCCCTCTTTGTCATCGGCGGCGACACCCTGATGGCGCTGACCCGCGCCCTCCCCGGATGCCAGATCCGCCCCCTGCGGGAGCTTTCCTCCGGCGTAGTCCTCTGCGAACTGCGGGTTGGTAAGCAAAGTGTGACGCTGGTGACGAAGTCGGGCAGTTTTGGCGAGGCGGATGTGATTGTCAAGATCCGGGAAATTTTGCCATAGGCCCATTTGCTTTTCCCTCCCATTCGTGATACAATACTCCCCGGACGCGTTTCGGCGTCCGGGGAGTATTTTTTTACGAGGCGATACCATGAAACCGAATTACCATTCCACGCGGCTGGCGTGCTATATCGGGTATGTCACCCAGGCCATCACCATCAATCTGCCGCCGCTTCTCTTTGTCATTTTCCGGGACCGCTACGGAGTCAGTTATGAAGAGCTGGGCCGGCTGGTGCTGATGAATTTTGTGACGCAGTTGTCCATTGATCTTCTGGCCGGGCTCTTCGCCGACCGGATCGGCACCCGCTGGTGCGCGGTGCTGGCGCATTTCTTCAGTGCGGCGGGCCTTCTGGCTCTGGGCATTCTGCCGCTGGTTCTGACCGGCGTGCCGTATCTGGCACTGATGATCGCCGCCATCACTTATGCCATCGGCGCGGGCCTCATGGAGGTCATCATCAGTCCCACCATTGAATCCCTGCCCTCCACGGGAAAATCCGCCAGCATGAGCATTCTCCATTCCTTCTACTGCTGGGGACAGGCGGGCGCCGTGCTCTTATCCACGCTTTTCCTCCTGGCATTCGGCCAGGATGTGTGGTTCCTGCTGCCCATCTTCTGGGCGATTCTGCCGCTTTGCAATCTCTTCCTCTTCCTGCGGGTTCCGCTGATGCCGCCGGTACCAGTGGACCAGCTGGCCACCCTGCGCCAGCTCTTCTCCTCGCCGGTTCTGATCCTGGCATTCGTGGTCATGACGGGCGCCGGTGCGTCGGAGCTTGCCATGGCCCAGTGGGCCTCCATGCTGGCAGAGCGCGGTCTGGGCCTTACGAAATTCTGGGGCGATATTCTGGGCCCGTGCCTCTTTGCCATTCTCATGGGCGCCACCCGCGTCCTGGCGCCGCTGTCCTTCAAGCGGCTTTCCCTCTCGACGGTTCTGATCCTGTCCAGTGTTCTGTGCATCATCTGCTATGCCATGACGGTGTTCTCCGGCAGCGCGGTCATTGCCATGGCGGGCTGTGCCCTCTGCGGCGTGTCGGTGGCCATGATGTGGCCCGCCACCATCAGCTATGCCGCCGAGAATTTCCCCTCCGGCGGCACCCGGATGTTCGCCCTTCTCGCTGCTTTTGGCGACGTGGGCTGCTCCCTGGGGCCCTGGCTGACAGGCCTCGTATCCGACCTGACCCAGGGGAACCCCGCCCTCGTCGAAAAGGCCGCCTCCGCCGGCATGACGGCGGAACAGCTGGGCCTGAAGTCCGGCCTGGGCGCCGCGGCCATCTTCCCGGTGATCATGATCGTCTGTCTGGCGCTTCTCCGCCGGAAAACCCGAAAAGCATAAATTCCGCACCGCAGGGTATCCCCCTGCGGTGCGTTTTTTCTTGCATCCCGCACGCTCACGCGGTATAATCAAGCCAGATATAAACCCCGAAAAAAGGAGGCGTTTCCATGCTGAATATCGCGATTATCGGCACCGGCAACATTGCAAACAGCCATATCAAGGCATATCTCACCTTCCCGGAGCGCTGCCGCATTGTGGCGCTCTGCGACATCTATCCGGAGAAGGCACAGGCAAAGATCGAACAGTACGGTCTCCACGACGTGGCCGTCTACGACTCCCACAAGAAGATGCTGGGCGACCCGGATCTCAAGATCGATCTGGTCAGCGTCTGCACCCCGCCCTATGTCCATGCGGAGATCGCCATTGATTTCCTGAAGGACGGCAAGAACGTGGTGGTGGAAAAGCCCATGGCGGCCTCTTTGGAGGAGTGCGACCGGATGCTGGAGGCAGAACGGGAGAGCGGCATGACCCTGGCCTGCATCGCCCAGAACCGCTTCACCGATCCCTACTGGCACTTAAAAGAAATCCTGGACAGCGGCAAGATCGGCCGCATCGTCCATGCCCAGGTGGACTCCTACTGGTGGCGCGGCCACTGCTATTACGATCTCTGGTGGCGCGGTGCCTGGAAGACCGAGGGCGGCGGCTGTACCCTGAACCATGCGGTGCATCATATTGATATGCTGGGCTGGATGATGGGTCTGCCAGAAAAGGTCACGGCGGTGCTGTCCAATGCCTCCCACGATAACGCCGAGGTGGAGGATATCTCCATCGCCGCGCTGCAGTATCCCGGCGGCGCACTGGCGCAGATCACCAGTTCCGTAATCCATCACGGCGAGGAACAGCAGGTGATCTTCCAGGGCGAACGCGCCCGCATCTCCGCCCCGTGGAAGGTCTATGCCTCCCTCTCCAAGGAAAACGGCTTCCCCTATCGCAACGACGCCCTGGAGGCAGAGCTGCAGGCGGATTATGACGCCATTCCCGCCCTGCCCTATACCGGCCACGCCGGCGAACTGGACAACGTGATGACGGCACTTGAAACCGGCACCCGCCCCTTCATCACCGGCATCGACGGCCGCCGCACCATAGAGCTCATCACCGCCATCTATAAATCCGGCTTTGAGGGCCGCACTGTGGCGCTTCCTTTACAGGCCGACGATCCCTGGTACACCGTGGACGGCATCATGGCGAATGTCCGCCCCTTCTTTGAAAAATCCACCAGCGTCACTGAGCTGGCCGACGTGGGCATCACCGTCGGCGGCGAGCGGAAATAAGCGAAAGGAGCACGCATATGGCACAGGACTTTCAGAAAGCCGACGGCATGAACTATGCCCCCAAGGGCAAGCCCGCCCCCGTGGTGGGTCCCGGTGAATTTGTCTTTGCCGCCGTGGCCCTGGATCACGGTCACATCTACGGCATGACCAACGGCCTCATCGAGGCCGGCGCCACCTGTAAATATGTCTATGACTCCGATCCCGCCCGGGCCGCTGCTTTTGCGGAGCGCTATCCCGGCGTGATCGTTGCCGAGAGCGAAGAACAGGTGCTCTCGGACCCCGAAGTGAAATTAGTGGCCTCTGCCGCCATCACCAGTCTGCGCTGCGCCCTGGGCCTCCGGGTTATGGACGCGGGCAAGGACTATTTCACCGACAAGGCCCCCTTCACCACCCTGGAACAGTTGGAAGCAGCCCGGAAAAAGGTGGCGGAGACCGGTCGGAAATACATGGTCTATTATAGCGAGCGCATCCACACAGAGAGCGGCGTCTTTGCCAGCGAGCTCATCGAGCAGGGCGCCATCGGCAAAGTCATTCAGGTGCTGGGCCTTGGGCCCCATCGTCTGAATGCCCCCTCCCGCCCGGACTGGTTCTTCATCAAGGAATACTACGGCGGCATCCTCTGCGATATCGGCAGCCACCAGATCGAGCAATTCCTGCATTATACCGGCGAGACCGCCGCTCATGTGGCCCACAGCCAGATCGGCAACTATGCCCATCCCCAGTATCCGGAGCTTGACGACTTCGGCGACGCCACCATCGTGGGCGAGAACGGTGCCACCCAGTATTTCCGGGTAGACTGGTTCACGCCGGACGGTCTGCGTACCTGGGGCGACGGCCGCACCCTGATCCTCGGTACCGAGGGCTATATCGAGCTGCGCAAATACATCAACATCGCAACCGACGACGGCGGCGACCAGGTTTTCCTGGTAAACGGCGACGGCGAACGGCGCTTTGACGTGCGGGGCAAGGTGGGCTATCCCTTCTTCGGACGCCTGATCCTCGACTGTATCCATCGCACCGAAACCGCCATGACCCAGGCCCACGCCTTCCTGGCCGCAGAGCTCTGTCTGAAGGCCCAGAAGAACGCCGTGTATCTGACGAAATAAACAAAAACCCCCGAAGGGTCACCTTCGGGGGTTTTCTCTTTATTCTGCTTCATCCGGGTGATAGTCAAACACCAGAACCGGCGTGCCGTCCTCGATATTGGCGTAAATTTTCTCCATGGCTGCCTCCGGGATGTTCACACATCCGTGGGAGCCGTTGCGAATATACTGATCGCCGCCGAAGATAGTTCTCCAGGAGGCATCGTGGAGGCCATAGGCATTCCAGATCCTCACCCAGTACTTCACAAACACCGCATAGTCCTCGCCGATGAGCCAACGGTCGGTCTGGCGGTCATAGGAGGAATAAAGGCCCTCCGGCGTGTCCCAGTTCGCCATCACGCGGCCGGTAACGATATCGGAATTGACGATCAGTTTGCCGTCCTTATAATAGGTGATCTGCTGGTTGTGGATATCCACCTCCACATAGGTGTCCCGGATGGCGAATGCCTCCCAATTTTTATCATAACAGGCATAGGGCGCCGCGATCTCGCCGCCCTGCTGATTCAGCAGCATGTCGCGGATCATCTCCCGCAGGTCGGGCGTACGCACTTCATACTGGCAGGAGAGGAACTCAATCGGCACCACGCCGCCGGCGTAGGAATCAAAGAGATAGGGCGTGTCATAGCGATTATATACCGCGGCCCAGTCGCCCAGAAGCGCCTCCAGCGCTGCCTCGTCCACCACCACGGCCCCGGAAGGATCCAGACTCACCAATCGCCGCAGTTCTTCCGCCGTCAGCACCTCCGTGCCGGTGTGGAACTGCACCGTGATCTCCATGCCGTCAATAGCCTCATAGAGCGCCCCGCCGGGATTGAATCCGCCGTTCTCCACCGTTACTTCCGGCAGCACATAGCAGTCATGGTCGGTGATCTCGAGAGACGGCAGCGCCGCCATCTCCCCGGAAAGCACCAGTCCGTCCACCGCTTCCCGCAGGGATGCCGTCACCACGTCCTCCCGCAGCACATTGCCCAGCTCTTCGTCATGCACCCGGTATACACCGGACTCATAGCTCATATAGGCATTCTCTGCCGCTTTGCGCTCCATCATACCCAGATCGGCAAGCACCGCAGAGGTATCCAGCGACTGAATCGGCAGCTCTGCCTCTCGCTCAATAGCGTGCTTTTCTTCATTCCACAGGCGCTTTTCCCGCAGGGAAAGGGCCCGGAATTCCTCCGGCGTCATGCGCTCCGACGCGGTATAAAGCTGCTCCACGGCGTCCCGGGCGGCCTGTCCAAGACCCAGATCGTCCAGGCTGTAGCTGCCCACAAGAACCCCCTGCTCGCTCACCGGCAGTTCCGCGGCCTCCGCCGCCGCCAGCAGTTCCTCATAGGACGCATATACCGCCGCGTGGGCCGCCTCGGCGTCCTTCGCCGTGCGATTCGCCCAAACGCCGATGATCAAGCCTGCCGTGACAAGCCCCGCCACCGCCGCAATCAACAGCATCAGATGATATTTCTTCATTCCGTTTCTCCCAAATTTTTCCTGTTTGAATGAGGAATCCTCTTCCAAACAGGGACACTTTCTTCCTTATTATAACAAAAATCGACAGTATTGCAAGCGGTTTTTCCGGGCCGTTCTGCATCTATTTTCCTGCTTTTATTCCGAAAGTCCCAAAATCAGGAAACCCAGAGCAAAAATGCAATTTGACCAATTCCAGCCCTCTTCTCACGATAGTTTTCGTTGATAATGCCCCGAAAATTCGATAAAATAGAAGCAGCAAAAAATACATGACAAGAGGAGGAACGCTATGAAAGATCCCATTCTGCAAAACCAGGCACTCGGCCAGCATATGCTCTATTTTGACCAGCCGCGTGTGAAATCCCTGTTTGAGACGACACCGGACGGCAAGCGCCGCCGCATTGGTTACGCGGACGAGCGCGAAGGCGTAGAGCTTCTGGACTTTGGCCGCGCTCGCTTCCACTTCTATGCGCCGGATGCGGAAAGTGTCCGGATGCACGGCTGGGGTGGCTCCATGCCCGGCGACTTTGATTTCCGGCGGGACACGGACGGCTATTGGACGCTGGAACTGGACAATGTCCAGCCCGGTTTCCATTACTGCCATTTCTACGTCAACGGCGTCAAGACGCTGAACCAGTTGATGCCCTTTGGCTACGGCGGGTTTACGGTCTGCAATTTCTTTGAAATGCCGGACCGGGACGCGGACTTTTTCCTGCTGCAGGACGTTCCTCACGGCGACGTCCGTATGGAGCTCTATCAGTCCCCGGTCAACGGACGCACCAAGGCCGCATGGATCTATTGTCCGCCCGGCTATGACGCAAATCCCGACCGCCGCTATCCCGTCCTCTATATCCAGCATGGTGTCGGCGAAAACGAGACCGGCTGGATCTGGCAGGGCAAGCTCAACTATATCTGCGACAACCTCATCGCGGAGGGCAAGATGGAGCCCATGCTGGTGGTGATGAACTCCGGCTATGCCTTCGTGGACGGCGAGATCAATATGTTCATGCCCGGCGATTTTGAACGCGAACTCTGTGAGGCCTGCATCCCCGCCATTGACGCCAAATACCGCACCCTCTCCGACCGCGAAAGCCGCGCCATCGCGGGCCTGTCCCTGGGCAGCGCCCAGGCCTTCTCCATCGGCATCACCCACATGGAGGATCTCTTCAGCGCCATCGGCGTGTTCTCCGGCGGCATCGCCCCCAAGAGTATGTTCGGCGCTTATGACCTGAGCGCATATTTCGAGGATGCGGAGCGCTTCCGCAAGCTGATCCGTGTTCTCTTCGTCTCCGGCGGCGAGAGCGAGGGCATGATCGCCCCCAATCAGAAGGTTCTGGATGAACTGGCAGAGCGCGGGATCCAGGGCGTCCATTACACCCATCCGGGCTATCACGAGTGGGACGTGTGGCGCTATAGCCTGCGGGAATTCCTGCAGCTGCTGTTTCGATGAAAGGAGGACCGGCAAATGAACGACATCCTGAAAAACCAGGCTTTTTCCGCTTATCCCCTCTTCTTTGACGATGTGCGCAAGCACCTCACCTTCGGCGACCGTTCCAAGACCGGTGCCTACATTCCGCTGCGCCAGGGCGTAGAGCTCCTGGGCAATGGCAAGCTCCGCTTCAATTATCGTCCCCCCGAGGGCACGAAACAGGTGGTGATCCGGGGCTTCGGCGGCTCCATGCCCAATGTCTATGAGCTCCAGCCCGACACCGACGGTTATTGGAGCCTTGAGGTGGACGATATCCGGGACGGCTTCCATTATTTCCGCTGCTATGTGGACGGCGTACAGGCGCCCAATTATCTGGCGCCCTACAGCTATGGCTGTTCCCAGGTTCTCAATTTCTTCGAAATGCCCGGCGGCGCGGATCCGGAGTTTTATCTTCTGAAGGACGTGCCCCACGGCACGGTGCGTATGGATCTCTATAAATCCTCCCTCACCGGCCGCTATCGCAACTGCTTCATCTACACCCCGCCCGGATACGAGACCGATCTCGACCGCACCTATCCCGTCTTTTATCTCCAGCACGGCGGCGGCGAGAACGAAGTGAACTGGGTCTGGCACGGCAAGATCAACTACATCTGCGATAACCTCATTGCCGAGGGCAAGATGGAGCCCATGATCATCGTCATGAATAACGGCTATGCCTTCTTAAAAAACGAGGACGGCGAGTATGAAAACCGCATCGACGATGTGATCGTACGGGATTGCGTGCCCTTCATTGACGGCAAGTACCGCACCCGCGCCGACCGTCATGGCCGCGCCATGGCCGGCCTCTCCATGGGCGGTATGCAGTCCAATATGACCGTCATGAAAAATCCCGAGGTCTTTGCAAATCTCGGTGTGTTCTCCGGCGGCTTCCGCACGGAGGGCGAGGGCTTTGACTGTAATGACGTCTTTGCCGATCCTGAGAAGTTCCACGAGCGCTTTGATCTCCTCTTCGTCTCCGCCGGCGAGGACGAACCCATGTGCGAAGTGATCCGCGGCCGTCTGGACGAGCTGCGCGAAAACGGCATCGACACCGTCTTCTATTCCTGCCCCGGCTTCCACGAGTGGGACACCTGGCGCTATGCCGCAAGAGAATTCCTGCTGCGTGTATTCAAGTAAAGAAACCAACATCAAAAATCAGGAGGAACCAGTTATGCTGAGAAAAGTCAAGGTTGAAAACGGCTGGGTGGAAGGTCTGCCCGCAGCCGATCCCCGCATCACCAGCTTCAAGGGCATTCCCTTTGCCGCCCCGCCTGTGGGGAAAAACCGCTGGCGCGCACCCCAGCCCGCAGAGGATTGGGAAGGCGTCCTGCAGTGCCACGATTTCGGTCCCATCGCCATGCAGGCAAAGCCCGGCCTGAACCGGGAGAATATCTATTCCCGTGAGTGGAACGTAGACCCCGAGATCACCCAGAGCGAGGACTGCCTCCAGCTGAACGTCTGGACCCCCGCAAAGAGCGCCGACGAAAACCTCCCGGTTTATGTCTGGTACTACGGCGGCGGTCTGCAGGTGGGCAACCCCGCCGAGATGGAATTTGACGGCGAGCGCATCGCACGCCGCGGCGTCGTGGTGGTCACGGTGAACTACCGCGTCAACGTCTTCGGCTTCCTGTGCCATCCGGAAATCACCGCAGAGAATCCCGAGGCCCCCGCAAACTTCGGCAACCTGGACCAGCAGGCCGCCACCCGCTGGGTCAAGCGCAATATCGCGGCCTTCGGCGGCAACCCCAACCAGATCACCATCGGCGGCCAGTCCGCCGGCGGCGGCAGCGTCATGTCCCAGCTCACTTCTCCGCAGAACGAAGGCCTCTTCCAGGGCGCCATCGTGGAGAGCGGCGTCATGACCAGTCTCTATCCCGGCGGACGTGTCCCCGGTAAGGCCGGCCGCGACTTCGCCGCCGCAGAGGAAGCAGGCGTTGACTTCTTCAAGTTCCTGGGCGTTGAGACCCTGGAGGAAGCCCGCGCACTGGACGCCGAGTATATCCGCGATAAGGCCGTGGAGTACAAGGGCTTCTGGGGCACCGTGGTGGACGGCAAGTTCTCCACCGGCGTGGCCTTTGATCTCTTCCGTGAGAACAAGCGTCACATGGTGCCTGTCATGTTCGGCCACACCTCCACCGAGTTCCCCAATGTGCCCAATGTCTCCACCGTGGAGGAGTTCCGCGCACTGGCCGAGGCCCTCTTCGGCGAGGACGCCGAGGAATTCCTGGCCCTCTGCCCCACCCAGTTTGACAGCGTGGAGGAACTGAAGAAAAAGGCCTCCGTCATCGGCATCGAGTATGCCATCCGCATCCTGGGTCAGGCAAACGCCGACACCGGCGCCAATGCCCCGCTTTATTACTATAACTTCGATCCGTCCATCCCCGGCTGGGACAATCCCGGCACCTTCCATTCTGTGGACCTGTGGTTCTTCTTCGAGACCCTGGCAAAGTGCTGGCGTCCCTTCACCGGCAAGCATTATGACCTTGCCCGCCTGATGTGCAACTATTGGGCCAACTTCATCAAGACCGGCGATCCCAACGGCCGCGACGCCGATGGCAGCCGTATGCCCCAGTGGGAAAAGCTGACGCCCGAAAATAACCGCGCCATGTACTTCGGCGACGGCTTTGTGGAGTACGGCCGCGAGGAACCCTCCGACCTGATGAACTTCCTGGTCCGTCAGTATTTCAAGAAAAACGCATAAGCGCTCCGCAGGAGAACCGCCCTGTGATATGGAAAACCTCCCCGGCATAGCCGGGGAGGTTTTTATCGTTTCAGCTCTCCATCTGCCGGGAGAGGAAGCCCGAGATGGTCTGGGCCAGTTTATACTCCGTGTCCGTGGGCAGAGCCATCCCGTCCGCCCATAAAAATACCACACAGCCGCTGACGTCGCCCTCCGTAATAATGGGCGCAGCCACACCGGTGAAGTATTTTTCATACCCCTCCGCCACGGGAAGTCTGGGCTCCGGCGCTTTCAGGTGGAAGATCTGGCGGTTTTCCATGACCCGCTCGATCTCCTCGCTGATGCGCCGATCCTGCAGCTCCCGCCGGGGCGCACCCGCCGCAGCGATGATGCTGTCCCGGTCGGTGATCACTGCGGGATACCCCGTGGTCTTATAAAGCGTCTCGCAAAGCTGCGCCGCAAAATTCGCCATCTCCCCCATGGGAGAATACTTCTTGAAGATCACTTCCCCATCCCGGTCCGTGTAAATCTCCAAGGGGTCGCCTTCGCGGATGCGCATGGTGCGGCGGATTTCTTTGGGGATGACGACCCGGCCCAGATCGTCAATGCGTCTGACAATTCCTGTTGCTTTCATATATATGCTCTCCTGCTCACAAAGATTGGGTGATGCTAGTATCTGTCAAACGGAACGGAATATACTGAATTTTGCAAACAAACGGCAGACCGGATGATTTTGCCCGGGCGGCGTGGCGGCCGCGCCGGCATTCCCGCGGTTTTTTCCGGCATCCGCCGGGAATTCTCCCCGGCGGGGATGGACATTTCCTGAAAAAAATCTTATACTATCCATAGAAAGAACTCCATTCTATTTTGCCAGGAAAGTGAGCGACCGACATGTATCGACTGATAGAACTGAATCCGCAATTACAGAATTATGTCGGGGATATCGATCTGCGGATGTCCCTGTATCAGGACGCCAAGCGCCGCATTCTCTCCCCCGGCCAGACCCTTTATGATTTCGCAAACGCCCACCATTACTACGGGTTCCACCACGCCGACGGCGGATGGTATTACCGGGAATGGGCTCCCTCCGCCTATCAGCTTTATCTGGAAGGCGAATTCAACAACTGGAATCCCACCTCGCATCCCTTGAAACCCGTGGGCGGCGGCAATTGGGAGCTTTATCTCCCCGGCGACGATGCACTCTGGGACGGCTGTAAGGTGAAGACCGTGGTGGACGCGAACATGACCCGCACAGAACATCTGCCCCTCTATGCCCGCCGCGTGGTGCAGAATAAGCTGAACAACACCTTCGAGGCCGAGGTGGTGGACAGCCGCGTCGCCTTCCCCTGGACGGATAAGAACTTCGTGGGGGAGGACCGGCTCTATATCTACGAGGCCCATGTGGGCATGGCCCAGGAAGAGGGCCGCGTGGGCACCTATCGGGAGTTTGCCGATATCACCCTGGGACACATCAAAGCCGCCGGCTATAACACCATCCAGCTCATGGCCATCATGGAGCATCCCTATTATGGCTCCTTCGGCTATCAGGTATCCAATTTCTACGCCGCATCCTCCTGGTTCGGAAAGCCCCAGGATCTCAAGTATCTGGTGAACCGGGCTCATTCCATGGGCATCCGGGTGCTTCTCGACCTGGTGCATTCCCATGCCGTCCGCAACACCGCCGAGGGCATCAATGAATTCGACGGCACCGTGCATCAGTTCTTCCACGACGGCGAAAAGGGTGAACATCCCGCCTGGGGCACCAAGTGCTTTGACTACGGCAAGACCGGCGTGCTGCACTTCCTGCTCTCCAATCTGAAATTCTGGATGGAGGAATACCACTTCGACGGCTTCCGCTTTGACGGCGTCACCTCCATGCTCTATCACGATCACGGTCTGGGCACCGACTTTAACGACAATTCCAAGTATTTCTCCCTGAACACCCACACCGAGGCCATCACCTATTTACAGTTGGCAAACGAGCTGATCCGGGAGGTGAATCCCCGGGCCATCACCATTGCGGAGGATATGTCCGGTATGCCCGGCATGGCGCTGCCCATAAAAGACGGCGGCATCGGCTTTGATTACCGTCTGGGCATGGGTCTGCCGGATATGTGGATCAAGGCCGTGAAGCAGCAGGACGAGTTCTGGGATATCAACAAAATGTGGGGCGATATGTGTCTGCGCCGCCCCGGCGAAAACACCATCGCCTATGTGGAATCCCATGACCAGGCCCTGGTGGGCGACAAGACCATGATCTTCCGTCTGGCCGACGCCGCCATGTACACCGACATGAATAAGGACTGCCACAACGCAGTGATCGACCGCGCCATCGCCCTGCACAAGATGATCCGCCTCTTCACGCTGGCGGGCGGCGGCGAGGGCTATCTCAACTTCATGGGCAACGAATTCGGCCACCCCGAATGGATCGACTTCCCCCGGGAGGGCAACGGATGGAGCTTCCATTACTGCCGCCGTCAGTGGAGCCTCAAGGAAAACGGCTTCCTGAAATACCAGTGGCTGAATGATTTCGACCGGGATATGGTGGCCGTCACCAAAGAAAACGAGATGTTCCGCCAGCAGATGGCCGACCTGATGCTGATGAAAGCGCCGGAGCAGACCTGCGCCTTCTATCGCGGCGGCCTGCTCTTCGTCTTTAACTGGCACCCCACGAACAGTCTCGAACATGTGCTCATCCCCGTGCACCAGCCCGGCGAGTACACGGTGGTGCTGTCCTCCGAC
>SVLW01000034.1 GCA_015067705.1 Oscillospiraceae bacterium
CCGTCAGGACAGCGAGAATCCGGTGTATTATGTCCAGTACGCCCACGCCCGTATCTGCAGCCTGATCAAGATCCTGGCCGGTGACGGTGTGGAGGTGCCTGCTGCCGAGGACGCCAAGCTGGAGCTTCTGACCGCTCCTGAGGAGATCGCTCTCATTAAGAAGCTGGCCGCACTGCCTGCGGATATTGCTTCCGCCGCCCGCGACCGGGATCCCTCCCGCGTTAATAAGTATGTGGTGGATGCCGCCGGTGATTTCCATCGCTTCTATAATGCCTGCCGCATTCGCGGCGCCGAGGCCGATCTGATGGCCGCCCGTCTGAAGCTGGCCGCCGCTACCCGCGATATCATTGCCATGTCCCTGGCCGTGATCGGCGTTTCCGCTCCGGAGAGCATGTAAGACCTATGAAGAAAATCAGTCGTAACACATGGGTTACGATACTCATTGCCGCGGTGCTTGTCGCCGCGGTTTTGATTTCTATCCCGTTTTTATCAGACTATTTCCTGGCGCAGCCCTTTTTTCTCACCTATCGCCTGACAGAACTCTCCGAAATGATCACGGAAAAGCATATCTACTGGGAAGAGGGGGACGACCCGCTGCTCATTGGGTATCAGCGGTACTTTGAGACGACGGATGCGCCGGAGCGCAGGGAGGTGCGCCGCGCCTTCACGGCGCTTTTCCAGGAAGATGCGGCGGCATATTATGAGATCGCGAATCTTATGCTCTCCCACTATGACCGCTATTCCAAACTTGTGACCCTGGATGATTATGATGCGCTTTATCCCGACAGCGAGAGCTATGGGGGATTGGGCATGGTAGTGACGGCAAACGGGCCCTTTATCGGCGTGGTGGAGGTCTATGCGGATTCCGCCGCGGGCCGCGCGGGGATCCTGCCCGGCGACCGGATTGTGATGGTGAATGGCGCGGATATCCGTCCGCTGCCATACGCGGCGGCGTCAGATCGCCTTGCAGAGGTGTCGAAAAATGGCGGCAGCGTCACAATCCTCCGGGAGGAGGGACAGCCGACTCTGACCTTTGATTTATCGCCGGAGGCCGTGGTAATCCCCAATGTGGATTGGTCGGTGGACGGCGGCGTGGCGTATCTCGACGTGACGCTCTTTGAAGGGGAGACCTTCCGGGAGGACATTGATGCCGCGTTCCGGGATTTCCGCGCGACGGAGGCAGAGGCCCTGATCCTGGATCTCCGGGATAACCGCGGCGGCAGGATCACCCATCTGATGCATCTCTTGAATGCCCTGACCGCAGAGGAGGATGCGCTCTTCTTTACGCAGGTCAAGCGGGACGAGACGAAGGAGAACCGCGCCGATGGCGGCGGAATGGCCTTCCGGGAGATCGTGGTGCTGGTGGATGAGAATACCTGCAGCTCTGCGGAGGTGTCTGCCGGGTATCTGAAGGATCTGGGGTATCCGGTGATCGGTACCCTCACGTATGGAAAGGGTATCGGCACCTCCACCTATGATTTCTTCGGGGATTCTCTGGTGCTGGCCACCATTGATATCCGTCTGCCGGAGAGCGGCAGCTATCACGAGGTCGGCATCACGCCCACCATAGAACAGGCCCAGACTTATCCCTATATAGAATTGCCGGCGCTTTCCCCGCTGTCTCCCGACGCGGAGGTGACGGCGGACAGCGACGCCGCCCTGATTCTGGCGGCGGAGGAGCGACTGGTGCTGCTGGGGTATCTGGAGACCGCCGACGGCGTCTGGGACGCGGCGACGGAGACGGCGCTTGCGGGACTGGATGCGATCTCCACCGGCGAAGGGATCCCGCTGCTGCTGGATCTGACGGAGCGCCTGAAACAGTCATTTTTCATAGAGGACACGCAGCTTCTGGCTGCATACGAACTTTTGGGAACGAAGCAGAGCCTGGTGCCTGCCGCGTGAAAGGAGTCGGAACGATGAATAACTTTCCCTTTTCTCTGCCTTTGATTCTGGATGGTTCCACGGGAGCCATGCTGTCCGCCGCCGGTATGCCGGAGGGCGTCTGTCCGGAGCTCTGGACCATGGAGCATCCGGAGGTAATCACAGAGATCCAGCAGGGCTATGTCCGCGCAGGATCCCGGGCGGTGTATTCGCCCACCTTCTGTGCAAACCGGGTGAAGCTTGCAAAATACGGTCTTGCTGCCCGAGTGGAGGAAATGAACCGGGAACTGGTGCGGATATCCCGGGCGGCAGTAGGGGAGGAGATCCTCATCGGCGGCGATATGACCTCCCTGGGTCTCTTCTTAAAGCCTTTTGGGGAGGCCACGTTTGAGGAATTTGTAGAGGTCTATCGGGAGCAGGCCGCCGCGCTGGATGCGGCGGGCGTGGATTTCTTCATCCCGGAGACCCTCATGTCTCTGGCGGAGGCCCGCGCCGCCGTCACGGCTATCCGCAGCGTCAGCGATAAGCCCATCTTTGTCACGGTCACCTGTGACGCCGCCGGCCGGATGCTCTCCGGCACGTCTGCCGCCGCGGCGCTGGTCGTGCTGCAGGAGATGGGGATTCAGGCCTTTGGCCTCAACTGTTCCGTTGGCCCGGAGGCTATGGCGGAGGTGATCGCCACGCTGCGCCCCTATGCAAAGATCCCGCTGATCGTAAAGCCCAACGCGGGGCTTCCTGTGGTGGAGGACGGCAAGACAGTATTCAAATTGACGCCGGCGGATTTTGCGGCGCACACGGCAGCGTTCGCCGCCCGGGGCGTGCAGATCTTCGGCGGCTGCTGCGGCACGAACTTCCATCATATCGAGGCGCTGACCGCCTCTCTTGATGGGATCCCGCTGACTTCGCCGCAGGCGGAGGGACTCTTCTGCGCCAGCGAGCGGGAGGTGTTCGCCCTGGATCCCATGCCGGATTTCGGCGAACGGATCGAGGCCGGCGAGTATCTCGCCGATGATCTTATGGACGCCGAGGACGCGGAAGCAGAGGCCGTGTGGATCCATGTTGCCGACGAGGACGGCCTTGCGGCATTTGAGGAGAATCAGTATCTGGTAAAGACGCCTCTGCGGCTCTCCGCGGACACACAGGAGCTTTTGCGTGCGGCGGTGCGGGTGTATCAGGGCGCGCCGGTCTGCGCGGCGGAGGACTGGTTTGACGGTCTTGCGGGAAGCGGCGCCGTGAAGATTTGAAACGTTTACAAAGAACACTTGATTTTTACTGCAAACTAAGGTAAGCTAGTACCGTATTCTATAGGAGGTAACGTAGTATGAGCGATTATGGTAACGATTTTGTTGTCCTGACCGATGATGAGGGCAACGAGTACGAATTTGAACATGTGGACACTCTGGAGATGAACGAGGAGACCTATATGGCATTCATTCCGGCTGAAATGAGCCTGGAAGAGGAGGCCGAGCTGGTGGTGCTGAAGCTCATCAACGAGGGCACCGACGACGAAATGCTGGCATCTGTTGACGATGAGGACGAACTGCAGACCGTGTTCGGCCAGTTCCTGGAGCGTCTCCAGAACGATGATTTCTGGGAGGACGACGAGGACGAAGAAGAGGAAGAGGACGACGAGTAAGCCTCTGCCATCATTTTCATCCCGTAATTTCCCCTTGTTTTTTGCCGCGTCTGTGGTATAATAAGCTTACCCTGCTTGGTGCGTGAGCGGATTTTGTTATTAACCCACAATTAATAACAAAAGGGAAGCGTATTCAATGGTGGTTTGCAGGCCTCCCGATGCATTCTGCGTTGGATGTTGGAAGCAGTGATACCGGAGAGAGCATCCCGCCCTACAATAGTAGGTTATTAATTCTGTTCGCCACGGCCAAAGTGGGGGATGTACAAAAGAATCGCGCCGGATCGTTTTGGATCCGGCGCTATTTTTGTGTCCGCGCATATGTATCGATCAGAAGCGCCCCCACCACCGAGAGCGAGAGCACCATCAGAGTCAGCAGGGGATACACCTCCCAGCAGGTATAAAGCACCGCCGTCACCGGGCGGCCAAGCGCCATATGGCGGGCGTATAGACACCAGACGCCCAGCATCAGGGACGCAATGGTGATCCCATGGCCCAGGACAAAGCGGCTCAGCGGATGAAGCCGGGCGGAAACACATTCTTTCATCCATGCACCTCCATTCCGATCTTAAGCGTAGCAGAATGCCTGCCCGGATGCAAGGCACAAGATCTGGAAACCGTGCCGGATTATGTGAACGGCGACAGTATAGGTATGCGGAAATCGACAGAAAAAGAGTTGATTTTCGGGGTATACAGACTGTATTATGGGTCGAAAAGCGTCGCACGAATCTTGTTGCAAATCGCATCAAACTGTTCTAGAATTTGGGAAACAACCGGGAAAACAGGAGGAACAGAAAATGGTGGGATCGGATGTGATAGCAGAACGACTGGTGACGGTAAAGGCAGAGGACGGGCGGGAGCTGCGGCTATGCTATCGTGTCTTTACCGGGCGAACGACGATGGGCGGAGAGACGCGCGAATGCTATGGCCTGGAGGCGGTGATGCGGGACGGAGACCGGACGGACAGCCGCCGCTTTCCGTGCATCACCTGCCGTCGGGAGGAAATGGAAATGATTTTCCTCATGGTGGTGGACGGTGTGGTGTTTCCGGAGGAACTGGGGGAAATCCTGGGGCAGATTATCGAAGAAAAAATACTTTGATTTTCAGGAGAAATATGTTATACTGGTTTACAGTAATCAAGGGAACCGACTGCAGCCCGAAAAGGGTCGTCGGCAGAGAGAACCAGGGGAGGAAACAATCATGAAGTGCCCGTATTGCGGAGAGAGTGACAGTAAGGTCGTGGATTCCCGACCCACGGATGAGGGCGGCAGCATCCGGCGCCGCAGAGAGTGCCATAGCTGCCAGCGTCGTTTCACCACCTATGAGACGGTGGAGAGTCTGCCGATTATCGTCATCAAGCGGGACGGCGGCAGAGAGCCTTTTGATCGCAATAAGCTCTTGAAGGGTCTTTTCAAGGCCTGTGAAAAACGGCCCGTGTCCTTAAAACAGCTGGAGACCCTGGTGGACGAAGTGGAGCAGCATTTCCAGAATCACCTGATCAGCGAGGTGGAGTCCCGCCAGATCGGCGAACTGGTGATCGAGCGTCTGCGGAAACTGGACGATATTGCATATGTCCGTTTTGCGTCGGTATACCGTCATTTCCAGGATCTTTCCTCCTTTATGGCGGAGCTGAATCGCCTGATGGGAGAGAGCGAGCGGAAGAACTGAATTGATCCGGCAGAGCAGGGGAGAGTCCCTCTGCTCTGCTTTTTCATTTGATGGGGAGGGGAATTCTTTTTCACGGGAAAGGGTGTCCCGAAAGTGCGATTTGACGATCTCGTTAAAAAGTAACAAATTGTTACTTTTGCACAAACGGGATACCACAAGATGCGGTTTCTCGACTCTGTACAAATCAACATCATGTGTTTACATAATACAGAAAACATAATTTTTGGGTGAATGTACCAATTTTGCGTTTACAGGTAAATTTTGCTTGTATTTTTGTGGAACATGGTTTATTATAGTAAGTGTCGTTTACCATAATAGTTTTCCAGTGGTTACGATACGGTTACAAAAGCCGGAATCTGCAGGAAAGGAGGGCGCTTTTTATGAATCGATATATTGAAGAATTCGAGACCTATCTCACCGACGTGAAGAAGGCGTCCACCAATACCTGTTTATCCTATATCCGCGACATCACCCAGTTCGAGGCGCATCTCCTGGCGGGCGGCGTGGAGAATATGCTGGAGGCCGGGCCCGGGGACATTGCCTCTTATATCGAGTCTTTAGACCAGGCCGGAAAGTCCGACTCCACCATCCTCCGCTCTACGGCGGCCCTCAAGTGCTTTTATAACTACATGATCTTCTGCGGGTATATTGAAAACACCCCGGTGAAGTCCGAGGTGAAGCGCAAGAAGGAAAAGCATATGCCGGAGATCCTGACCAATCAGGAGATCTTCATGCTTCTGAATGCCCCCAAGTGTACCGACGCCAAGGGCATCCGTGACAAGGCGATCCTTGAGATCCTTTATGCCACCGGTATCCGCGTGACGGAGCTCATCTCCCTGAACTTAAACGATGTGAACGTGGATCTGGGCTTTATCCGCTGTGTGGGCGAGGGCAAGGAACGCATGATTCCCATGTATCCCGCCGCGGCAGAGGCGGTGCGTCTTTATCAGAAGCGCGCCCGCAATGCACTGGTGACGGATCCCCAGGAGACGGCGCTTTTCGTCAATGTCTACGGCGAGCGTATGACCCGCCAGGGCCTTTGGAAGATCATCAAGCATTATACCCACGAGGCCCGCATCAATAAGGAAATCACCCCCCAGACCCTGCGGCATTCTTTTGCCGTGCATCTTCTGGAGAACGGCGCGGATCTGCATTCCCTGCAGGAGATGCTGGGTCATGCCGATATTTCCTCCACGCAGGTATATGTGAATATCGTGCGTGGAAAGCTGAAGGATGCCTACAGCAAGCATCCCTTGGCATAACGAATCAGAAGGAGTGTAGTAATGGCTGGTTTTTTCAGAGAGTTTTCCCGCTCCGGTAAGGGCGTTTCCAAGGACGCACCGGACAAAAAGCGGTTTATCCTGTTCTTCGAGATCCTCTGGCGCAAGCTGTGGCAGATCATCGGCATCAATATTCTGTATTTCATCATCATTCTCCCGGTTTTGTCCTATGTGGTCGTTTTTGTGCTTCAGTCCGTAGGCATCACCAGTGCGGACGTGGCGGACAACACGCTCTTTGTGGTGTTCGGTTATATCCTCAGTCTGCCGGCCGGTCTGATGTGGACACTGATCGCGGTGTCGGCTATTCTCTACGGCCCCGCCACCTGCGGTCTGACCTATATCCTGCGAAACTTCACCCGTCAGGAGCACGCCTGGACCTTCTCGGATTTCTTCGACCGGGCCAAGCAGAATTTCAAGCAGGGCCTCATCGCCGGTATCATTGATCTGGTGCTGATCATGAGCTGTGCCATGTATATCGCCATGGACACGTCATCCCTGGGCGGTATGTGGTATCTTGGGATCTTCAAGTACGTTGCCCTGACCATTGCGGTGATCTATTTCATCATGAGATTCTATATCTACCTGATGATCGTCACCTTTGACATGGACTTCAAGGCCATTTTCAAGAACGCATTGCTCTTCGTGGTGCTGGGCTTCTTCCGCAATCTCTGCTCGGTGTTCTTCATCGTGCTGACCCTTGCCACCAGTGTCAACTACGCGCTGGTATTCTTCGCCCTCATCACGCCGGCCTTCTGCCAGTACATTGCCGTGTTCAACAGCTATCCCACCGTTGACCGCTATATGCTGCAGCCCATTCATAAGCAGCGGATCGAAAACGGCGAGGAAGAGGATCTCGGCCCTGTGTTCTCCGACGAAGTCAAGTACGGCGACGACGAATAAGAAGAAAACCCCCGGAATCCAATGGATTCCGGGGGTTTTGTGTATATATACGTTCCTGTCGATCAGAGTGGGAGATCAAAAGAATGGCAGGACTGTTTTTTGCAGCTTGGCCTTTCGAATTGAAGCGTCTATTGACCGCTCAGGGAATTGGAATTACTCCATGTAATCGATGATCACTTTCTTACACGTGCTGCACTTATAGGCATATACTGCGGTATTATTTTTCCCTGCACCGTTTTCCAGAGAAACAGAGTCTTTCCCATAGCCGGAAAATACCGCTGCAAATACTTTTTTCGATGTCCAGTACAATCCGTCACGACATTGAATATATCCTAATTCCATTTCTTTTTCACAATAGGGACATTTCATAAAGATACCCTCCTTTGCCATATGTCGGTTGTGCGGGAATTCCTGCCTCTATCCTATCACAGATCTGTCCCTGATACAAGAACAGGCACAACAAAACTGTTGTGCCTGTAAGCGTCTTATGTGTGGTTTGATTTACTTTCTCTTCCGCTCATATTCTGCCATGACGGCGCGGCGGCGGGCCTCCAGCAGGTAATAGACCGCGCAGGTAGCGACGGCGCCGGAGAAGAAGGCCTTCCAGATAATGCCCTCCGGCAAGAGCGTCAGCAAGGACTGCAGCAGGAGATAGAAGAAATGCGCGGCGATGGCCAGGGGAACGGTGATGACAGAGGACTTGTTCATAATGCCGCGGACGATGAGGAAGCTGTAGAGCACGTGCATGCACACGGCGGCGGCCTGCATGATGATGGTGAGGAACATGTCCCGGGGGGAAATCTTCAAAAGATTCTCGGAAGCGATCATCAGCTGTTCGCTGAATTCGGGATCCACGGTGGTGTTGAAGCTGACATTCACGGACTGGGCCATGAAGTAATAGCCCACATAGGCAAAGCCTGCGGTGAGGATCACCTCTGCGCCGCCGTGGCCGATGCCGTAGGCGATGGCGTTGTGGTCGTCATAGCGCTGTTTCATCACGAAGAGGAAGGCCGCCCAGCGGGCCAGTTCTTCCACCACGGCCGTGGTGAAGGAGAGCAGGAAATCGTTCCAGACCGGATGCGTCTCCATAAAAGCGGAGAAGCCGGGGAGGGAGAATACCAGGTTGAGAAGGGGCGTACGCACCAGAAGCTGTGCCATCACATAGACCAGAACACCCATCAGGATCGGCATGGGGCCGGTGCGGAAGCGAACCGCCGCAATCACGGCGGCCAGCAGCGGGCCCAGGATGCAGACAACCGCCACGATCATCATGACGGTGACGTTAGTGGAGGGAATAGCCTGAATGAAATACTCCATGAAAATAACACCTCAAAAGCCAATTTCAATTATTTTACACCAAATAGAAAGCACTTGTCAACTCTTCCCGGCGGGGCCGTCCCCACTTGCTTTTCTCATGGATCTGCGCTATAATACCAATATTCGGAAGTATCTGATGGAATTATCGACTGATGGAGGAACAAATGGCACAGAATCATTCCGCAGAAAATCGTCTTTCCAGTCCGTTTCGGAAGCTTATTACCGGCAATCTGTCCATTCAGATGATGGTGACGGTGCTGGCGGCTATCGTGTATGCCATCCTGGCCTATTTCTGGGACGCCGGTATGGGCGGTCTCATCACGTCCGTGATCTTTATTCCCACCTATTTTTCCATGCTGTATTCCTTTTACTGGGGAACGGCGGAGCGTGAGCGGAATATGGTGCTCTATGGCCACATGAAAGAGGATCCCGCCCGCGGCCTGCGGTCCGGTATGTATGCCGCGCTGCCCATCGGCGTGTTTTCCCTTCTGACGGCGGTTCTGGCTCTGCTGGGTCGCGGAGGCAATGTGATCGGGATTTACCGGATCTGTGCCGCGCCCTTTATCGGATTTGTGAATCCCTTGATCGAGTATTTTCCGCTGGGCATTCTGATCGTGGCGGTGTTCTCCCCGCTGGCGGCGATGTGGGGCTATCATAACGGCTCCCGCCTTTACCGGATGTGGGATCATCTGATTTATAAAGACGGCGTGAAAAAGCGCCGCAGCGGCCGCGGCACGAAAGACGAGCCCCGTTGCAGATGACATAGCGTTCCCTTCACCCTCATACATTCTATGGGGGTGTTTTCATGAAAAGATGGTCTCTGGTTTATGGGATGATCGGCCTGATCCTGGCTGTATCTCTGGTGGTGCTGCTGCTCTTGCCCGGAGAGGCAGATGTGGCGGCCTGGGCGCCGGAGCAGGGCACAGTGTTGATCGACGCCGGGCACGGCGGGATCGACGGCGGCGCCGTGGGCGCGGCCGGAAGCCTTGAAAAGGATCTGAATCTGGCAGTGGCGGAGAAATACGAACTGCTTTTGACCCTGTTCGGCGTGCCGTGCGCCATGACCCGCACCACGGATACCTCCCTTGATGACGGCACCGGGGAGACCATCGCCCGCCGCAAGGCGGACGATATCAAGCGTCGGGTGGCGCTGGCCAATGCATCGGCACTTTTAGTGAGCGTACACATGAATTTTTTCCAGGATCCCCAGTACTGGGGCACCCAGGTTTTTTATTCTAAAAATCACGAGGACAGCCCGTGTCTGGCGGAATGCCTCCAGACGGCGGCGCGGACGCTTCTGGCGCCGGAGAATACCCGGGAGAGCAAGATGGGAGAGGACAGCATCTATCTTCTGCGGAACGTGACGGTTCCCGCAGTGATCGTGGAATGCGGTTTTCTCAGTAATCCTGCGGAGGAAGCGCGCCTCGGTACCGCGGCGTATCAGAGCGCCATGGCCGCCGCGCTGTGCGCGGGGACTTTGAACTATCTGCGAACTGCCGGATAAGGGCAGTCGAAGGAGGAACTATGAAAGCAAAAACCGTGTTTTGCTGTACGGAATGCGGATATGAGTCGGCAAAATGGATGGGAAAATGTCCGCACTGCGGCAGTTGGAACTCCTTTGCGGAATTTACGCCCGTAGAGGAGACCCCTGCCTCCGGTCGGCAGAGTCTGCGCCGTCGGGAGACCCGGCCGGAGCGCATCACGGAGATCACCGTGGATGACGAGGAACGGATGTCCACCGGTATGGAAGAGCTGGATCGGGTACTGGGCGGAGGCGCCGTGGTGGGCTCCTTCGTTCTGGTGGGCGGTGAGCCCGGCGTGGGCAAGTCCACCCTGCTTTTACAGATCTGCGGCGCCATGTGCCGGGAGCACACGGTTTTATACGTCTCCGGCGAGGAATCCGCCCGCCAGTTAAAGCTCCGCGCCAATCGCCTGGGCGTCAACGAGCCGGAGCTTTTCATGTATGCCCAGACCAAGGTGGAGGATATCATTGAAGCCATCGAGAAGCTCAGTCCGGAGCTTGTGATCATCGACTCCATTCAGACGGTGTTCTGCGGCAGCGTGGACAGCGCGCCGGGCAGCGTCAGCCAGATCCGCGAAAGCGCCCAGGTTCTGATGCGCTGTGCCAAGGAGCACGGCGTCACCATCTTCCTGGTGGGGCATGTGACCAAGGAGGGCACGCTGGCAGGCCCCAAGATGCTGGAGCATATGGTGGACTGTGTGGTATATTTCGAGGGCGAACGGCACCTGAGCTATCGGATTCTCCGTGCCGCCAAGAACCGTTTTGGCTCCACGGATGAGATCGGCGTCTTTGAAATGTGTGATAACGGCCTGCGGCAGGTGCCGAATCCCTCAGAGGCCCTGATTTCCGGCCGTCCCAAGGGCGCCTCCGGCAGCGCCATCGGCTGTATCATGGAGGGCACCCGCCCGATCCTGGCGGAGATCCAGTCCATTGTCACCTCGGCCACCTTCTCGGCGCCCCGGCGCATGGTGGTGGGCTTTGATTATAACCGCGCCATGCTATTGATGGCGGTGCTTGAGAAGCGGGCGGGGATGCAGCTTGCGGGCTGTGACGCCTATATGAACGTCACCGGCGGCCTGCGCATCGTGGAACCGGCGGCAGATCTGCCGGCAATCCTCTCCATTGCCTCAGGAATGCGCGATCGGGCGCTGGACGAGGATTTAGTTTGCTTTGGGGAAGTAGGCCTTGCGGGCGAACTGAGAGCCGTCAACGGCGCACAGCAGCGCGTCAACGAGATCGCACGCATCGGATTCCGCAAATGCGTGCTGCCGTTTGCAAACGCCGGCAGTCTCACAGTACCCGCCGGCCTGGAACTCTATCCCGTCCGCAGCGTGGCGGAGGCCGTGGAGCTCTGTCTGGCCCGCGGATAAGAGAATTGAACACGTTCCCTTATGTAAAGTGATTCGACTTTACATAAGGGGAATCTGACAGGAACCCGCAAATTCACTGTAAAGCGATAATCCTTTACGGCGGATTTGCGGGTTCTTCTTTGTTTTCCCGGTATATTTCGGGCAGATCATTCCCAAACTAGCAGAAGAATACTGCGGAGGGAATGTACATGAGAAGGAAAATGCGTCTTTTGCTGCCGCTGATCGGTGTTATGGTGATAGGATACGGCCTGTGGCGGTACAGTCCGGTGCGAAAACTGGCGCTTCGGCCCGAGGTGAGTGTGACACAGGCGGAGCCGTGCCGCCTGATCACCAGTATCACACTGTACGGAACGGTGCAGAATCAGTCGGCGAAAGCTCTTTATCTGGCGGAAACGGCACAGATCACAGAGGTTTTTGCGGAGGTCGGGGAGCCGGTAACGGCGGGCGAGGTGCTTCTGCGGGCGGAATCTGCCGCCGGAGAGGGCATTTTGCCGGTATTTGGCGACGGAGCCATGGCGGTATTCCGGGAATGGCTGGGCGGAACGGCGGCAGCGCCGGTATACTGCGCGGGCCGCGGCGGCGTGATCACGGTGGAGAGCCCCATTGACGGGATCGTGACCGATCTCTCGGTGCGGAACGGGGAACTCTGTCCGGCGGGCAGTCTCTGCGTCACGGTGGCGGATCCGAATGCACAGATGATCTGCGCCGCGGCGCCTGAGAACCATGTGCGGGCGCTGCGGGAGGGAATGCCCTGTGTGATCACGGGAGATGCCTTTCCGGAGCAGGAAATGACGGGTAAAATCGTGAAAATCATGCCCTATGCCACAAAGGAGCTGTCTCTTGACGGCAGCGGCGAGCCGGTGGTGGAGACCTGGATCGCGCCGGATGCGCCGGCGGAGGAACTGGTGTCCGGCTACAGCGCCCGGGCGGAGGTGGAACTTGAGAACCGGCAGGACGTGCTGACGGTGCCCTATACGGCGGTGGGGCAGAATGCGGATAATCAGGAATATCTCTTTGTTTACCGGGACGGCATCGTGGAACAGCGGTTCATCACCACGGGTTCGGAGCTGCAGGACAGCGTAGAGGTGCTGGACGGGCTTTCCGCCGGAGAATGGTATGCGGTTATGCGGGATGGTCTTTCGGACGGCCAGGCTGTGCGGGCGGTGACGGCATGAGAGCGGCGGATCTCTGGCGTTTATCTATTCGGCGTCTGGTGAGAAACAGACGGAAATCCGGGCTGGCGGTGTTGGCGGTGGCCATTGGTGTGGCGTCGTTTTTTCTCATTTCCGCGGTGGGAAGCGGCGTCTACGTCCTGGCGGAAGAGGAACTGTCCCGGCTGGGTATCGATGGGCTGAGTCTGCGGCTGGAGGGCGAGGAGACGGCGCTGGATCCCGGTTACGCGCAAAAACTGGCGCGGGAGGTGCCGGGGGTGTGGCACGCCATGCCGTTTCGCCTGGAATACGGCAGCAGCAAGCTGCTATACGAGGCCACGGATACGGTGCTCTGGCAGGTGGGCAGCGGCATGGTGGAGACCATGGATCTGACGCTGCTGCACGGCCGGGGGATCGACGCCGCCGACATTGCCGCCCAGAAAAGAGTAGCGGTGGTGGATGCGGAATACGCCTTTTCCGCGTACCGGCGCAGTAATATCGTGGGGAAAAGCGTGCGGCTTTTGGTAAACGGGCACTGGGACGATTATGAGATCGTGGGCGTGATCGCCTCCCAGACGGCAACGCTGAATGCCATTGCGGGGTCGAAGATCGGCACTTTCGTCTATCTGCCCTATACGGCGGGAGGCCGGGCGGTGGATCAGATCGCCATCCGATGCCGGGAGGACGCGGACTCCGCGGCGGTGGCGCAGGCGGTGGAGCAGTACATGACACGCACCGCGCCGACAGACGGCACGTACATCGCGGAGAATATCACGGGCTATCTGGAGCGCGTGAAGGGGATCGTGGGCCTGATCCGACTGCTCACCACGGCGATTGGCAGCATTTCACTGGTAGTGGCGGCCGTCGGGGTCATGAACGGCATGTTGGCCGGACTGGATGAACGCAGACGGGAGATCGGGATCCTGCTGTCCGTGGGGGCGATTCCTGTGGATCTGGTGCGTTCCATGCTGCTGGAATCCGTGTTGCTCTGTCTGATGGGCGGCATGATCGGCGCGGTGTTCGGATTATCTGCGGCGTCCTGCGTCTGTCTGGTGCTCTCGCTGCCGCTGACGGCGGGGGCGGGGGATCTGGCGGCGGCGCTGGTGCTGTCCACCGTATGCGGGCTCCTGTGCGGGGTGATTCCGGCGGCAAAGGCGGCAAAAACTGACCCGGCAAAGGTATTGCGGCAGGAATAAAGACCGGATTGCATCCGGTCGCCGGACGTGATATGCTTATAACAGGAAATCGGAAAGGGGAGGCGGGGAGCGATGCTGCGTTTTGTGGAAAAACCGAATCTGCCCCAGGGCCGGGTGCGCGCCGTAATTGTCGGCGAAGCATGGAAAACCCGTATCTCATTTGAAAAGTTCGGAATTACACCGATTTTCATTCGAAATCATCCGTATTTGGATGCTCCGGTGTGCAGTCATGCGGATATGCAAGTGGTACACCTTTACAAGGAAAATTTCCTGTCGAATCCAAATCTTTTCTGTAAAGGAAATGAACTTTACAGAAAAGATTTGAAAAACTTGTCTGATAAGAACTGTAAAGTGCCAGAACTTGTCAGAAAGATTTCCTGGCAGATCGGCAAAACGGAACTTGTTCCGGAATATCCGAAATGTGCCGCTTATAATGTGCTTTTACTGGATTATTTGGCAGTTTTCTGTCAAAAATGTATTGATTTCGTACTGTATGAGAGCTTGCTCGGACTCGGCTATACGCCGGTTTTGGTGCGGCAGGGCTTTGCCAGATGCTCAGTTTGTGTAGTGAGCGCCTCGGCAGTGATCACGGCGGATCGCGGGATCGCGCGGGCGCTTACGGCGCATGGCGTGGAGGTACTGGAGATTTGTCCCGGTGGGATCGCGCTGCCGGGATATGATACCGGATTCCTGGGCGGCGCGTCGTTTTTGATTTCGTCGCATCATCTGGCGTTTACGGGACGATTGGACAATCATCCGGATGCGGAACGGATTCTGGCGTTTCTTGCGCGGCATCAGGTAGAACCGGTCTATCTGACGGATGAGCCCATCTTTGATATCGGAACAGCGGTTCCGGTGTTGGAGGAGTGTTCGTGATCGTGAATCTTCACTGAGGGGAAGTGCCGGAGTGTTCCGGAGACTTCCCCGAATGCATGGATTGCCAACTATACAAAATAAAGATTTTGTATAGTTGGGAGGAGGGAAACGACTGTTTTTCATGGTTCAGATCGATCTGAGCCCGGTTCCTGGGCGGTTTCTGACGGTTTCCTCGGCTTTTTTCGGGTATAGGGCTTCTGACTGTATGGTTTGAATATGCCTTGAGTTTTGTGTGATTTTCCGATATAATACTACCAAGAACTTTGATTTGGAGTTTTTTCATGAATATCCCGAATAATACCCCGGCGATTCTGTCAAATTTCCTGATCTATTTGGGTGCGGTGCGTGGATTGTCTTCCGCGACGATTCAGGAGTATTATCTGGATCTGCGCACCTTCTTCCGGTTTCTGCTGATACACCGTGGCCTTGCAGATGTGGATGCGGCCTTTGAGGAGATTTCCATTCAGGACGTCGGGATCGAGCTGATCCGCGGCGTGACTTTATCAGATTTATATGATTTCCTCATTTTTTTACGGGAAAACCGGCCAAAATATCACAAAAGTGCCACGACTCCGTACGGAGATGAGGCCGGAACCCGGGCGCGAAAGATCGCGGCGCTGCGCGCGTTCTTCAAATACCTCCATGGCCGCGAGCATTTGATCGAGGATAATCCCGCGGCAGAGCTTGAGATCCCCAAGGCAAAGAAGCAGCTGCCGAAGTATTTGAGTCTGGAGGAAAGCGTACAACTGTTATCCTCGGTGGACGGGCCGTATCGGGAGCGCGATTACTGCATTCTGACGATCTTCTTAAACTGCGGACTGCGGGTGTCGGAGTTGGCGGGACTGAATCTGGGCGATGTGTCCGATACGGTGATGCGCGTCACCGGTAAGGGCAACAAGCAGCGGATGATCCCTCTGAATGACGCGGTGCGGGAGGCCATTCGTGCCTATCTGCCCCACCGGATCGAACCGGCGAGCGCCCGGGATCAGAACGCGCTTTTCACCAGCCGTAACCGTAACCGCATCAGTGTGCAGACCGTGAAACTGGTGGTGAACCGGCATCTGGAGCGCGCGGGTCTGTCCTATAAAGACTGCTCCGCCCACAAGCTGCGCCATACGGCGGCAACATTGATGTATCAGAACGGTGTGGATATCCGCACGCTGCAGGAATTCCTGGGGCATGAGCAGGTGAACACTACCATGATCTATACGCATATCGAGAATGTGGCCATCCGGGAGGCCGTGGACGCCAATCCCCTGGGGAAAGTGCATTCCGATTCTGCCGGCGCGGAAACGCCGGTTCGCCGGGACGAAACACAGGAGGAAACAGAAGAAACATGAACAGTTACCTTGATTTGTTTTTGACGTTCGCCAAAATCGGCTTTTTTACCTTTGGCGGCGGCTATGCCATGATCTCCATGATCGAACACGAATGCGTGGAGCGAAAAAAGTGGATCACCCACGATGAAATGATGACGGTGACGGTTCTGGCAGAATCCACGCCCGGCCCTATCGCGATCAACTGTGCAACGTTTACCGGTTATCAGAAAGCGGGCTTGATGGGAGCACTGCTTGCAACGCTGGGGATGATCGTGCCGTCGTTTGCGGTGATTTATCTCATTTCGATGTTTCTGGACCACTTTTTGGAGTGGCCGCTGATCGCCCATGCGTTTCAGGGAATCAAAATTGCCGTCGGTATCTTGATTTTGGATGCTGCCGTTACGATGATTCGGAAAATGCACAAAAAGATCCTGCCCAGAGTGATCATGCTCTCCTCCGCGATCGTCATGCTCTGTATCAATCTCTTTGCATGGAACTTCTCTTCGATCAGTCTGATGCTGATTGCGGCGGCTGTGAGCCTGGTGGTCTTTATGCTCCATGGCGCGCCGAATCAGAAAGGCGGTGCAAAGAAATGATCTATCTTGAGTTATTTCTTGGTTTTCTGAAGGTCGGATGCTTTGCGTTCGGCGGCGCTTACGGTGCGATCCCCCTGATTCGCGATGTGGTACTGTCCTATGGCTGGCTGGACGATGAGATGCTGAGCTATATGATTGCCGTCAGCGAAAGCACACCCGGTCCCATTATGGTGAATCTCGCCACCTATATCGGCAGCAGCCAGGCAGGCTTTGCAGGAGCGTCTGCCGCCACGCTGGCGGTTGTTCTGCCGTCGTTTCTGATCATCCTTTTGTGTACGGCCTTACTCAAAACGGTGTGGAAGAATCCGTATGTCCAGGCCATTCTGCGTGGTATGAAGCCCTGTGTGATCGGCATTGTGCTGGCTACGGGTATCTATATGGTTGTGCAGAACTGTTTCGGCTCGATTTCGTCCGCAGCGGCAGATGAGCAGGGCATCATAATCACAGTGCTTCTGGTGGCCGCGATGGTGGTGTATCAGCGCATCGCCAAAAAGAAACTGTCGCCGATTCTCCTGATCGTACTGTCTGCAGCGGCGGGTATCGTCCTGTACGGCATCTAAGCCGGATCCATAGAAAGTCCCCCGCAGAGGCACCGCACGGTGCGCCTTTGCGGGGGTATTTCATTGAACTATGGCGGATCACGATTCTGCCGCGCAGGAGGGCCGATTCGCGCAGTTTCCGCAGATGGGAGGAAAAGGACACGGCGGTGGCGATATCGGCCCGCAGGCGGCGTCTGAGGCCGGAATACGGGAATCGTGGGCGGAAGAAATGAAAAAATCCGACCACAGATTGTGATCGGATAAAAAATGGAGCGGGTTACGAGATTCGAACTCGCTACCTCCACCTTGGCAAGGTGGCGCTCTACCAAATGAGCTAAACCCGCAGATTGTGCCTTCGACGGAAATCAAAGGCAATTTAATTTTTGGAGCGGGTTACGAGATTCGAACTCGCTACCTCCACCTTGGCAAGGTGGCGCTCTACCAAATGAGCTAAACCCGCAAAATGGTGCCTCCGGCCGGAATCGAACCAGCGACACGGGGATTTTCAATCCCCTGCTCTACCAACTGAGCTACAGAGGCAAATAATGGCGACCAAGAAGGGACTCGAACCCTCGACCTCCGGCGTGACAGGCCGGCGTTCTAACCAACTGAACTACTTGGCCATAAAATGGAGCGGGTTACGAGATTCGAACTCGCTACCTCCACCTTGGCAAGGTGGCGCTCTACCAAATGAGCTAAACCCGCAGATTGTGCCTTCGACTGAAATCAAAGGCAATTTAATTTTTGGAGCGGGTTACGAGATTCGAACTCGCTACCTCCACCTTGGCAAGGTGGCGCTCTACCAAATGAGCTAAACCCGCAAAAATGGTGCCTCCGGCCGGAATCGAACCAGCGACACGGGGATTTTCAATCCCCTGCTCTACCAACTGAGCTACAGAGGCAAATAATGGCGACCAAGAAGGGACTCGAACCCTCGACCTCCGGCGTGACAGGCCGGCGTTCTAACCAACTGAACTACTTGGCCAGATTCATGGTGGGAACAACAGGGCTCGAACCTGTGACCCCTTGCTTGTAAGGCAAGTGCTCTCCCAGCTGAGCTATGCTCCCAACTTGACTTTCCCTCTCACGAGAGTCAGCTTCTATAGTATACTCATGAACCGCCATTTTGTCAAGCATTTTTTTGAAAAAGACCGCAAAAAATTTCCTTAAACCAATCTTTGCTTAATGGAGTGCTTTTTCAAAAATTTCCCGGATTTTCTCAACATTTGCCGGGCCTTCCAGCAGTTTTTCCTCACCGATCCAGAGGCACGGTACAAAATAATAATCATAGCTGTCGGCGATTTCCGCCTCCTGGCGCTCCTCGATTTTCCGAATGGGAACGGCGGCGTAGGCGGGGTTTTCGGCGATCAGATCGGCGATGATACCGTCTGCTTTCCGGCAATAGGGACAGCCCTTCAGATAGAAATACGTGATCTCTTTCATCATGTCACCTCATCTTCTTCGTAGTATTGGAAAGTTTTTACCTGGGGATCATTTTCTTTCAAAAAGCCGATGGTCTCCGGCGGATAGACCAGGATATGGTCAAGCGCCTCTATGGGGATCCAGTGGAATCCCATGCGGAAGGACTTCCCTTCCATGGATTCCGTGCCCTGAAAGGAGCCGGTGGTGGGAATGGAGGCGGGGTCGCGCAGATGCACGTCGTAGTAAAGGCAGAGCTGGTGCATGCGGCGGCTGCCCACGGGAATGAAGATCTCCCCCACCCAGCGAAGCCCGCCCACCTCAATTTCGGCGCCCATTTCCTCCCGGAATTCTCTGACTAAGGTTTCCTCTGCAGTTTCCCCAAAGGTGACGTGTCCGCCGGGGAATGCATGTCCGGGATCGTTTGTGGGCTTTTGAAGCAGTACGGCGCCGTCTTTTACCAGAATGCCCGCCGCACGGTAGGAAAAGACGGTGTGGTCGGTTTTATAGAGAATATCCTGCGGCATAGTCACCACTCCCTGCATATGGGATTGTTTTCGTAAAAGACTGCCTGCGGCAGTTCATAGACCACCTGGGACTGCAGCTCCCCCAGTTGGTTGCGCCAGTTGTCATAATAGACGCCGGTTTTGATGGCGCCCAGTTTTTCATAGACGTGCTGGGCGCGGGTGTTTGAGAGATTGGTATCGATCTGGATGATCTGATAGCAAAGCTCCTGATAGAGGGCATGAAACAGCATGCGCAGAAGCGTGGTGCCGTATCCCTTTTCCTGCTCTGTCGCCTCGCAGATTTTGATGCCGATCTCCACGCGGCCTTCTCCCAGATTGTGAAAGCTCATCTCGCCGATGGGCGTGCCGTCCCGCTCGATCATCAGGCGGCGCGAGGTCTCATCACTGTCGGAGCGGAGTTTCTCCCGGATGGCCTCCTCCGTGGTGCCAAGCCCGTTGGGGAAGCCGGCATGAGCCATCACGGCCCCGTCGTTCCACCAGCGGCAAAGCGTCGCCGCATCCGCCGGCCCGGCATTTCGGATCGTGAGTCGGTCTTTCGTCAGATACATGAGAAATCGCCTCGCTTTCTTGGCTTTACTCTATCATATTTGCGGAATTCTGTCAATTTGTGAGGGAAAATAAAAAGCCGGTAAGCAAGTCGGCTTACCGGGGTTAGGTGAAGAGCGAAGAAAAAATAAAATCGGCAAGCTTCTTTTGAAACTTGCCGATTTTGGTCGGAGTGAGAGGACTTGAACCTCCGGCCTCTTGGTCCCGAACCAAGCGCTCTACCAAACTGAGCCACACCCCGGACGACTTCTCAAGTATACTGGATGTTCCCCTGTTTGTCAAGACCCAATTTTCCTTTTTTTGTTTTTTTCTCCCGGCGTCTCCCCTTTCGGGCGCCGTTTGGGGAATACCTGTCAAAAAAATCGTCCGACAGTGTTCTCCCCTGCCCCGTTTCTTTCGACAGAAAGGCAATGAGAAACCGAAAATCTGCAAAATCGATCAATATGCATCGTTTTGCATGAATACCCAATAATATTCTGCGGCGGTAAACAAGGTTATGGAGGGGGTGAAAAAAGGAGCAGTCTTTTTTTAAGACTGCTCCTTTTCATATTACTTGCGTTATGCTTCGTTCGGGAACGGGAGGTAGAGATCGGAGTCAAAGAGGGAGACGCAGTCATCCCCGGAAAAGACCAGATGATCCACCAGTGTCACGCCCACCGGGGCCAGGAGATCACGGATCCGTTCGGTGAGCTCGATATCCTCCTGGGACGGGAAGGCCAGTCCGTCGGGATGATTGTGGCAGAGAGCCACCGCCACGGCGTTGGAGCTGACCACGATCTCCATGATTTTACGCACATCCACCAGGGAGGCGTTTGCCACGCCCTCCGATATGTAATTGCAGGAGATGGGCAGACCGGAGTTATTGAGGCAGAGGAGAAACAAAGTCTCCACGGTTCTGCCCACGAAATGGGGCGCCACATACTGCCGGATGCGTTCGCTGCTGTTTAAGGGCAGCAGGAATTTGTCCTGCTCTACAGAGATCATATATCTGCGGCACACCGCGGGAATCAGTTTCAGAAAGAATGCGGCCTGGGGGCCGATGCCGTCCACTTCCATCAGTTCTTTGACGGAGGCGTGGAACACGCCGCGGATGGAACGGAAGCGCTGGATCAGCGCGTGGGCGGTGTGGTTCACGTTTCCCCGGGGAATCACGAAAAAGAGCAGGAGCTCGATGACTTCATGGGGTTCAAAATAGTCAAGCCCCTCGTTTTCGAAGCGTTTCCGCAGTCGTTCGCGGTGCCCTTCATTCATGGATGCGTTCATCTTAGCTGATAAAGTCCTTCAGACGCTTGGAGCGGCTGGGGTGACGGAGCTTACGCAGGGCCTTGGCCTCGATCTGGCGGATGCGTTCGCGGGTGACGTTGAACTCGCGGCCCACTTCTTCGAGAGTGCGGGTGCGGCCATCCTCAATGCCGAAGCGCAGCTTCAGGACCTTTTCCTCACGGGGCGTCAGGGTCTTTAAGACGTCCATGAGCTGTTCCTTCAGAAGCGTGAAGGAGGCGGCGTCGGAGGGTTCCGGTACGTCATCGTCGGAGATGAAGTCGCCCAGGTGGCTGTCCTCCTCCTCACCGATGGGGGTTTCCAGAGAGACCGGCTCCTGCGCGATCTTCATGATCTCGCGGACCTTGTCCACCGGCATATTGATCTCAGCGGCGATCTCCTCGGGCTGGGGATCATGGCCCAGCTCCTGCAGAAGCTGGCGGGAGACACGCATGACCTTATTGATGGTCTCCACCATATGCACGGGGATGCGGATGGTGCGGGCCTGGTCGGCGATGGCGCGGGTGATGGCCTGACGGATCCA